>CACFLG010000001.1 GCA_902567095.1 uncultured OM182 clade bacterium
GGGATAGGGGTGTCAGGAGATGGCGTGGATCAGGACGACATGATCTCGTTTCTCGGAGTTCACCAAGCCGGGCTCCGAGTCGGCAATGGGCTGGGAAATGCTCCCCCTGAACTTCGAGCAGATCAATTAGAAATCCCTGGACAGCAAGTACGCCTTCGCTACGTCAACTGTCCCCAAGTGCCTTTTATAGATAGCGCGGAGACGGAGGTTTGTAATGGCTTGTAGCCGTTTGGCCGTATGCCCAACCCTCGTAATTTTGATGCTTCTCGTTTCGGGAAAAAACTTGGCAGGGGTCTTGCCTGAAGTTGAAAAAATGTGTGTCGATGAGGAACAAGAAACAGCTTCGGTTCGGCGCCGTCCTGGCGTTCCGGTCGAGGAATATAAGCTCCCTGTTTGCTCACCAGAATTAAAAGACAGCAAGAGGGTGGTTCCTTATGAGGCGCAAATAAGTCTTGGCCCTCCCATCCCAGATCGATGGCGGATTGTTAGGACCGTTGGGGTGGAGTCAAATCTGTGGGATCCCTACAACGGGCAGAACGTGCTAAAGGGCGATGTTCCTGCATGGGGCAAGGACTGGTTCTATAGCATTATCGCAATCTCTGATACGATCGTAGAACCTCGAAGGTTCCCGATACCGGTCGGGGTTTCGACGACCGCGAGAGCCGGCAGCCTGGACACGATTGGGTTGGGTGATACCACTATTTTGGCTCAGACCTTCATCATTGAGAATGTTGTTTACAAGGGAAACACCACCTTCAAGCCGCCTGATTGGGAATTTCGATTTACCCCGGCTTTCCAGATCAATAAAGTTCATGCCGACGAGGTGATGGTTTTGGATATTGCGCCTAATGATGGCGGCAGAGACGGTAGAAGGAGAAAAGATACGTTCATGGGAGTGCAAGCACTCTTTATCGACAAGCACCTTAGCAACATTGGAGAGAGGTACGATTTTGATAGCATCAGGGTCGGTATTCAGCCTTTTTCAAGCGACTGGAGAGGGTTTCTGTTCCAAGACAATCAACTGGGCGTTCGACTATTTGGAACTAGAGACAACAATATATATCAGTACAACCTTGCATGGTTTAGGCGCCTCGAAAAAGACACTAACTCGGGGTTGAACGACCTTACTCAGTCGCCTCGAAAAGATGATGTGTTCGTTGCTAATCTCTATAAGCAAGATTTTCCCGTGAAAGGTTACTTCTCGCAAGCAACTATCCTCCACAATAGAAACAGAGAGAGTGGCAGAAGGTTCGAGTTCGATAAGAACGGGTTCATTCAGCGCCCCTCATCACTTCTCGAGGAGCGCTCTGCTAGAGATTATGACATCACTTATCTCGGCTATAACGGTGATGGCCACTTTGACCGTCTGAACATTACGACTTCTTGGTATCTTGCTGTAGGAGAGCAAGATAGCTCAAGGCTTCCCGGTGTTGAAGAGGAGGTAATGGCTTGGTTTACCGCCACGGAGTTGTCTGTTGACTTCGACTGGTTCAGACCAAAGTTTTCTTTTTTGTATGCCTCTGGCGATGATGACACCTTTGATTTGAAGGCCAAGGGGTTTGATGCAGTGTTTGAGAATCCTCAATTTGCGGGGGCGGATACCAGTTTCTGGATCAGACAAAACGTTCCATTTATAGGCGGTGGCGGGGTTTCTTTGGCTGGACGTAATGGAGTTTTGCCTTCGCTCCGGCCTAGCAAAGAGCAAGGGCAGTCTAACTTTATTAATCCTGGAATCATTTTAATTGGCCTTGGTGCAGATTTAGATTTGCTGCCAGAATTGAGGCTTTCTGCCAACATTAACCATCTGATGTTTGATGAGGTTCAGACTCTGGAGCGATTTAGGCAGCAGTCAGATATAGACGAGGTGTTAGGGCAAGACATTTCGATCTCATTGATATGGAGACCCTTTATGTCTCAGAATATAGTTGCGAGATTTTCGGGTTCGGCCTTGATTCCGGGCGATGGTTTCGACGATTTGTTTGGAGAGGAGTCCGCCACACCTTACTCCGTTCTTTTCAATTTGACACTGACTTACTGATGGATATGTTTAAAAGAATGCGTGCATTGATTTTGCTTGCTCTAATAGTATCCTCTCATTCGGTTTTAGGCGCCGACTACTCTCGCTATGTTGAGAGGGTATACGATGAAATGGTGCCTGCTCCCCGGGCTCAATCTTATGCTTCAGCAATAGAGAAAAGTGCGGGTTGTCAGTCTTGTCACAGCAAAACTGATTCTATGACTATGCATGAAAACCCGGGGGTTATATTGGGTTGTACTGATTGTCACGGCGGAAACGCGAGCGTGTTCGCCTTGGAGGGCGATTCACATAATAAAAATCTAATGGAACGCGCCCACGTTTTGCCGAGCTATCCTGACGATTGGCATTACCCTCACAGCGCGAATCCAAAAGACAGCTACGCCCTGCTCAACAAGGAGGCCAAAGAATTCGTAAGATTTGTTAATCCTTCTGATCTCCGAGTAGCGGAGGAAGCATGTGGCGCCTGTCACCTGCCAATAGTTCAGGCAGCGAAGCGGAGCATTATGGCAACAGGGGCTATGCTTTTTGGCGGGGCGACTTACGCTAACGGTATACTTCCTTACAAGAAATATTTGCTGGGAGAGGCCTATACACCAGATGGCAAGCCCAGTGCTATTGTTGGCCCGCCGCTAGACGATCCCGAGTCCGCCTGGAAGAATCATGGGGTAATCGAACAGCTTTACCCTATCCCGGCTTGGGAGACGGTCCCGCCGGGTGATGTTTTTAGGGTCTTTGAGAGGGGCGGCCGGAATATTTCTAATCTGTTTCCTGAAACCGGTTTACCTAATGCCCTTGGTCTGTTGCAGAGAATAGAGGAGCCTGGTAGGCCTGACTTTCGCCAATCAAACAGAGGGCCTGGGACTGGCCAAAGAATATCCGTGCCCGTGCTCAATGTCCATAAGACTCGTCTAAATGACCCGTTGATGTGGTTTTTAGGCACCAATGATAACCCGGGAGACTTTCGAACTTCCGGTTGCGGGGCTTGCCATGTTGTTTATGCGAACGATCGTGATCCGAAACACTCCGGCCCTTACGCGAAATTTGGGCACACAGGAAAAACTCAGACTGTCGATCCAACGATTAACAAGAGTGAAGAGGGACATCCCTTAGAACATAAATTCACTAGAGCTATTCCGACGGCAAGTTGTATGTCATGCCACATGCATCAACCCAACATGTTTGTTAACACTTATTTGGGTTATACCATGTGGGATTATGAATCTGACGCTGAGTCAATGTTTCCTAAAAAGCAAAAGTACCCCTCATCAGAAGAAATTCGAAAATCCAACAAGACTAACCCGGAGGCTGCCGCGGTGCTTGGGTTATGGTCCGATCAGGATTTCTTGAGAGACGTATCAGATCTCAACCCAACTCTGAAAAATACTCAGTTTGCCGACTACCACGGTCACGGCTGGAATTTCAGGGCAGTATTCAAGAAAGATCGTAAAGGGAATTTGTTAGATAAAGATGGCGTCATAGTTGAGCCGGACGACCCTAAGAAATTTGATAAGGCGGTTCATATGTCAAGCATTCATGCCGATGTCGGAATGCACTGCGTTGATTGCCACTTCTCCCAAGACAGTCACGGGAATGGACACATTTACGGTGAGGTTGCCGCTGCGGTGGAGATCGATTGCGTGGATTGCCATGGAACAGCGGAGAAATATCCAACCCTCAGAACCTCGGGCCCTGCTGCACCCCCGGGGGGCAATGATTTGTCTTTGCTTAGAAATCCAGATGGTGAGAAACGATTTGAGTGGCGAGATGGAAAACTGTTCCAACGCAGCCTCTTGTGGCCTGAGAAAGAGTGGGAAATGAGTCTCGTTAAGGATAGCGTCAATGAGAACCATGCTGGGTATAACAAAAAGGCTGCCCGCGCGAAGATGATGTCTAAAGATTCAGACACTCAGGCTTGGGGTAGTCAAGTTGCCGGTGATCAACGGGCTCATGACTACGACACCATCGAGTGTTATACCTGCCATCAATCTTGGACAACCAGTTGTGGTGGGTGTCACCTTCCCATAGAAGCTAATTGGAAGACAAAGAGAAACCATTATGAGGGTGGAATAACTAGGAATTATGCGACGTACAATCCTCAGGTTGTTCGGGATCAGATTTTTATGTTGGGCAGGAGAAGCGAACTTAATGGTGGGCGTATAGCGCCGCTTAGATCAACATCAGCATTGGTACTTTCATCGACTAATTCCAATCGAGAAAAAATCTATATTCAGCAACCCCCGATTTCGGCGAGCGGTTATAGCTCGCAGGTTATAAATCCCCACTTTGCTCATACTGTTCGAAAGACGGAAACCAGGGTTTGCTCTGATTGTCACCTGTCTAAAGATTCGGACAACAATGCGATCATGGCGCAAACGCTCGGATACGGTACGGATTTCATCGACTTTGTTGGCTACCACGCTTGGGTTGGCACTGATCAGTCGGTGGAGGCGGTTCAGGTTACTGAGTGGTCTGAGCCCCAGACGGTGATTGGCAGCCACTTGCATCGGATTGTTTACCCAGACTTTTATGAAAAGCACCAACAAAAATCTAAACAATTAGAGACGGGACACAGGCACCGGTCGGGGAAAGTCAGCTGCTTGCAGCTTCGTGGTGAATATTTGTTCGCCGCGGCAGGGGAAAAGGGAATGATTGTTTATGACGTTGCTGGGATTGCCAATAAAGGAATCAGTCAGAGAATCATTACCGCGCCGTCGTCGAAGAGGGGGCACAATACAACAATTGATAGCGAGAACGCGACGTGCCTGTCTCTTATTACTACCCAGCCAATAGCGCCAGAGCGAAATAAGGGTGAATTAATGAGGGTGATTAATGAAGAAAAGCCCTTTCACCCTATTTACAATTACGCGGTAATTACCGATTCGGTCGAGGGAATAATTCTTACCGACATAGGAACCTTGGCTGACGGCGAGCCTAGAAACAACTTCCTGACGCGAGCGCTGACTTGGAATGAGGGTGGCGTGTTAATGGGTGCTAGGGACATTGCTGTGGGCGGTCGATACGCCTACATAATCGCTGACGCGGGCTTGGTTGTCTTAAATTTGGATGATCCTTTAAATCCAGAGCACTTAGCAACCGTGCCACTTGTTTCTGGTCGGTCAGTGGTTCAACAATTCAGGTACCTCTTTGTAACGGATTCTGAGGGTCTGAAGACAATTGACATTACTAATCCCGAAAAGCCTCAGCTAGTTCTAGATTCGAAATTGGCTCTGGCGGATGCTAACAAGGTTTTTCTCGCGCGAACCTATGCCTACGTCGCAGCTGGGTCGGATGGCTTGATAATAGTAGATATTGAAGATCCTAAGGATATTAGGCTTTACAAGCAATTCAACACTGGCATCGTGGATGCTCAGGATGTTGTGGTTGCTAGCACTAACGCTAGCCTTTATGCCTACGTAGCTGATGGCGTCGACGGTTTGAAGGTTATCCAGCTTACTTCACCCGATTCACAGCCTAGATACTACGGTTTTAGTCCTGAGCCGATGCCAGAGCTTATTGCGAGTTTTCCAATGCAGGGTAAAGCATTGGGCTTGTCTCGAGGTTTAGAAAGAGACAGAGCGGTCGATGAGACTGGTGGCCAAGTTGCTCTATTCAACAGGATAGGGTCTGGTCCGCTCTCAGAGAGCGATATGCGAGGCCTTTATTTAGACAAAAAAGGCAAGCCTTGGTTTGTCGAGGATGATCCAACGCAAAAACTTACGGCTGAAACTCAAAGAATGGAGATCGAATGAAATCAGTACACATATTCTTCATGTCGCTTGGTTTTTTAATTTATTTACCGGTCTTCGGTAGTGAGATTCCGCAATACGCGGAAAAGATGCACATGGGCGTAGCGACTTGCGCGTCAGGAGTTTGTCATGGTTCGATTCGGCCGCGGTCAGCTACTAATGTTCTTCAAAATGAATTTGTAACTTGGAGCAGGCTAGATCCCCACAGTAATGCTTATAATCTTCTATTCAACGAAGACTCAAAACGCATAGCACGTAACTTGGGGCTTCCCAACGCCCACGAAGCAGGCGTGTGTTTAGATTGTCATGCTGACAATGTGCCTACCGAGAGAAGGGGTCCCAAGTTTCAGATTTCTGATGGCGTGGGTTGCGAAAGTTGTCATGGAGGCTCGGAGACTTATCTTTCATCACACACCGATCCCAACCAGAGTCATGCGCAAAATGTTGGAGATGGATTGTATCCCACCTATGATGCATTGGCTCGAGCGAACCTTTGTTTTTCATGTCACATGGGTGACCAGAATAAGATAGCTAGTCACGAGATTATGGGGGCAGGCCATCCAAGACTCTCGATAGAGCTTGATACGTTTACCGCGCTAGAACCTCCGCATTATCTGGTTGATTCTGATTATAGAAAGAGAAAATGGGATGAGGATAGTGTCGTCGTCTGGGCCGTCGGGCAACTTCAGGCCGCGAGACAGACGGTTTTGCTAATTGAAGAGCATTTGAATAAAAGTGATGATCGATTTCCCGAGTTATCCCTTTTTGACTGTCATGCGTGTCACCACCCAATTTCTGATATTAAGTGGCGGCAGAACAAAACTGTTGGCCTTCCTCCCGGTTCGGTTCGATTAAACGATGCGGGTTTAAGCATGATTTTTCCGATGGTGGAAGTGCTGATGCCAGAGAGGAGCAGAAGCTTTGCGAAGTTGTCTAAAGACCTTCATTTAGCGTCCAGCAAAACCGTCGGACTCGCGAGATCTCTAGCAGATCTCACGGTTTTTCTTGACGGGTTGGAAGAGAAACTCAATCTGATACCGGAGCGCTCTAAGGATGTAATGCTCGAGATATTAAAGATGGGACAAGAAGGAAAATTCAGGGACTACGTTGCTGCAGAGCAGGCTGTTATGGCAGTGGACCTTCTTCTCCAGGCTAATGGGACGAGAGGTCGATCAGAGGCTTGGCTTAATGGGCTTTATGCAACCGTTGAGAACCAAGATCGTTACAATCCTCTTGCTTTTCAGAAGGCAATGCGAGGCACCACCGGTTTGTAATCTCGACCCTATAGATCCGTAAAAGAAAGTCTAAAAAGCTAGTAAGGATGGGAGCGAATTACAAGGTTTCGTATTTCGGTCATATCCTCTATCGCAAACTTGACGCCTTCTCGACCGATTCCGGAATCCTTCACGCCGCCATAGGGCATGTTATCAACTCTATAGGACGGAACATCTCCGACTACTACTCCACCAACTTCCATTTTATCCCAGGCCCGTTGAACTTTGTAAAAGTCTCTTGTAAATATTCCTGCGTGAATTCCGAACTTACTATTATTAACTATTTTGATTGCTTCGTCCCAGGTGCTAAATTTAGTAATTAGTGCCATTGGGCCGAATGCTTCTTCCCGAGCAGCATCCGCATCAGCCGGAACATTTTCTAGTAGTGTCGCTTCCAACATGTTTTCTTCAATGCTCCCGCCGCAAAGAAGCTTGGCCCCGTCCGCAACCGCGCTGTCTATCCAACCCTTTAATCTCTCGGCTTCTCCAACCGAAATCATTGGTCCTATGAAAGTGTCTGGATCTTGGGGATTGCCGGATTTCAGTCTTTTCGTTGCTTCTACCAGCTTGCTTTTGAACTCATCATAAATCTCTTCATGAATGATAATCCTCTGAACTCCAATGCAACTTTGTCCAGATTGATAAAAAGCACCAAAGATTATTCTCTCGATCGCGTCGTCAATATCCTGGGTGTCCGCATCAACCACAACAGCAGCATTGCCCCCAAGCTCAAGAACTACTTTTTTCTTCCCGCATTTTGCTTTTAAGTCCCAGCCGACTCCTGGTGAGCCGGTGAAGCTTAGAAGTTTTAATCTTTCGTCTACTGTGAAAAGATCGGCACCATCTCTCGAGCAGGGCAGAATTGAGAAGGCCCCTTTTGGTAGGCTGGTTTCTGCCAACACCTCTCCCATAATTATTGCACCGAGTGGCGTTCTTGAGGCCGGTTTCATAACGAATGGGCAGCCAGCCGCTATTGCCGGCGCGACTTTGTGTGCTGCTAAATTTAACGGGAAGTTGAAAGGAGAGATGAAAGAACATGGTCCGATCGGCACTCGCTTCCACATTCCTCTGTAGCCCTTTGCTCTTGGTGATATGTCCAGAGTTTGGAGCTCTCCAGGAATTCGCACTGACTCTTCTGCTGCAATTTTGAAGGTATCAATAAGTCGACTGACTTCGCCTTCGCTGTCTTTAATGGGTTTGCCAGCCTCAATACATAGCGCGTAGGCAAGTTCATCCGACCTCTCTCGAAATCTCGCCACACAATGCTCCAGAATTTGTTGCCTTTCGAAAGAGGGCATGTCCTCCATTTCAGGAGCGGCAAGAACAGTAGCAGCTATCCCCTGGTCAATGGCTTTCGCATCCGCGAGCGCCACTCGAGTTGCTGGCTGGTTCGTATACTTATCTGTAACGACTAAGTCATCGTTTGCATAGACTGCCTCATTCGCCAAAAAGTAAGGATATTTCTCTCTTAGTCCCACTTCGAAGTCTCCTCGCTAAATTTCTGCACTCAGTTTCTTAATATTAACGTTCAGGATTTCGTCATTCTCAGAATAATCCACTGGGCAATCGATCAAATGAACCCCAGGAGTGTCCAGAGAGTGTTTTAAAATGTCCGATAAGGAATCTGAGCTCTCAATTCTGTGACCAAATGCTCCGTAGCTCTCTGCATATTTCACAAAATCAGGGTTTCCATATTCAAGTCCCCAGTCCTTGAGGCCCATGTTTGCTTGTTTCCATCGAATCATTCCGTATGCACTATCATTCAAAATTAAGACGGTAAGATTCAACTTTAGCCTAACGGCCGTCTCTAGCTCTTGGGAGTTCATCATAAACCCGCCGTCACCGCAGATCGCCATAATTTTTTTGTCTGGATGGACTAAGTTCGCGGCCATAGCCGATGGCAGGCCCGCACCCATTGTGGCTAAGGCATTATCTAGCAACACGGTGTTTGGTAGATAAGCAGGGTAATTTCGAGCGAACCAGATTTTGTAGACGCCGTTATCCAGACATATAATCCCATCATCAGGCATCGCATTACGCACTTCTTTCACTAGTCTTTGGGGGTAGATTGGAAACCGAGGGTCGTCCTCTCCCTCACTAAGATTTTCGTTTTGTTTAGTTTTAACAAACGCCATTCTGGAGAAATCCCAATGGCTTTGTTTAGAAAGTTTTTCCTTGATTTGCCAAAGCGCATTTCCAATGTCTCCAACTACTTCAATCTGGGGGAAATAGACGGGGTCTACCTCGGCGCGATTAAAGGATACGTGTATAACAGTCGGTCCCCCGTCCTTCATGAAAAAAGGAGGTTTCTCAATGACGTCATGGCCGACATTTATTATGAGATCAGAGGCCTCAATCGCTCGATGAACAAAATCTCCAGCGCTTAGCGCTGCGTTACCCATAAAAAGCGGATGCCTCTCGTCGACCACTCCTTTCCCGAGCTGAGTCGTTACAAAGGGAATCCCAAAGTCTTCGACTAGGGCAGCCAGCATGTTACCAGTCACTTTTCTATTGGCGCCGGCTCCAACGACTAAAAGGGGGGCGGTTGCAGCTTCGATACTCTCCACAGCCGACCGTATTGCTTTTTCTTCTGCGACGGCTCTTCTTGCCGGCTGAGGGATCATAGGCTTCTCATCTGTCTGCTCATCCGCGATGTCTTCCGGCAACTCTAAGTGCACGGCACCTGGTTTTTCGTCTTCAGCTAATCTAAATGCCTCTCTGGTTTTGCTGGGAATATTATCGCTGGCGACGATCTGATGTGTGTACTTTGTGATTGGTCCCATCATGTCGACAACGTCAAGAATTTGAAATCGGCCTTGCTTTGATTTTTTCACTGGTTTTTGGCCAGTGATCATCATCATCGGCATCCCGCCAAGTTGAGCGTACGCGGCCGATGTTACAAAATTTGTTGCGCCTGGCCCGAGAGTAGACAAGCAAACACCCGTTTTACCCGTGAATCTGCCATAAGTGGCCGCCATAAAACCAGCGGCTTGCTCATGTCGAGTCAAGATGAGTTTTATTTTTTCTGAACGAGATAGGCTATCAAGAAAGTCTAAATTCTCTTCGCCAGGAATTCCAAAGATATATTCAACTCCTTCTGCTTCCAATGTTTCTATAAATAGATCAGATGCTTTTGCCATATTCCGTTCACTCCCGTTAACAATCCGAGCTTTGATACTAAACTGAGTTAGACAACGTTGCGAACAATTTTTCGCAGTCGGCGTTTCGTTGGCGAATTTTTTTTTCAATGGTGTTTTCGGGGGTAAAAAATGGTTTTGGGACTATAAAATGATCTGTTAGAGTGCTTCTGAGGGGCGTTAAGAACTGTGTTAAAGAATAATCGATATTTTTTAGGAGAGAGATTATGAGATTAAAACTAGCGGTTTTAGCTCTAGCGGGCATTTTTTTGTCCGCGTGTGATAACGCTGTTGACGTGGATGAGGTGTCGGTTGAGGCAGAAGTCGAGCCTACCCCCGTTGCCTATTATGAGTATCTTTGGTGTAAGAGAGGCGAGAATTGGACGATGGAATCGGCTCAGAGTTTTGTCGCCGACTGGAATGCGGAGCTCGACGGCATGGAAAACACCCTAGATAGTGCATTCGTTTATGTGCCAAAGGATGCAGAAAACCAAAATTTCGATACGGTTTGGGTTCTTCGTTTTCCTGATAAAGCGGCGATGGAAAAAGGTTGGTCGACGTATCAAGAATCTGGGGCAGATGATCGGTTGCAAACCATGCACCCTGAAGTGGTCGAATGCGGAAATGAGGTAAGTCAGAATCGGTTTGGGTTCGATATGTATTCCGGTCTAAGTGCACCAGATGGATTTGCCGATGAGGAGCCTTATCTTGTTCAGGGCCAGTTTTGTAATTTCAATGAAGGAAAGGGTCCGGAGGATCTAACCCGTGTCATTCGCGATCACTTCGTGCCAGCAATAGAGGAAGGAAGAGCAGATGGAAGCTATCCTAGTTATTGGTTCATGGTGGGTGCTCCCGATTTTGAGCGTGAGAACCGCGCTGACTTTATCTGGATGGATTACTTCGCAAATTCTGACGCGATGGAAAAAGAAACCGGTATTTATTTCGGTAGAGAGAAGGGTAATTCGATACAAGCCATGTTCGACGAGGTTTCGGAATGCACTGATCAGAACCAGTCCGATGGCTTCTTTTTGCGAAGACCTGAGTCGTCGTAACTTAGTCAAAGCCGGGCAGATGGAGTTTGTATTTTTTCGCAAACTCTCGCATCGCGGCTGAATAGGAATAAAAAAAGGAGAATAGAATGTTAAGACTATTGATTATAATTTTTGGCGCTTTCCTGATTTCCGCATGCAATAAGTCTGGGGATGCCGAGGTGGCTGCCGAGTCGGCAGCGGTCGAAGCCACGAACCCGGAGCCGGTCGCTTATTACGAATACCTTTGGTGCAAGCAGGGCGAAAACTGGAGCCAGGATACATCTGCTGACTATATTGCGGATTGGAATAAAGAAATAGATACGATGTCTGACAACTTGGACGGAGCTGCGGCTTATGTTCCCAAAGGCTGGACAGATGATCGTTATGACGGCCTCTGGGTTCTGAGGTGGGGTGACAAAGCAGCGAGTGATAGAGGTTGGGCTGAGTATGCGGCATCAGGAGCCCAAGAGCGGTTAGAGGAGAAATATCCTGACAGATTGGATTGTGGCAACACCCCGGGAACCGATCGTTTTGGCTTCGAAATGTACGCTCCAATGGAGACTCCGGACGGCTTTGCTAGCGATTCTAACTACTTCCTTAGAAACCAGTTTTGTAATTTTAAAGAAGGGAAGTCAGTAGACGATCTTCGCCCGGTGGTCAGGGATCAGTTTGTTCCAAGCATACAGGCAGGGAAGGCAGGAGGCTTATATGAATCCTTTTGGTTTATGATAGGCGTGCCCGATTACGAGGGAGAGGATGTCCGAGATTTCAATTGGATCGAGTTCACTGAAACTGAAGAGGAGTCTGTGACAAACGAATCTGTATTTCAAGGTTCAGATGAAGGGCAGAAGATCGTAGAAAATTTCTATGATGTAGTCGACTGCACTGACTTTCAGGGCTGGGATGGCCGCATTCTGAGGCGTCCAGCATCTCTCTAGAACAATCTCACAAGTAAAAAAGAAAAGGCGAGTAGATCTCGCCTTTTTTTGTTGTTCTTTGATTATAAATGCTTAAGATGATGCCGCGTCGGGCTTTTAACAGGGAGAAACAAATATGACTTTAAGGCTAGCAGCGATATTTTTTGCGGTATTTTTTTTGTCCGCTTGTGACAACACAAATCAGTCTGCAGAGATTGGAGGTGGTTTAGATGACGAAACTCTGCAGGCGGCAACAACACCAGCGGCTTACTATGAGTATCTGTGGTGTAAGCGCGGGGATAATTGGACTCAAGAGACTTCGATGAAATTCGTGGCAGACTGGAACGCGGAAATAGAAAAACTCGAAAATATTGTCGAGGGCGCGTTTGGTTATCAGCCGAGAGGAGAGACAGATGATCGTTTCGACGGTCTATGGGCGCTACGCTGGACTGATAAAGAGACCATGACGGCGGGATGGGACGAATATGAAAAAGCTGGGATAAATGATCGCCTTCAAGAGAAATATCCAGATCACTTGACCTGCGGTAACACGGTCGGCCAGGATCGCCACGGCTTTGTAACCTATCAGCCGCTTGAAGCTCCTGAGGGTTTTGCGAGCGAGTTACCCTATTACCTTGAAAACAATTTCTGTAGCTACAAGGAAGGAAGGTCTATTGATGATTTCCGTCCGTTTATGTTGGAGCAGTTTATCCCGCATATTCAAGCAAGTAAGGCCCAGGGTTTGTATCAGGGTTACTGGTTTCTAGTCGGTGTACCTGATGGTGTCTCACCCGAACCTGGGGACTTCAACTGGATTCACTTTAGCGCAAGTGCTGAAGAGTCTGCTCGAGATAACATGATCTTTGAAAACTCAAAAGGGGGGCAGGAGCTTCAAGCTAAGATGCTTGAGATTCTTGATTGCTCGGAACTCCGTAAGTGGGATGGTTACGTCATTCGTTAAGAATTCATCTTTGGTTCTGTAAAGAAGCGGGGAGTCCTCTCCGCTTCTTTTAGTCTCTAAGACATCCAGTAAAAATTGTCTCCTCAGCGTTAAATAACAAAGACCGCTCGGGATTCTATGATTCTTGGGAGCAACTAAATTTGCTTTTGTTTATTAATTGAGATGAATCTGAGGTTTCTTAGGTTGGTCAACAAAGTGAAACTCGTCTGTCCTTTGCTTTGATTAAGTTAGGACTATTTAACTAGTTCGAATTTTTGTTTTTTTGATCGAGGAGTAAAAGGGGGCAGGGAACCGTCAGATCTTATAGTCGAGTAAAGCGCTGAAGTTGGCTCGAGCTATAAAGGCTTATCGACAAAATTTGGTTATGACCTTTGAGTTTAGCAAGACAAGATTACGTTTTTGGTTTCCTGGCAATGGCTCTGGCGTTGTGGTTTGGTTTGCTTTGCTATTTGGAAAGAATCTAGAGAGCAGCTTCGTACAAAAAAACAGCATGAGTTGATTAGTTGCTGGATCGAAAAGGCAGTCTAAAAGATTTGAGCAGCTCGAAAGGAAGGCTCGTCGCACCCGCGAATTTGATGGGCTGTAGATGCTCTCAAAGCAGCCCTTCGGATAGAAGAGTTTGCTCTACAGATGGCCTAATATTTTTCAAATACGGAATTAGGTGTCCGTTATCTTTGATGCTAAAGTCATAATGTTGCATTTCAGATATGGCTCTTCTATCGGATATTTGTTCGAAAATTGTTCTGTATAAGAAGATAGCCCCCCCTGTTCTGTTTGTACCAGCTGCACAATGGAGAAGGACTTTTCTCCCAGCATTTTCCTCTTGCTTTAACTTCACCAAAGCCTTTTTATACTCAGCGGGGTTTCCGGTACCGTCGCCCTTCAATGGAAATCTGTAGATGGGGATACCTAATTCCTCAGCTATTTCTATCTCTTGATCCTGCCAGTCATGATTAGATTTTTTTTCGGTGAGAGAAATAATGGTATCGATCTTGTTTTTTTTCAAAACAGAATCATAGATATCAGGGTGGATTCGGCCGCTACGAAAGATCGTATCGTGCACTACTTCTCCAAATCTTTTGGGAAATATTCTGGGGCGTACTTCTTCAATCAGAATGTATAAACTCAGGATTGCTCCAAATAATACCGGTATGGTTTTCCTCAAGTTTCTCTCCTTCTCGCAAAGACAATAAGAGATTGCTTTCTAGGCGAGCTCAGAACTGTTCTACGACACAAAAAAAACCCCGGCCTTGCCGGGGTTTTCGTACTAATTTTTACGAAAAATTAGTGGCTAGCTTCTCCAGAATCTTTAATTGCAAGATTCCAAATGACAAGACCGAACAAGATCTTGTTTACAAAGTCAGCGAGGTTGTAGACGATATTCAATGTGTTGGCGTCCACCTGACCAAGCATATATCCGAAAACGTAGCCTAACGGATATATTGCCCAACCAACTAGGACAATAAGCCTCATTGCACTGAATGCACCCTGAACCGATGCATTTGATGAGCCAGCTGCTTTGCTTGCCTCTCCTGCAAAGATTTCATAGATGATAATAGCCCAACCTACCATCGCGATAACGAATGCTATCGTTGAGTCCATGTATCCTGCCTCTCCCATAAATCCGAAGACCAGCATAACCAAGGTGCCGATAAGTAGTCGCAAGAAAGATGATGAGCCTACCGCCGCTCCAACAGCTGCTAGAATCAACCAGAACTCAATCATTTGAAGAGGTACGGTAATTAGCCAATCAATGTACCTATAAATGTTAGGAGTGCTTGATGTTGCTACCCAGAAGTCTCGCATGTAGTCATAGTGAACAGCGGCTACCAGACAAACGAGCGCAGCAACAAGTAACGATAGTCGCCACTGCTGCTTGACCCTTAGTCCTTCGTATAGGAAGAAAACAGTAGCTGCTATCATTCCTATCGAGACAAGCCAGAAAGACACTCCGACGAAGTCTCCGCTTTGCAAAAACAATTTATCCATTTGGATCCCCTCTATTTCTATTTCATCGATGATAAATTTTGCGTGGCTTTGGAAGGGCTAATATCTTCCTGCAGTTTTCTCTCCCTCAGAGTTACCTAATAAGGAGAACCCCTTCGTTAGCCAAGCCTTCGGTTAATGATAATCCCAATAACCAGACAAGAGTGTAATATCTCTGAAGGAATAAGCAAAGAAAAGGATGCGTCAGAAAGTGGTAAAAAAATGGAGGCTTCGCCAATTTAGATAAGAAATGGACAAAAATAGTCTGTTTTGGCGCGAAATCACCTATTTGGATATATTACCAATCTTTTGAGAAAATCTTTGTTGCTTCGCTTCGATTTTCTCTGAACAAAACCCAAGAAAGAACTAACAAGAATCCAAAAACCGACCACTCTTTCCAGCTCCAGATGTACCCTGATCTGAGAGTATAAATCACTGAAAAGAAAATTAAGAAGTTAATAAAGACCAAGACAGGGACTACCGAAGATAGTGGCTTTCGATTTCGCAGGTACTTAAAAATAAAATAAGCCATAGTCATGAAAGACGCTGCCCGGACTATCTGCAATCTGAGAATGATCATGGCTTGGTCGTCTGTGGTTGGTTCAAGAGGCACCTGGAAATAAAAAAAAGGGAAAGAGAAGGTTATGTCTAGTAGGGGCATGCAAGCGCCGACGACGAACCAAAGAAGCAATATCCACATTAAGATTTTTGTGGTCAAAGTCGGATTAACCTTCTAGACGATCTCAGTCACGAAGTATAGTGGTTAGAAACTAAAAATGCTAAGGAACTCTTTAGATTTATATCGATAAAATTTTGCAAAAAGAGAGCGAAAGCTATTGTAAAAACAGTTGCTTGGAGAGTATCGTCATAGGATAAAAAAAATAAAAGGAGGGTACGTGATTTTTTTAATTAAAGTTATATTCTCATCCGTTTTAATTTTGTTTAGTTTTTCAGGCCTCGCTCAGGACGAGACTTCAGGGTACATGGAAGAAATCATTGTCACGACTAAGCGCGGCGACAGTGTAAATCTGCAGTCAATGTCTGAGGCGATCACGTCTTTTTCCGGAGACGGTCTGGCCAGAGAGGCGGCCGTGACTCTCGAGGACTTTAACCACGCAATACCTAATGTTCAATTAGAGCACGTTGGTCTTTTTCAAGCAGCCGCATCATTCAGTATGCGCGGAATTGGAACCGCAGGGATAGAAAGCTTTGCTGATCCCGTCGTCGCCGTTTTTGTTGACGATGTCTACTACTCGAGAAATGCCGTCGCTTTGCTTGATCTTTTTGACGTTGAGTCTGTGAATGTTTACAGAGGGCCGCAGGGAACTCTATACGGCAGAAATGCTTTCGCTGGCGCGATTGCAGTGAAGAGCAAAAGAGCGTCCATGGATCAGCAGGAGTTTGAGATACACTTAGATATCGGAAATCATGGCAGGCAAAACACTGGAATCGTTCTAAACCAGCCTCTTGGGGATTGGGGAGCCTTTCGAATCGCTGCAAACTACCATGAACTTGACGGTTTCTTTGAAAACGACGGTGTTGTGATCGATTCATACGACGGCGCTAATTTAGTCACGCGAATTGATGATAACTTGAGAGGGCAGCCCGTCAATGGCGAGCGCTCTATTTTCGTGAGACCAAGCATACACCTGGAACCTAATGAGCAACTTACGTTAGATATTATCGGTGAGTTCTGGGATGACAAAGGAGATGGGACCGCGAACTGGTCCCAGTGTTATCAGCCAGGCAGTCTTCCCCCACCTTTGGGAAGTGGTCCCAGCGGAGCTCCTCATGTCCACGCGCTTTTTGGTTTTCCTTGTAAAGATCCTTTTGGGGACAAGAGATTTGGGATAGAGGGGGATGGCAGCGATCCGTTTGAAATCGGCTCTAATCTTCAGCCGAATCAAACTATACAAGAGATTAGAGGGGTTACACTTGACGCGAATTATGAGTTAGATCAGGGAACACTAACCTTAGTTCTTAATCGAAGAAGGGTCGAAGAAGATATTACTACGGACACCGATGGCTTTAACTGGGACCTTTTCTCAAGCACTCGTATTCAGGAGTTTGAGTCTACTCAGCTCGAGGTTCGCTATGCAACGACCATAGGCGACGATATCGACTTGCTTGCCGGATTCTTTGGCCTGAAAGATGAGTATGAAGTGGAACAGCTTCTCTGGATTTTCCTAGACAGCGGTCTTTTCGGTGGCTCGGGTTTTACCCGAGACAATCCCGCCATGAGTTACGGTAAGAACTCGCAGGAGAGGACTTCTGTGGCGGGTTATGTTCAGGTAGATTGGCGGCTGAATGATCAGTGGACAGTTAATCTTGGCGGGCGGTACACCAAAGAAGAAAAAGATGATGTTTTGGGAATGGCAATAAACGATAGTAACTGCCCGCCCGGAGCTACTCCACAATCAGCCCCTTGCAATGGGGCTCCGTTCGCCGGCTCTGACCCAGGAGATTTTAGGGACATTGACCCTTCAGTTCGGTTTGGTCCTGTAGATGATCAATGGAATGCCTTCTCGCCGCGAGTGGGAGTTGAATACCAGCTGAGTGATGATGTAATGCTCTTCGGTTTTTGGCAGCGCGCATTTAAGTCGGGAGGCTTCGTAAATAATGCAGGCACGTCGGCGGTATTCGAAGCTCCATATGATCAAGAGCAAGTCGATAATTTTGAGCTCGGCGCGAGGTCTGATCTGTATGACGGAAAACTGCGTTTGAACGCTAACATTTTCTTTGCTCAATACGAAGATTTGCAGAGGGGCGTTATTAGAGCCGCACCCACCTCTACCGGTCAAGAGACTTTTACAGACAACGCAGCGGGCGCCGATTCTTTCGGGGTTGAGTTAACTTTTGATTTTAGGCCCAAAGACAACCTATCTTTTTATGGAAACATTGGTTATCTGGATATTGAATATGACGGGTTCGTTGCCGACCTCACTGGTGATGGAGTTGAGACAGATAATAGTGCCCTTGACTTAGTTCGAGCTCCTAAGTGGGATCTCAATGTTGGAGTTGATTATGAAATTGGTCTGGGGGAGCAGGGTGATGTCACACTGGGAGCAAGGTATAGCTATACAGATGATATGGTGCTGACAACTCCCAATGACGTCGGTTTTTATCGAGATGAATTATCTACCATCGATCTTCAGGCCTCTTGGCAATCGCCCGATGATCGTTACCGTTTCATGGTTTGGGGTAGGAACATCTCCGATGAAGTAGAGAGGATGGGTGGTACCCCTGTCGCAACACTCTTTGCTTTTGCGGCACCGAGCGCTCCTCGTCAGTATGGTGCGACCCTGGTCATGCGATTTATTAAGTAATCTATTGCATATGGCAGCCGCTTATCCATGGCGGTTGCCATTCCCCAATAAATTAGATTTTACATCTATTCGGTGTCGTCATCTGCCTGCAGCCTTATCTGTTATTATTATCCTAGTGAACGGTATTTTGGAGGCTTCCGAAATCGCTAATTTAAAGGTTACCAATTAAGGATTATATTTATGTCAATTGATCAGAGTTCTCAAAAAAAAATAGTTAAAGACAGCATGGGTGAGCTAGAGATAGATCATGAGGCGCTTTATGCTGCTCAAACTCAGAGAGCTATCAACAACTTTCCTGTGAGCGGCAGAAGGCTCCCGAAAAGATTTATAGAAGCTCTGATCCTAATAAAGTTGAACGCTGCCAAAGCAAATAAATCTCTTCAGTGCATCGATGGAGCGATCGCCGATAGTATAGTGGAGGCTTGCTCAGACTTATTAGACAACCCCGACCTTTTGGATCACTTCCCCGTAGATGTCTTTCAAACTGGGAGCGGCACAAGCTCTAACATGAATGCGAACGAGGTCATTGCAACAGTAGCGGAAAAAATTTCCACGATTCACGTGAATCCTAATGACCACGTTAACTTCGGCCAGAGTAGTAATGATGTAATCCCAACGTCTATTCATGTAAGCGCTGTGCTTGCGGTGACTGGTCAACTTATTCCCGCTTTGAATTACGCAATTGACACGATTAAGACGAAAGCGCAAAGCCTTAAAGGCTACTGCAAGACAGGACGCACACACCTAATGGATGCGATGCCTGTAAGGATGGACCAGAGCTTGTCTGGTTGGGCGGATCAGTTGCAAAATAATATCCGGTTACTGGAGGCAGTTTTGCCGTCTTTGCAACAGCTTGGTTTAGGAGGTACAGCGGTTGGGACGGGGATTAATTGCCACCCAGACTTCCCCGCTGCTTTTAACTCTCTTCTCTCTGAGCACACAGGCATAAAATTTCAACCTGCATCGAACTTTTTTCCGATGATTGGCTCTCAGGATTCGGCTGTTGCACTATCGGGTCAACTAAAAACTGTTGCTGTTACTGTGATGAAGATTTCAAACGACCTTCGCTGGATGAACTCTGGACCGCTGGCAGGTTTGGGGGAGATTTCTCTTGAGGCACTGCAGCCGGGATCATCAATAATGCCTGGGAAGGTAAATCCTGTAATTCCGGAGTCAGCCGCGATGGTGGCGGCGGAGGTGATGGGCAATGACGTGACCATCGGAATTGCGGGTCAGTCGGGGAACTTTGAATTAAACGTAATGCTTCCGTTAATTGGCTACAACCTGTTGAGTAGCATTGAACTCCTTAGCAACGCCTTAAACTTGTTGGCGGATAAGGCAATCTCGACCTTTTCTGTAAATGAAGAAAAGTTATCAGAGGCCTTGGATCTGAATCCGATATTGGTTACGGCGCTTAACCCGGTCATTGGGTATGAAAAAGCAGCTAGCATTGCAAAGTTGGCATACAAGGAAAAGAGACCCATTATTGATGTGGCTGAGGAGAACACCGACATAGAAAGACAGGAATTAGAGAGACTCTTGAACCCATTAAAACTTACCGAGGGTGGTCTTTAAGCCAATTAAGTGTAGATGAACTCTCTCGAATAACCTGGTCTAAAGGGAAAAATATGCGGCAACCGGAGGTCCTTGAAGCGAAGTCCGGCGACAAGAAAAAAGTTCTGAGTACGGCTTGTTTGGCTTTTAGCGCCGATCCGTTTATGAGATGGATTCTGCCTGAGGGGCAAAGTTATTTGGATAAGTATCGAGAACTAGTTGAGATCTATTGTTGCGAGAAATCGCTCCAAAATTCTACGGCGTTTATGGTAGAAAGCTTCGCAGGGACAGCTATTTGGTTGCCCCCAGGTGTTTTTGGAGATGAGCAGAAAATTTCAGATTGGATTTCGGAAAACGTGTTGCCAGAAAAACTTGAAACGTTTGAGCAAGTGCTGGATGAAATGGAAAAATACCATCCAAAAGATAATCGATCTTGGTACCTGGCGGTTCTCGCAGTTGATCCAGCGTTCCAGCGACGCGGGCTTGGGTCGATTATGATGAAGCACGTTAACAGAATTTTTGATGAGAAAGGTTTTCAGGGTTTCCTTGAAACTTCCAATCCAAAAAATATTTCTTTATATCAGCGGCATGGATATGAAATTATGGGTGAGATCAAAGTAGGTGACTGCCCGGTTGTTACTCCCATGATCCGTAAGCCGAACTGATTTGGTCTGGCGCGTCTATTGAAAGGAGGAGATTTAATGCGTATTGAAACCGATGCATTGATCGTTGGATCTGGTTCTGCAGGTCTGGCTGCCGCTCTTACTGCTCGTTCAGAGGGTCTGGAGACTTTAGTCATAGAAAAGACTGATAAAATTGGGGGCACCACGGCATACTCTGGCGGGGTTATGTGGGTCCCCAACAACCACCTGATGGAACAAGCAGGGATCGAAGATTCGACTCTGAGGGCGATGGACTATCTTAGGAATACGGTAGGCAACAGAGTCTCCGAGGAGCGACTTTTAGGTTTTGTTGAGAATGCTCCTAGAATGTTAAAGAAACTGACTGACGAAGGGTGTCTGCAAGTCGAGATTTTCGAGGGTTTCCCTGACTATCGGGCCGAAGTTATAGGCGGTGTGCTCGGTGGGAGGAGCGTCGAGCCAAAAGTTTTCCCCGGAAGAAAGCTTGGAGAAGAATTCGGTTCGATGCGCGCAAGAAAGTTTTCTAGCCCCGTGGCAGGGACAATGACTGAACTTCGTCGGCTTGCCGTGATCAAAACTAATTTTTTTGAGGCACTTAAGTCCTGGAGGGTTTTTACTCGAGCGGTCTTCGGTAAGCTATTTGGCTCGGAATACGTTTCCAGCGGGAGAGCTTTAACTTCTTGGTTAACATTCTCAGCGAAAAAAAATGGAATCACTTTTAGGTTAAAGCATCGGCTGGTTGAGCTGATCGAGGATGACGGCAGAGTTGTTGGGGCAAGAGTTGAAGACGAGCAAGGTGAGCGCGTCGAAATCTTTGCGAGAAAAGGAATTGTGCTCGCCGCAGGGGGGTTTGAGCATAATGCTGAATTACGTGCTGAATATCTTGGAAAGCACGCCGCGATTGATCGTTCATCAGGCTCTGAAGGGAACGAGGGCGATGCCATCGAAAGCGCAAAAGCGATTGGCGCCGCGATTGATCTGATGGATGACGCGTGGTGGGCTCCTACGTTTATGGTTCCAGAGGTAGGTCCTCAGATTGTTATTTTCGAGAGAGGAAAGCCCGGGCAGATCGTGGTTGATCATCTGGGCAATCGTTTCGCTAACGAAGCGCAGCCCTACAACGACTTTGTGAAGGCGATGTTTGAGTCTCTTGTCGTGAACGACGAGATGACCTCTTGTTTCATGGTCTTTGATCAGAATTTTCGTGATCGGTACCCGCTCGCTACCATGATGCCGGGCATTACTCCCGAAAAACACCTTAAAAGCGGTTTCGTTCGCAAAGAGAATTCGATAAAAGAGCTCGCTAAGAGTATCGGTGTTGACGCAGGTAATCTCGTCTCAACGGTGGAACGATTTAACGCAATGGCAGTTTCTGGAAAAGATAAAGATTTTGGTCGGGGTGACTTTGCCTTTGATCGTTTCTCTGGAGATGACATTGCGAAGCCTAACAGTTGCCTAGCGCCGCTGAACCGGGCGCCCTTTTATGCGATCGAGATGTTTGCGGGGGATCTTGGAACGAAGGGTGGGCTTATGACCGACGAGTCTGCGAGAGTAATTAATCAAGCTGGAGAGGTCATCGCCGGGCTTTACGCGGTAGGTAATTGCTCGTCTTCCGTAATGGGACACTTTTACCCGGGTGCGGGCGGCACGATAGGGCCAGCAATGACTTTTGGATATGTAGCTGGAATGCACATGGCGAAAGAAATTAAATAAACGGGCGAAGATCTGGTCTCAAGCCCCTTCATCTATTCTAAAATCGCTCAGAAATTGGAGCGTTCTCTCGGTTGCTCCTTTGTCTGTGTGCATGATGTACGCATTAAATTCTGTTACGCCCGCGTCTCTGTATTTGTAGATTTCTTCCCGCAAAGTTTTTTCGTCTCCCACGCTCGCTACATCTGCAGGGCCGTCAGCATTCTCCATATCTAACATCGCCCTGTAACTCGGAACTTTTCCGTATCCCTTTAAAATTTTTGAGATTTGTTCTTTGGCCTGATCAACTTGGTTTGTTAAGACTATTGGCACTCCGCCGATTACTTTGCTTTTTGGGTTTTTAAGTCCTGGCACAATATGGTCTCGCATGGTCTTGTGCCCCACCATCCAAGTGTTTGTGCCGTCGGTCAACTCGCCGGCAATTTCTAACATTTTTGATCCCAGTGCGCCCAATACAACTGGCATTGGCTTGACATCGGGGATATTTAATCTGAAATTACTGACGCTATATTCGCTCCCATAAAAACTTACTTGTTCTCCCCTTGCTAGAGGCATCAAAATACTCAAGTACTCGCGCATGTGGTGAGCAGGTTTTTCAAAAGAGAGCCCCATAAAATCTTCGATAATTTTTCGGTGAGACAAGCCGATTCCCAAAGTAAATCGATTGCCCGAAAACGCGGCGGTGGTAAGCCCTTGCTGAGCCATTGCAGTGGGGTGTCTGGGGTAGGTGGGAGTGACAGCGGTACCAAGCGAGATTCTGGGGACTTCCCTTCCGATCAAACCCATTACAGAGATCGAATCAAAACCAAAGACGTGAGAAACCCAGAGGTGGTCGAGTCCGGCTCTTTCAATGCGTTTAGCCACCTCTATAAGATCACTTGGTGACTTTGGTGGCTTTAGAAGCATCGCCCCGATTTTCATTTATCTATCCTTAATAACCTTAATAAGCGTTTTTGATTCAGTAATCTTTACTTCTCAGGTAGCGAATTGCGAAGACTTTGCTTAAATGTTTCCAGTGCAGGCGTATGTAGTTTTCTAGAATGAACGCCTATTGCTAATCGCTGATCGGGCATCTTTAAGAGATCAGAAATAAGGGCATACTTGTCGGTGAGGCGTCCAAATTTGTTGATGGGATTTGATACCAAACTGAATGCATTAGTTTCAGAAACAATCCTACACACAACTTCAAAGTCGTCCGTCACGTATTGAGGGTTTAAAGGTGGCAGCCTGTTCGGAGCATACCGTTGAGCTAAATCAATGTGCGGAGGTTCGACGCTTGCTGGCAAAATGACTGGGTAGAGGAGCAGGTCTCTTTCAGTTGGGTTCTTCTTCTTTGTAATAGGGTGCCCTTTTCGGACCATGCACTGAGTATGTAGATCCCCTACAATTGTTACTGAAAGTTCAGGCCATTTAGATAGCGGTCTTGAGGAACCCCAAATGACATCCAGTTCTCCACCAATGACTTTGGGTGCCAACTCTTCAGCCGATCCGCTGACTATTTCAAGACGAATGCCAGGGTAGGCTTTCACCATTTTCTGTATTGTAGTTGACAAAAATCTTTGGAATCCTGCTGGTGCGACTCCTATCTTTAATCGTCCTCTTTTTTTGCTGAGGTAATCTTCGGTATTGCTGATTAGATCTTCGACGTTGCCGATAATTTTTTTTGCCTCGGCCACAAAAAGCTCGCCCTCATCTGTGAGCCTGGTTCCGCGCCTGATCCTCTCGAAAAGCTGTATTCCAATTTGGTGCTCTAAAAGTGCGATACTTCTGCTCAGGGCTGGTTGGCTAATCCCCAGGCTCCCAGCGGCCACTGAAATCGAACCTGCTGAACCGACTTCGATAACGTGTCTTAACCTCCTAAGTTCAATATTCTGAATATTTGCCATGTCTGAACCTACTATGCGTCAGGATTATATTACACGACTTACAAGGTATTGGACAACATGTCTAAATGAAGTAAAGATGGAACGGTTAAAAAAACTAAGTTGAAGCGGTTTTGTTCCACTAAAAAAAGGCCGCAGGGATTTCTTAATCAACGGGGAGGATATATGAGAAACAAAATCGCAGGTCTTATAGCTGTGCAAGCTTTCTTTGCAAGTTTGTTGTTAAGCAGCGTCATTGTTCAAGCTGATTCAAACGTGAGTGAAAGATTCACCGAAGAGATTGTTGTGACCGCCGAGAAAAAAGAATCGGCCCTTCAGAGCACTCCGATTGCTATCACTGCTTTAGATCGCGAAGCGATAAAGTTCAGAGAAATCCAAAACATGGAAGAGGTTCAGTATCTTGCTCCAGGAGTCTCTTTTAATCAGTTTGGTCCGACGGGTTTTGTGAGCATGCGCGGAGTCGGCATGGAGTTCACTGTTATAATGGCAGAAGCCGGTGTTGCGATGTACTCAGATGGGGTTTATCGGGGTACAACGATGTCCGCTGTAAATTCAATGTTTGACCTCGAGCGTATCGAAGTAGTTCGTGGTCCTCAGGGTACGCTCAATGGCCGTAATTCGACTGGCGGTAGTGTAAACATGATCAGTCGATTGCCGGGCGACGAGGCATCTTTTGAGGCGTCATTCATGTACGGTGATTATGATCGTTATAGGGTCGTGTTGTCGGGCGATATGCCCATTTCCGATAATTTTGCTATCCGCTTAGCGGCCATGAAGGATGAGAGAGACGGGTATGCTTATAACTCAACTTTAAATACTGACGAAGATGATTCTGACATCACTATCATAAAAGGATCGGCCGTCTTCACTCCAAGAGATGACTTAGAGTTTATTCTTAGATTTGAGCATAGCGATGTAGAGGTAGGCGGACCTTTATATTTAGCCACACAGACCTTTCCGGTCGCCCCTTTTTTCATCAGCCACACTAACCCCGGGGGCGCCCTATCGTTTGCGCCTGGAATTTGCGGCGCGTCTTCATGTATAGATGAGCTTGGGCTCGATATTCCCGCTGCTGTATCTGATATAACGGACCCGCGATCGGTAAGTGGTGGCGTTTTGACTGAGGCTGACTCAGCGACAGAGGGTTACAGCTTGACGGTAAATTATGACATCAGCGAAGACCTTGCGTTACGGTATATTGGGTCTTACCATGATCAAGAGTACAATGCGATCAGGGACATTGACGGAACAAGTCTCGGTTTTTTTGATAGTGATCGTCGCGAAGAAATGGATGAGGTCAGTCACGAGCTTACATTACTCGGAAATACTGATAAGTTGGATTGGGTCGTTGGGGCTTACTATTACAAAAGCGACGCAGTCAACTTCAGTCTTTTTGAACTTCCAGACATAACTCGCACATATGAATCGCTGGTTGGGCTTTTCTTCTTCGGTTCAGCACTACCCCCTGGATCTCTGGCAGGTTTTGGTGTCCGGGCTCTTGATGATTCAGCAACCTCAGTTGCATTTTTGGACGATGTGTTCGAGCAAGAACTCAAGTCGACCGCATACTATGCTCAAGCTACTTATAGCATCACTGACAGCCTGCGAGCGACGCTTGGGGTGAGAACTACAGAAGATGACAAACTGATGTTCCAAACGAGTAGGAACAATATTTTGGATCCGGATCAATGCACGCGGAACAGGAACGAAGATGATTGGAGTGAGACAACTGGGAAGTTCGGTTTAGATTTCGACCTTGCCGACAAGACCATGGTTTACGGATCAATCTCGCGAGGCTATAAGTCAGGGGGATATGATGCTGGCCCGTGTTTTGATGATTACGAGCCAGAAGTACTAACGGCCTACGAAATCGGATTAAAAACAGAACTGCTAGACAACAAGATGCGTATGAACGTCGCAGCTTTTGTATACGATTATGAAGATTACCAAGCTCGACTTTTCCAAGAAACAACTACGCAGGTTCTTAATGCTCCTGGAGCCGATATTCAGGGAGCAGAGATTGAAATCAACTGGTTAGCTACAGAAAGGTTAAGAATCGATGGATCTATTTCCTATTTAGATACAGAGTTTTCTAGTTTTGTAACGCAAAACCCAATGCGCCCAGAGTTAGGCGCTGTTAATCTTGAGGGGAACAGTCTTCTCAGATCCCCAGAACTTCAGGCGACAGTTGTAGTTGATTATGATATACCCACGGAAACTGGACTTGTTACCCTAAGCGGTGAGTGGGCATTTATGGATGAGCAGTATTTTACAATATTTAATGATCCGGAAGGCCTGGAGCCTAGCAGAAATATGGTTAATCTCAGGGTTAGATATGAGCCATCTAGCGACGCCCTTGAAAATCTCTCGTTCACTGCGTTTGTTCAAAACGCAACAGACGAGGAATACGCAAACGGCTATATCCTCGCTGCGTTTACCGGAGCGGTGAATAACACCTTTGGTCCGCCCAGAACTTGGGGGATTCAGATCAATTACGCGACTAATTAAACCAATCGGTTTTAGTCTTATCTATCTGGGGATCGAATGAATTTGTTCGATCTTCAGATATGATTCCCTTCCTTCGGTTGACTCTTAAATACCTTTCGTTGAATTATTGAGTTTTCTTGTTTCTCTGCAAGTAGACAACAATTACCATATTGAGCATTAACTGTTATTTGTGTATTTATCTACCTGCGTGTCCATAACTTATAGGGGCTTAACATGAGCTTTTCAGGGATTTTAATTGCAAACCGAGCCGAAATTGCGATCCGTATCTCGAGGGCAGCTTCGGCGTTGGGCATAAGGTCCGTGGGAATCTTCTCTGCAGATGACAAAACTAATCTTCACGTCGCAATGACAGATGAGGTCATAGAACTTGAGGGTTCAGGTCCAAAAGCATATTTAGATTTGGAACAAGTTGTTGAAGCCGCAAAAAAAAGTGGCTGCGACGCCATCCATCCAGGCTATGGTTTTTTATCCGAACGAAGTGAATTAGCTGAGCGATGCAGAGCAGAAGGTATTACCTTCATTGGTCCGCGTCCTGAGCACTTAGAACTGTTCGGGAACAAAAGCGACGCGAAAGTCGCTGCGAAGTCAGCCAGAGTTCCTACTTTGCGAGGCACGGATGAGCCGGCAGGTTTAGAGGATGCGATTAACTTCTTTGACGAGATGCCGCATGGGATAGTGATCAAGGCAGTCGCAGGAGGAGGTGGCCGTGGCACAAGAATAGTAACAAAGAGATCGGACATTCCCGAGGCGTTCCAATTGTGCCAGTCGGAAGCGATGACTTCTTTCGGTAACGATGATGTCTATCTCGAAGAATTTATGGCTCTCGCGAGACATATAGAGGTTCAGGTTTTGGGCGATCAATCGGGCAACATTGTCCATTTATATGAGAGGGAGTGTTCGGTTCAACGAAGAAATCAGAAGATTCTCGAGATTGCCCCAGCTCCTAATCTCTCCAACTGGCTCCGTGAAGAATTAATATCAGCATCGATGCGTTTTGCTAGAGCTCATCGCTACGAGAGCTTAGGCACCTTCGAGTTTCTCGTCGATATGAATGCCTCTAAACCTAAATACGCGTTTATCGAGACAAACGCGAGGTTGCAGGTTGAGCACACGGTTACAGAGGAAGTTACTGGTCTTGATCTTGTGAAGGCGCAAATTCAAATAGCCGCAGGGGCGACGCTTTCTGAGCTCGGCTTTTCGAGTGATGCCATCCCCGAGCCTCGCGGCTTCGCCATTCAGTCTAGGGTTAATCTTGAAACCTTGCAGTCGAATGGGAGTGTTTTGCCTGCAGCCGGATCCTTGGCAGTTTATGAGGTGCCAAATGGTCCAGGCGTAAGAACAGATGGATTTGGTTACTCGGGATACCAAACCAGTAACGCATTTGACTCGTTATTAGCAAAAGTGATAGTCCACTCAAATTCTCGTGGGCTCGAGGACATCTCAAAAAAAACTATCCGAGCACTCACAGAATTTCGGATTACAGGCGTAAAGAATAACCTTGCTTTCCTCAAAAAAATCTTAGCTCACCCTGATTTTGTAGGCGGACGGGTCCACACTCGGTGGGTCGAAGAGAACAGTGATGTCCTGTCTGGAGAATGGGTGCCGGATACAAATTTAGTTAACCATTTTGACACTGTTAATTCGGCTGAGGGCCTCGCCGGCGCAAAAGTGGATACCTCTGATCCCATGGCACTCTTTGAATACGATCGCGAAAGCAAATCCAGGACTGGGTTATATGGGTTGGGATCTGAGGGCGAGTCAGGAAATTCTCCAGAGGGTTGGTTTGGGGTCGCGTCGCCTATTCAAGGGACGGTGGTTTCGATAGAAGCTGAAGTGGGAGAAGAAATTGCTGCGGGCCAGTCGCTTGCTATTGTCGAAGCAATGAAGATGGAACACGTCATCTCCTCAGATCGGGATGGGGTTGTGCGTCGCGTGAGTATGAAAAACGGCGACGTTGTTCGGGAGGGTTTCCCGATTATCTTCGTTGAGGAGGCTGAAGTTTCTGTTGGTGCAGATAACATCAATGAAGTCGTCGATCTAGACTATATTCGGCCAGACCTTCAGGAAAATATTGAGCGCCATGCGTTTACTCTTGATGAAAATAGGCGAGAGGCTGTGGAGCGTCGCCGCGCCCGTGGCGGCAGAATGCCGAGGGAAAATATAGCGGAACTAATGGACCCAGGATCTTTTAAGGAGTACTGGCCCTTAATTGTCGCGCGGCAACACAAGAGATATGACCCGGAGACTTTGCGAAAAAATACTCCTGCGGATGGAGTTGTGGCGGGAACTGGCACTGTGAACAGAGATCTTTTTGGAGAAGAGCAAGCTCGCGCTATGATTGTCCACTACGATTATACCGTTTTGGCAGGGACCCAGGGCGGAAGAAATCATTATAAGCAGGACAGAATCTTCGAGCTCGCATTACGATTTCGGTTGCCGCTAGTCCTTTTCGGCGAGGGTGGTGGCGGTCGCCCGGGTGATGACTCAACTGGTCCCTCAGTGGCTTTCGACACCCATACTTTTTCCCAATTTTCAAAACTCTCAGGTGCGGTGCCTCTGGTCGGAGTAAATCACGGAAGGTGTTTTGCCGGAAATACCGCCTTGCTCGCTTGCTGCGATGTAATTATCGCAACAAAGGGCTCCACAATAGCGATGGGTGGGCCGGCGATGATTGAGGGCGGTGGATTGGGGATTTATACCCCTGAGGAAGTCGGACCCATGTCGTTTCAGGTTCCAAACGGTGTCGTTGATATTTTGGTGAATGACGAGCAAGAGGCAGTGATCATCGCTAAGAAATATCTGTCGTATTTCCAAGGCGAGTTGTCTGATTGGAAGGCACCCGAGCAGAAAAGACTTCGTCACATAGTTCCGGAAAATAGACTCCGTCTTTACGAGATGAGGGATATCATAAAGACATTGGCCGATGAGGGTTCAGTGCTTGAAATCAGGAAGGGTTTTGGTGTTGGAATTATTACCTGTTTTATTCGGGTTGAGGGTAGACCCTTGGGTGTAATAGCAAATAATCCCCATCATCTTGCTGGGGCAATTGATTCTGATGGCGCTGACAAGGGCGCTCGTTTTATGCAGCTCTGCGATGCTTTTGATATTCCTATTTTGAGCTTGATGGATTGCCCTGGAATCATGGTGGGGCCGGAGGTCGAGGCCACCGCCTTGGTGCGCCATAGTGTGCGCATGTTCAATACAGGAGCTAACCTAACTACTCCGCTGTTTGGCGTGGTTGTTCGAAAAGCTTATGGGTTAGGTGTCCAGGCGATGTGTGGCGCTAGCTCTTTGGAAGGGTTTTTCACTGTTGCCTGGCCAACAGCTGAGTTTGCAGGGATGAACATTGAGGGCGCAGTAAAACTAGGTTATCGAAAAGAATTGATGTCTATCGAAGATCCTAAAGAGCGGGCTAGAGAGTTTGAGGAGAGAGTCGCCCGAGCCTACGAGTCAGCGAAAGCAGTGAATGCTGCAGCTGGCGGAGGAATTGATGACGTTATAGATCCTGCAGAGACGCGATCGTGGTTAGCGGAATCGTTAAAACGGGTTCCTCCCACTGCTCGTCGGGAAACCAAGAAGTACCCTTTTGTAGACACCTGGTGATCGCTTGTCCGAAAAGATTGCGCGTCTTTACTGCTAATACGTCGGCTTTTTTTGCCTTTAGTAAGGTAGTGTGTAAGTTGCGGTCTCCTCTTGAGTATCCAATCTAAATGCTCCCATTAAAGGAAAAAAATGATGAAACGCTTGCTAAAAAATTTAGTCTTAAATGGATTTTTTGTGAGTTTTGTTTTCGTGTCGGGTAATGCATATTCTTCAGAAACGAGGTTCCCCTTCGTGTTTCACTTAGTTCAAGTCTCCCTTTGGAAAGAGAGCTTGGAATCCGGCTCAATTTATTATCCGCCGACCTACGAACAAGATGGATTCACCCATGGGACTTCGAACCCCAACAAATTGCTGAATGTCGCGAATCATTTTTATCCAGGGGTTGAGGGGGAGTGGCATTGCCTAAAAATGACGGTTGACAGTCTTGCTAAGGCTGGAGTGAAAGTAATTTTCGAGGGCACCGCGCCCGTTGGTGACAAAGCGCCTGATTTTGAGGGCGCCAATGATGAATTGTTTCCTCATATTCTTGGTGGTATTCCCCGAGAAGCGGTCATAAAATCATACCCAGTGATTCGATCAAAGAGCGGCGCATTCCTCTCTATTCCCGGTGTTATATCAGACTAAGAAAAGAAAGATATATACATAGGCTTATGAGACAAGACGTTAAGTTTGATGACTTTTTTATGCCTTGAATAGTTAGTTTATGTATGTCCATTGGACATAATTAAGTGCGGATAAGGTATTGGACAACATGGCTGATACAATGGATATTGTTTTTAAATTCTTTTTCCAACAAATGCGTATTAACGAAGTTAAAATTTTAGAAGTGGAGGTTTAGATGATCTTGGTAAGTGACAAAGCCCACGTTCGAACAATAACGCTGAATAGACCAGACGCGATGAACGCGTTTAACGGAGCACTTTTTGATGCACTGACCGAGGGGCTTTTGGAAGCGGGCGAGGACAGCAATGTGAGGGTCGTTGTTTTGACCGGAAAAGGCAAGGCGTTCTCCACTGGGCTGGATTTAAGTGAGGTAGGCAAGGATATGGAGCCGCCTAAGCACGGTGTTCCTGGTCTCTTCCGCACGCTGGTAGATTTTCCAAAGCCGCTACTTCTCGCAATCAATGGGTTCGCCGTTGGTTTTGGAGCAACGGCTATTGGTTTCGCAGATATCTCCTTTATGGCAAGAAGTGCAAAATTACGAACTCCTTTTACCTCAATGGGAGTAGTGGCTGAGGGCGCAAGCTCGTTCACTTTTCCTCGGATTGTGGGGCCTCAGTGGGCTAATTGGATTTTGCAATCGTCTTCTTGGCTAGCTTCTGAAGATTGCGAGAAGGCTGGGCTAGTATTTAAGGTTTTGGAAGACGACGCCCTTCTTGAAGAGACAGAAAGACATGCGCATATAATTGCAGCCAATTCGCCGACCGCATTGAAAAGAAACAAAGATCTAATCATGGGGCCAATTCGAGAAAAATATCGAGAGGCTATAGAAAAAGAGGGACTTGTCTACGAAGAGTTGATGGGCGGTCCGGAAAATATGGAAGCAATAAATGCCTTTTTAGAGAAGAGGGATCCAGATTTCTCTTCTATAGGCCGGAGATGAGGAGGTCTCAATGGCACAACCACTGAGCGGGATAAAAGTTGTAGAGATGGGGATGGCTATTCAAGGCCCGGCGGCAGGTGTTTACCTCTCAGATATGGGCGCAGAGGTGCTCAAGGTAGAGCCCCCAATTGGAGATTCAAGTCGATTTCATCGAGGGGTGAACAACAACACCCCGCCAGAAACCCCTGGTGCTATGTTTATTGCTGGGAATAGAGGAAAGAAATCAGTCTGTCTTGATGTTCACTCGGAGAAAGGTCGAGACATTCTTCAGGCTATGATTGCTGATGCTGACGTCTTCATGAGCAACTATCGCCCAGTCTTTTTGAATCGGCTCAGCCTCGATTATGAGTCACTAAGGAAGTGTAACCCTAGACTGATCTATGCCGTTGTTAATGGATATGGGCCTCTCGGTCCGGACGTAAATAGACCTATGGTTGAGGGAGCCGCGCAGGCAAGGGGAGGCGTCGCAAATCTCTGCGGACCCAGTGACGGACTTGCTATGATGCCGGGAGCGACCACTGCTGATGGCACTGGAGCGATTGGCTTTGCTCTGGGAATCATGACAGCCCTGCTTGAGCGGGAGCGCCACGGGACAGGACAGAGCGTTAGCACGTCAGCGTTGGGAGCTCAGATTTTTATACAGTCTTGGGAGATACAACAATGCATCCTGACCGGAGAACCCCTACAGCGAGCAGGAAGTTATATGCCTAATATAAGGGGGCCTTACGGAGTATATGAAGCCAGCGACGGGGGAATGTTTCTTTTCACCTTGGTAGGTGACGAGGGTTGGGGTTTATTGTGTGAGAAGGGGGGAGACCCTGAGTTAGCTAAGGATGAAAATTGGAATGATGCCTTCAAGCGAATGGGTGCAGCGCCCGAGATGCAGAGCGAAGAATCAGTATTGAATGTTCGGGATAGGATGAAGAGTATTTTTAAGCGGAAGACGACTGCTGAGTGGAGGGATTTCTTTCGGTCGAGAGATGATTGTATTGTTGAAAAGATTCAAGATCATAGTGAAGTCCTTTCAGATCCTCAGGTGCTGGCAAATGACTACGTCGTCCCTATGAGCTTTGAAGGAATTGGAGAGTCGATGGTTGTAGGAAATCAGGTCCAACTTAGCGAAACACCGGCTGTGATAGAGAGACCTCCGCCTCAACTAGGCGATTCAACGAGGGAGGTAATGAAAAATTTGGGTTATTCGGACCAGGATGTGGACGAAGTGGAATCTCATACGCTCAAAATAAGAAAGAAGTTTTTGGGAGAATAGAAATGGCGATGGAATTATGGACTGCAGCGACCCCAAACGGTTGGAAAGTCAACATTATGGTAGAGGAGCTGATAGAGCTCGGTATTGAGGTGTCTGAATTCAAGGTGCGAAGCATCAATCTCCAAAATGGAGAGCAATTTTCCGAAGAATTCACAAGCCACAATTTAAACCAAAAGATCCCAGTGCTTATAGATGGAGAGACAAGCGTGATGGAGAGCTGCGCAATATTACAATACCTCGGAGAAAAATATCCGTCCACTCTCTTGCCCTCTGGAAACAAGCGTTGGGAAGCCCTCCAGTGGCTTTATTGGCAGGCTGCCAATGTCGGTCCTATTTTCGGCAATAAGCTCAGTTATACGCGCTACATGGAAGATGTACCCATCGAGGCAAAGGCTCACCCACTTGAGCGTTTCGGCAAGGAGGGGCTGAGGCTAGCCAATGTTTTAGATCGCAAGCTTGAAGGTCGAGATTACATCTGTGGTGAGAAAATTTCTGTGGCTGATATTGCGATTTATCCCTGGATGAGGGGCTGGAAGTGGAGCAAAATAATTTTAGTTGATTGCAAAAACGTTATGGCATGGATTGATCGGGTTAGAGCGCGCCCCGCTGTTGAAAGAGGTCTTTCCTATGGAATGCCGAAAGACGAGATAGATCAATGGAGTGAGGAGCGCAAAAAAGAAACAGCTGCTAGTGGAGCAATTATTGCTTCTAATGAGGCATTGAAAACGGACGTTTAGAAAAAAATATTACAGTGCTTCGCTTATTCAGTATTTGATTGACCCCGGCGTTGCATGTGCTGTAAATAGAACGTACCTGTATAAACTTATATAAATAGAAAGCGAGGCAGTATCGAACAATGGCAAACGTCACAACAAAATCTGATGAAACATTTGAGCGCGCGAAAGCAGTGATTCCGGGCGGTATATCTGGGCACTATGGGTCTTTCGTCAGAAAGAACGGCCCAAAGTTTTTTTCAAAAAGCGAGGGTTCGCGGTTTTGGGACGTTGACGGGAACGAGTATATTGACTTGATGTGTGCCTACGGGCCTATGGTGCTTGGCTATAACCACCCGGTGGTCAATGAGGCGGCGCTCGAGCAGCTCAAATACGGCAACACCGTAAGTTTAGCCTCACCCGTTATGGTTGATCTAGCTGAGACCTTAGTTGACATGGTAGACGCGGCTGATTGGGCGATGTTTAGTAAAAACGGTGGTGACGCTACCGCGCAGTCCGTGCTTATTGCTAGAGCGGCCACAGGCCGGAAAAAAATTGTTAAAATTAGGGAGGGGTACCATGGAGTAGCTGCCTGGATGCAGGAAGATAGACCTGGTACCACGCCCGCAGATACCGAGCACGTATTAGAGATCCCTTGGAACGACCTTGAAGCTTTTCAAGCTTTAATTGATCAATATCCGAGTGATATTGCCTGTTTTATCTCCTCGGCCTATGAGCATTCGTTATTTCGAGACAACGCATTGCCTGCGGAGGGTTATTGGGAAGGGATCGAAGCGCTTTGCAGAAAGAATGGTATCGTCTTGATTATAGACGAAGTTCGCACTGGCTTTAGAATAAATCTAAGGGGCGCCAACGTGGAGTATGGTTTTACCCCAGATCTAATCTGCTTAGGCAAGGCAATTGCTAATGGGTTTCCGCTGGCGGCCTTGGTTGGCTCAGATGCGATGAAAGATGCAGCTAAAGAGGTTTACTTCACAGGGACTCAATTTTTTAACGCCGCGCCGATGGCAGCGGCCAGAGCAACACTTTTAGAATTGCAAAAAATAGATGGTGCCCAATTGATGACTGAATATGGTAACACTTTAAATCAGGGGCTAGTGGAGGTTGCTTCGTCACATGGATACGACCTTATCTCCTCAGGGGTGCCTGCTATGCCATATTATCGTATAGAGAGCCCCTCTCTTAAGCTCCACTCTGCATGGGTTGACCACTGCGTATCTCGTGGGCTTTACCTTCTAGCGGTTCACAACAACTTTGTATCGACCGCGCATTCAGAGAAGGATTTGATCAAAATATTAGAAATTGCAGACGATGCATTTAGAGCATTAGGCCCACCTTCATCAAAAGCGATTACAGGCTAATACATTGATCGCCGCTTATTGTTGGCCTCAAAGCGCCTTACCCGAAGAGACTATAAAAATCTTCTGCCACACCGAGGCAAAGTCGTTTCAGTTTACTGTCCTTCGCCAAGGAAAAAATATTGAAAAAATATTAGAGAGCAGGGATTTAGAAGGTAAAGCTCAAACTATTTCTCCAGATATTTCGGTTGAAGGATGCGACTGGGACCCCTCCTTTGAGCTAGTTATAGACCCGAATTGGAATTCAGGTTTCTATCTGGTTCGACTTGAAGACAGCGACGGAGAGACTTCGGAGGCCTTCTTCGTTGTGAGGGCTAAGGAGCGGAAGCAGGGGTTATTTATATTGGCGACGTCGACTTGGAATGCATATAACACTTGGGGTGGGCCTAGTTATTATACAGGTGGCTACGTTACGTCGTTAAAGCGACCGCTCCCATCAGGGTTTCTGTCAAAAAAAGAACCTGAGCGGCACCGAATCGCGAGATATAAGTATTGGCCGAAAGAGGATGCAAGAGCTTTTGTTTCCGAGGGTTACGATGACTGGTCAATGGCGGCGGGGTGGGCTAACTGGGAAGTGCTTTTTGCGCAATGGGCTGAATCATCTGGATACGACCTAGGCTACGCGGTGAGTCAAGACCTCGATGAATTTCCTGACCTTCTTTCCAACGCCCCTTTATATATTTCTGTGGGTCATGATGAATATTGGTCTGAAGGAATGCGCAATAACTTGGAAAATTTCGTAGAGCGTGGCGGAAAAGCAGCGTTTCTCTCGGGCAACACTTCTTTTTGGCAGGTCAGATTTGAGAATGATTACCGTCAAATGAGAGGGTACAAGGCTAACATGACCAAAGATCCCTTATATGACGGAAAGAAATGTTCAACTCTAGCCACGATGTGGTCAGATCCGCTAATCGATCGGCCCGAGAGTCAGATGACCGGTGTGTCATTCAGCAGGGGGGGTTATGCGCACATGCCAAATTCGCCCGACGGCACGGGCGGTTACACGGTTTGGCAACCTGAGCATTGGGTTTATGAGGGGACCGGTTTGCAAAAAGGAGACGTGCTGGGAGATGAAAAAATTGTTGTGGGTTATGAGTGCGATGGGTGTGACCTCAAATTTATTGATGACAAACCTATCCCCACGGGGGAGTGCGGGGCTCCTTTAAATTTTAAAATTCTAGGTACTGCTCCCGCACACCTATGGGAGACTGAAGAGTCACTTGGGAACGTCGCCGATAACTATGTTGGGGAACTGAATTGGGTTGCGGAGAGGATTGGTGGCGGCGATACGCCGGAAGTGAGGGAGAGGTTTTCGAACGGGCACGCGGTTTTGGGCACCTTTAAAAAAGGGAATGGCGAAGTATTCACAGTCGGATGCACGGACTGGGCCTACGGATTAACGGATAAAAACGTCTCAAGAGTAACCAAGAATGTCTTAAATCGTTTCGCTGTATTAGACGAAAATGCTGAGAGAGCAAATAAAATATGAAACCCGAAAATAATTCAGAAGATTTTGAGTTGCCCGGAAGATTAGGCAACCCGATGATGAGGTTGCAGGATGACCCTCGGCTTGATCCAAGAATACGCAGGGCTATGGATCGATTGGGATTATTTGCAGAAATGCCAGATCTGCCCGTTAATTTGAGTTCGAGTATCACCGAGATCAGAGAGTTCTGTATTCAGGCAGAGCTTGGCTATGAACATCAAAGTAAAATTACTCACAGCGACTGGAAACCACTTGATGGCGTGGAGGTAGAGAATAGGCAGATTGTCGGTCCAGAGGGAAACCAAATTGATATCTTCATACATCGGCCAAAGAACCAGGTTGGTTTAGTCCCAGGAATTCTTCATTTGCATGGCGGTGGTATGGTTCTAATGTCTACTACGAGCCCTGTGTACGATCAATGGAAAAGCGAGCTAGCAAATTCTGGGATGGTGGTTGTCGGTGTGGAGTTTAGAAATGCAGGAGGGAGGCTCGGCCCTCACCCATTTCCGGCCGGTTTGAATGACTGCGTAGCAGCTCTTCGTTGGATGCATGAAAATAGAGATGCGTTAAACCTCTCAGGGATAGTTGTCTCCGGTGAATCTGGAGGTGGAAATCTTGCCATTGCAACTAGCCTAAAAGCTAAGATGGAGGGTTTCGTAAACGAAATTAATGGGGTATATGCTCAGGCACCATTAATTTCAAATCGGTTAGTCAATAAAGACACTTCTCTTTTATCTCTGTTCGAATGCGACGGATATGTCATTGACTTAAAGTTGGTCGCAACGCTGACCAAACTTTACGATCCTCTCGAAGAGAACACAAAGAACCCTTTAGCTTGGCCCATTTTCGCTTCTAACGAATTATTGGAGGGTCTCCCGCCACACTTCTTTTCGCAAAATCAGCTAGACCCGCATCGCGACGAGGGTATTGCCTATGCAAGCAAGTTGCTTGCGGCTGGAGTAGACGTCAGTAGCCGCACTATTAATGGAACATATCACGTAGCCGACATGATTTATCGTGCTGAGACCCCTGATATTTTTTACGCAACGATTAACAGTATAAAAAGTTTTGCTGAAAGCGTTTCCGAACCGGATTAGCTTTCTTGTCCGGCAGCTCGATTATCTAATATTTGCCTCTTAAATTTCGTTCTCTGCCCTTTTGAAATTTTTTCTGAATATTATCATGCCAACTGGTGTCAATAAGCCTATTAACCCTATCCAAACCCAAACCATATAATGAAATGGATAGCCCTCTACGCTTCCCGAAGGCAAATAAGTAGCAAGCAAGATGCCGGACATAGGCCCAGCCAAGAATTGCCCTAAAAATAAGGGTAGGTAAGAAAGCGCAATGTATGACCCTTCCTTCTCTGGGGGTGCGATTTCTGCCGTGAATTGCATCAGTCTTGGAGCCCAAATTGCCTCCCCTACACTGAAGAAGAAAATAAACATAACTAACGATAGATAAAATGGGTCCCAGCTAACCCTTGGAATGTCTAACCAGCGATCAAAGACAATTAAACTGAAACTCGTGTCCATAAGAGGAAGAAGGAGTTCTGGAGGAGCAGTAGCAATCCAAATAGATAACGCTGATACGGAACAACCAAGAAGAAGCATCGAGTAACTGCTTGCTCGAGAGGTTAAAACAGAGAATAAAGGAGTAAGGAACACTATCACAATGGGGTTTAATACCGCGTAAAGATTTCCAACCTGTGCTCCATCACCGAACAGACGAATTCCATAAGTCGGAAAGGTTAATAAAAAATGAAGAGACACAATCCTAATGAAAGTGACAATCGCCAGTGCAGAAATAAATATCCAGAACCGCCTCTCTCGAGAGACTAGGTAAAGTAGTTTGCTGGTCTCTTTGGTTGCCTCCGAGATTTTTCTGCCCATTTCTGAAAATAGCGGTTTGACGTCTCGTGCCTTATTTTTCAGCAAGCGAATCCCTGATTCGGTCATTTCGATGTTGTCACGCATCAACGAAATCACAAGTATCTGGGGTAGGGTCAATATTAATGCTATGGCGATTAGCAGCTGATAAATCGAGACTTCTCCAGCTATAGGTAAGTTAGCGACTAACGAATAGTCACCATAGGTTCCTCTAAAATAATCAAATATCCATCCGCCAGCGGCGAATCCAAGATTTAATAGGGTGTAGTACAAACCGAACGCAAGCGTGGCCCCAGAAGCAGTCGTAAAACGCTTGAGCGCTACTAAGAGAACGGGTCCAGAGATGGCGACGCCAAAAGCCAATGGAAGGAAACCAAACACAGAAATTAAGATTGGGTTTTCAAATATCGGGAGGGTTAGCCTCCCGATAATTAAGCTGACGCAACCGATAAGCAAAGTTTGTCTGATCCCGATGACGTCGCAAACGGCTCCAACGACCATAATTAGGCCAGATATCATTACCATCCAGATGCCTACGTACGTTCCAGCACCGATGTCGGTCAAACCTACGTCATGACTAAGATAAAGGGCAAAAGTTAGCATTCCAAGTCCGAAGGCACCGTACTCAATGAACTTGACAAAAAGAACTAAGAATAGTTCTCGCGGAGAACCTCGAAGTCCTTGAAAATAAGAACGTAAAATTCCCAGAAAGCAAAAAACCAACATTAGCATTGCGATACCTAAAAAGGCATCTAATCTATCGGCGTCGGTTCCTAAGAATTTGCTTAACACTGGTTATATTCATGCGTTGAGAAGTGACTTGGCCATGCTCAATGAGTCTGATTCAGTTGTCAAATAACCTTTCTCGCCATAAGCATGCAGTTATCACATGCCTGTATATATCGAAAGCTTGGTTTGGTCTATCTTAAGTGCAAGAATGAGAAACTCCATTTTATTATTTTGGATTGAAGCAAAAAGATTGAAGCTTACTGAAAATATAGCGGGTCTTGTCATAAAACCTTGGTGAGAATTTGTAAATGGATCGGACCAATTTAGAAAAAGAAGTTTTTTTGCCCGGAAAGTTGGGTAACCCAAAAATGCGGATTGAAGATGATCCAAGGCTAGATCCACGACTTTTAGCTGCCATGAGGAAATATGGCCTGCTCGAGCAAAGTGGGCCGTTGCCGGTAAGTGTAAATTCATCTGTTCCGGATCTCATAGATTTCTGCAATCAGGCTGAAAAGGGTTGGGAGGAAGAAAACGCGAAGATATATGCGGACGTCAAACCTAATCCTGAAGTCTCGGTAAAGACAGTAGTTATTCGGGGTGTTGATAACAACGAAATTAAACTCTTTGTTCATAGGCCAAAGGGTAACGATAGAGACCTGCCCGGAATTCTCTATCTGCATGGAGGTGGAATGGTTATGCTCTCCACCACCGGACCCATTTATCAGCAGTGGCGAGATGAGTTGGCTTTAGCAGGGCTAGTAAGTGTGGGTGTTGAGTTTCGAAATGCTGGGGGGAAACTGGGACCGCATCCTTTTCCGGCGGGCCTTAATGATTGTGTTTCTGCATTGTCTTGGATGCATAAGAACAAACGATTTTTGAAGGTATCTGGGATAATACTTTCGGGAGAGTCTGGAGGAGGAAATCTAGCAATCGCGTCTTGTTTGAAGGCAAAGGAAGCTAATATCTTGACTCATGTCCAAGGTGTTTATTCTCAAGCTCCTATTTTGGCAAACGCGTACATCGATAAAGATCCGACTATCCAATCTTTATTCGAATGCGATGGTTATGCAGGAATGGATTTAGCGCTAGTCGCGGCCTTAACTAAACTTTATGATCCTCAAGAAATATTTACCTCCGACCCTTTAGCCTGGCCCCTCTGCGCCAACCAAGATTTATTGCGGGGGTTGCCGCCGCACCATATTTCGGTTAATGAACTCGATCCGCATCGCGACGAAGGAATTGCTTATGTTCGAAAATTGCTCGACGCCGGGGTAGAAGCTTCGAGTAGGACGATTAATGGCACCCATCATGTAGCCGACATGAAGTTTCGTAAGGAAGCTCCTGACATATTTTTTGATACTATAGGAAGTATTAAGAGTTTCGCAGACAGAGTTTCGAGAGGTGTTTAAGAATGTTTAGAAACTCGATCTATTTGGCCTTTATTCTTACAGGCAAACTCTTTAAGCCCGTAACAAAGTTTGACTCCATCATTTTTGGTTTTCCGTTAAGTTCAATCTTCTTAACTTTAGAGAAGAGTGTCTGATAAAGAAATTTCATCTCAAGCTTTGCTAGAATATTCCCGAGGCAGTGATGGGCACCGTGCCCGAAAGCAAGGTGACGGTTTGGTCTTCTGTCAGCGATAAAGTTAAACGGTTTTTCAAAAACATCTTCATCTCGGTTCCCTGATGGGTAGAGAAGCATTAGGGCGTCGCCTTTTTTGATACTCGTGTTTCTAATATTGTAATCCATGGTTGCGTGCCGCATGAAATGTTTTACGGGGCTTGTCCAACGGATGGATTCGTCTACCGTAAGAGATAAATCAATCTCTCCGGCCATCGCTTTTTTCATTTCGTTTGGGTGCTGCAGCATGGCGAGGAGACCACCGGCTGAAGCTGAGCTGGTTGTATCATGGCCTGCTGTTGCAATGATGACGTAATAAGAGACAGTTTCAAGTTCTGTTAATTGTTTCCCATTTACAGTTCCATTTGCGATGACGGATGCGACATCGTTTGAAGGTTTCGCTCGGCGTTCTTCGGTGATTCCTGAAAAATAAGAGAAATAATCCGCAATTGTCATATTGGTGTTATTTTTTTCTGAGGCAACTCGTTGCATCTCGGGATCGCTGTCTCCTAACAGTTCTTGGGTTAGCTTTAACATCAACCCTTCGTCTTCTTCAGGAATGCCTAAAATCATCATAATAACTCGGAGTGGGAACCAGACGGCGACATCTTTGACAAAATCAATCTCCTCACCTTTTTCGAGCATCTCCTCAATAATGTCATTTGCTAACTGTTTTACACGCTCTTCAGAATTTTTTAAGTTTTTCGGTAGAAACCATTCTCTCGTGAGGGCCCTGAACCCAGCATGCTCTGGCTCATCCATATGGATAAGAGTTTTTAACCAGGGACCGGTTTCCTCAAGAATTTTCTCGGTTTCTTTTGTTTCGAGGACAGAGTTAAGTGTGTTCTCAAAAATGCGGTTCTGCCGTTCGATCTCCAAAATATCGCTGTGCTTGCTTATTGCCCAGAAAGGCTTATATTCGTCGGCTTGGATGCATGGCAGTGTGTCCTGCTGACGCATTTCCAAAGTTAACTCGTGGTAGTAATCCTCGTCTGCAAATGTCGATGGCTTTACTATATCTTCGTATCGCATGAAGCGTTCCTGACGTTGAGTTGCCAATTTATTCCCTATTTATCGAACCTTTAATGAACATGTCCTTTCAGGAGAAAGCGCTGATTAGAACCCACACACCGAAGAGTGGCGCAATCATGTAAACAATGGTGGTAAACGTTTGCTCGGTCTCGCTGAGAGAAATTTCGTTGATATCAGGAAGGCTTAACAAGAGTGTAATCCTAAGCATTAGTGAATAGATAAAAACTGTATACAAAATAGCAAAGGCTGGTCGAACCCCATCTGGATCGTCAACAAAACGCAACATCAAAATTAGTCCCACGACTGCGGCGACAACCGCGATGCCATGGATCAATCTTAGAACCTTGAAATAGCTTTCATGCCCGAAAAATTGGTTCAATAGTGCGAGTAACAGGAGGCCACCAAACACCACCACAATTGAGCTTGTATCAATAAAGGGCCCGATACCTGCCGCTGCGTTCATAGCCATAGCGGTTAGTCCCAAGAAAGCAATCCCAGCAATCGTCGGCAACCCTATGCCCTCTGGTTTTGCAAGATCTTCGCTTTCCTTGTTAGAGAGCATGTAGAGCGGGCCTTTCAAGATGAGAGCATACAGAATAGGCAAAAAGACAAGCTGTAATTTGGGTACGAGCTCGCTAGCGCTCTCAAGATTCTTCATAACGCCGACTATCCCAATGAACATGCCGAGGAGCGCTACATCAAGTACTAATTGATTGGATACATTTATCGCTTTTTGAAAGTTTCTGGTTGCGATAACTGCTAACAAAATGGGTGAGAGAGTCCATACAAGGCTTGCGGGATCAAACAGATTCATAAACATTGGCTACGTGTTTTTTTTCTTAAAACCCAAATAAATCAGAAACTAACAAAAAAAGCAAAAGCGAGAGAAATGGTCGCAATTGGGAAGATATAACTAGGGTGGATGACGCGGACCTCTTATAAAGAGGTCCGCGATTTATTTAAGAAGTTACGACAGCGCTTCTTTCGTCGTCTTGACTATAGCAGCTGCGACTTTATATGGATCAGCATTTGAGGCTGTTCTCCTGTCTTCAAGTCGGCCTTTCCAACCATCCTGAACCGTGCCTACAGGTATGCGTATTGATGCTCCCCGGTCAGAAACTCCGTAACTAAACTCATCGATGGACTGAGTTTCATGTTCGCCTGTTAATCTCTGATCATTATCTGCCCCATAGACGCTTATATGACGCTCGATATTTTTTCCAAATTCCTCGCAGATCTTAGTGAAGGTTTCTTCCTTTCCTGAATCTCGCATCAGTCCATTTGAAAAATTTGCATGCATTCCCGACCCATTCCAATCCAATTTCCCAAAAGGTTTCGGGTGCCAATTAATTGAGTATCCATATCTTTCACCAGTTCTCTCTAACAAATACCTAGCTACCCAGGTTTCATCTCCCGCTTGCTGAGCGCCTTTTGCAAAGACTTGGAATTCCCATTGGCCAGCTGCTACTTCTGCATTGATGCCTTCCACGTTTATGCCCGCCTCCAGACAAAGGTCCATGTGGTCGTCTACGCAATCGCGTCCAAAAGCATTGGCTGCTCCGACAGAACAGTAGTAGGGGCCCTGTGGTCCGGGGAACCCTCTTTGTGGAAATCCTGGTGGTAGATTTGTATCGATATCCCAAAGAAAATACTCCTGCTCAAAACCGAACCAAAAATCGTCGTCGTCATCGTCGATAGTAGCTCGCCCGTTTGAGGGGTGCGGTGTTCCATCCGCATTTAGGACTTCGGTCATGACAAGAAAGGCATGTCTCCTATCTGGGTCTGGATAAATGGCCACTGGTTTAAGTAAACAGTCCGACGAACTTCCATCCGCTTGCTCCGTAGAACTCCCATCGAAAGACCACATAGGACATTCTTCCAATGTTCCCCCGAAATTATCCCTTACCTGTGTCTTACTTCGCAGGCTCTGAGTGGGCGCGTAGCCGTCAAGCCAGATATACTCGAGTTTCGCTTTCATGATATGGTTTTTCTCCTTTTTTCAAACTAGAGGCGGGTGGATCTTAATGCTAAGACACATTCTCCCAGTATGGAAATTACAAGTTTTTTCCTTAAGTAAGGAAGAGCAATTTTTATGCCACTAGTTTAAATTGGTAAGCCATTGTTTTGCATAATTTTAAACTGGGCGTACGAGGTAAACACGCACCAAAAAAGTGCTTTAAAATATAAACTGCAAGAATAACGCACCAATATAAGGCAAAAACGGCGTATGTGTAAATATTTGAGAGGATTTCCGGAACTTAGAAGGTGTAAAAGATTATGATTAAAGAGGATGCTCCAATAAGAACCCAACGCTACAGCGGTTTCGCGACAGACAGCACTAGATGGGATGATTTTAGACACCGCGATGACGATATTTTTATTTGCACTCCTTGTAAGTGCGGGACCACCTGGACCCAAGCCCTCTGCGCTTTATTGATCTTTAAAAATCCAGAGCATCAAAAAAAACCTGCAATGATTTCACCGTGGATAGATGCTCAGCTCATGCCTCTGGAATCGATGAACGCAATGCTAGCCTCCCAAAATCACCGAAGATTTATGAAAACTCATACGCCCATTGACGGGATTAATTATTATCCTGCCTCGACTTACATCGCAGTCTACAGAGATCCAAGAGACGTCTACTTTTCACTTCGAAATCACATTCAGAATATGAATATGGACGTTCAGTCCGAATGGTTGGAAGAGGATGTCAGCGAGAGTTTTAGAAAATGGTCGGTCGCGCCTCATGTTGCGGGCGCGAGTGAACTCTTTACTTTGTCTGAAATGGTGTATCACTATAAGAGTTTTCTTAATTTCAAACATTTGCCTAACATTCATTTTTTTCACTTCAGTGAGCTAAAGAGAGACCTTTTGGGGCAGATGCAAAGGTTAGCCGGTGTCTTAAATATTGAAATTGATGCTGACTTATTAGAACAACTAGTCATCGCTGCCGGTTTTGAATCTATGAAAGATAAGGCTTCACAATACGTCCCAGCATCGGGAATGCAGGTTTGGAAGAGCGAAACAAAGTTTTTTAATCGAGGTGATGCTTATCACTGGTCAGAGTTGAAGCAAAAGGATCTTGAGATTTATGACAAGGCAATCTCTCAGTTAATCGGAAGAAAGGACATTGAATGGTTGGAGCACGGACCGACTATAACTATATGAGTTGATTCGCTGTAGTTAGGAAAACCGGTAAACAGTAAATACATAATTGTCTTCTAGCAAAGTTTCTGAGATAGTTATCTCACGAAAAACCGTCCTCGTTAGTAGACAATAATTTTTAACAACACGGAATAAGCGATGTATAGAACCAGTTTAATGAAAATATTCTTACTCTTATCTTTTGTCTTAGGCTCGTCGACTTTGCTTGCAGCGGAGACCTATCTAACTGACGGCAAGGGCCCGTCAGGCAGCGACGTAAAAATTTACATTTCTAAAATCCCGCAGCTTAAATACCCCAGAAAGGCTCTCCGACTCGGTGTAGAAGGGTACGTCAAATTAGGCTTCGACGTTAGTGAGAACGGAGATTTGGTAGATCTTCGCGTCGTGGATGCAAAACCGAGAGCTTTGTTTGATAAGTCAGCAATGCAATTTATGGGCGGAATGAAATTTTTGTCCCCGAAGGAGGAAGGGAGCTCTGTTAGGGCAAGAGACGCAGAATTCACTGTGAAATTTCAACTGAATTAGCCGAGAGATTTCATAGATGACAATTAAAACCACAATAGTACTCATAATTCTTGCTGGATTCTGCCTTGTTTTCGGGGCTAACTTTTATTCATCCAACTTGCTCAACGAAGCAAATCAGGAGTATAGCTCAGATAACAGTCTCCAGAGCTACACATCGGCTTGGTTCAGCAACATGGATATTCAATTTGAAAATAAATTACTGATTTATGATCCTTTTGAGGGAATGGCCGCGAATGCGGACCTTTGGGATGCAGAGTTGGACAGCTTCAATGGGACCGATCGTGCTAACCCGCTCTTCGAGGCTCTTCAGGGAAAAGATGCGGAATCCGCCGAGGCGCTTTTCGGCAAGATTTTCTCTGACCCGATTTTTGAAGAACAAATTACTTTTGCTGTCGCTTATGACCGAAGAGGTCTTCAGTTGTATTGCGAGTCGAGCCTTTATGTGGTGGGCGTTGATCCATGCTCTCAGTCTGCTCAACCAGATTACTTCTTAAACTTTGGGTCATTTGTGAAGTCCTTGGATGATGGGTCGTCTCGGAGCGTTATAAAGATAAAAGACCTGTCTAACGAAAAACCCGTTTCCATCAACGATACCTTAGCCTTCTCCTTAAAAGATGAAAATGAAAAAGCTATCGCAGTAATAGTTTTGGGTCGAAATGTGATCGATAGTCTCGAGCAATTTTCCGAAAATTTCGAGATTGAAACAGCGATAGCTTTGGACGACAACGCCTTGACTGTCTACGACTATTACGAAGAAGAAAAGCCAGAAATATTGAAGAAGTTAGTTCGAGTCGGTTTGGATCACGGGACGGCCAATGAGGTTTATCAGTACAGTTTTATTGATGAGGCTTCTTCATATCAAATTACCTCGATCCCGTTTAGCAAAAGTATTCGAGCGAGTGACCTCAGGATACTCATATTCGCAGACCAGGCAGAGTTAATTACGTCTCTAAATGATACGGAAAAACAGACGATCATATTCTTCTTATTTTTAACTGTCTTGATTACTGTAGTAGTTTTCCTAGTAACCTCTGCGTCTTTCAATAGAATCACAGGAGCTATTCAAGTCTTAGAGAAGATGGCTGATGGTGATCTTTCAGCAAACACGCAAAAGGCACGATCAATTTTCAGCTCCGATAGAGATGAGGTAGGAAGGCTCCAGAAATCAATAGAGAGTTATCGCCAGCATCGGATAGAAGCAGAGGAAGACCGAATCAATCGAGCAAAGCGTCGCGACGAACGTGATGAGATCATGTTTGAGAAGATGACATTGTTGTCAGATCAGCTAGAGGGCCAGTCAAAGGATATGTTGTTGACTGAAATATCGGAAATGAAAGACGCTCTTTCAACCGGCGACGACGAGACAAAGGAAACGGCGTCAATAGAATTGATGTCCAGGGCTTTCTCTAAAATGTCAGATGAGGTGAATGCTCTCATCGCCGCCCGAACGCATGAGCTTGTTGAAGCGAGGGACGAGATCAGCAGCTCGATTCGTTACGCAGCGCGATTGCAAAATGCTCTATTACCCAAATCTTTCCCGGGCGACTTTACGATTAATGTGGAATGGAGGCCAAGAGATCTTGTAGGAGGTGACATATATTTTGTTAAAGACTTTCCTGACAAAGTGTATATAGCGGTCGTAGACTGCACAGGACATGGAGTGCCGGGCGCCTTCCTTTCTATAATCGCTAGAAGCCAATTAGAAAAAGCAATCGATGAAGAGAATTATCAAAGTGCTGGTCAGTACCTTTCTCTGGTCAATGATCTCTTAAGGGAAACGTTATCAAAAGCAGATCAGAGCAATGTAGGAGAAGAAGGTTTTGATGGCGGGGTCTGTATATACTTCAGGAAAGAACAACGGCTCGAGTTTGCTGGAGCTAAGGCATCAATCTTTAACGTCGACTCTGTTAAAGCGGATGAAGTTGCTGGAGACAGGAAATCCGTAGGGTCAACACGAATGGCAAATGACTTTCAGTTCACGACGCACGTGATAGAAAAAAATGAAGGAGCCTTTGTCATGCTAACCGACGGAATCACGGACGTGATGAGCCCGGAAGAGAGACCTATCGCGTTCGGTCGAAGGAGAGTTCTGAAGATTCTCCGAGAATCAGTTAATACATCGCCGGGTAATATAGTCAGCAATATAATGACTAGCGTTGATCTGTATAGAGGAGGCGAGCCGCTCCGAGACGACCTAACCTTGCTCGCATTTTCTATGAACTCAGGGAATGATGTTCCTGAGGCAGGCAACGCAGTAGGAGACAAAATATGAAATTTGAAAAAACGCAGAGGACGCCGTTGGTCGAAATAGGCTCTAGCTCCTGTCTCATAAAGGGTGAATGTTATCCGGAGAATATTGCTGAGTGGTCTGGGCCAGTGCTAGAAGCGCTTAAGAAAACCTTAGCAGACGCAAATACACAATTTAATGTGGATATTGAGCTATATTACTTCAACAGCTCCTCAGCGAAATTTTTGTTTGATTTTTTTGAGTTCTTGGAGGAGAGCTCGGAAGAAGGAAAAAAAATAAGAATAAATTGGAGGTATCGAGCAGAGGACGACACCATGCTCGAAGCTGGAGAAGATTTTCAAGAAGACATCACTGCATGTGAGTACAACCTTGTTATCGTAGAGTACGCCAGCGAAGAATAGGACCAAGAATAGTTTTCAAATTTTAGAACAAAGCTAGAATGTAATTTCTAACTGGGGCAGGGATGGAAAAAAATAAAGACACTTTGGGTTTGCACACTTTTATGCAAGACAGAAAGACACTGTTTTGTTATTCGGGGCCTCTAACCGAAGATTTACTCACCACTATCTCTAACCCCGTCAGACATCAGCTATCAGACAAAGAAACTGAGGAGACTGTATCAAAACGGGTCTTTGGAGTATTTATTGAGCAGGCCCAAAACATTATTAGGTACTCTACTCAGAAAACAAAGTCCACTGGAGATAGTATTGGAACAATCGCAATCAGCGTGGCTGAAGATGGCTTCTTAATTGAAGCCGTCAATAAGATTGACGAAAACAAAAGGGACGTTCTTGAGGCAACTCTTGTCGAATTAAGCGTAGCCGATCAAAAAGCGCTAAGGCAAATGTACAAACAAAGATTGCGTGATGGCCCCCCCGAGGATTCAGAAGGAGCTGGGCTCGGTTTTATAGAGATGGCGAGACGCGTAAAACACTTCGAATTTAATTTTGTTGAATCTGAGGAAGGTGCTCTTTTCGTTTATCGTGGATGGGTAAGTTAAGTCTTACCTTTTTCCTTCTCTGCGAAGCCAGAATCATAAAAGAAGTCTAACGATTTCTGTCTTTTAAAATTGTCTATAGCGGTTATTGTGTCTTCGAGATTTAGCTTAGCAGTATCTAATTCTTGCTCAGATAATTTATTTAGAATTACCGACATTGTTCGCTCACCTAACTCGAGAGTGACTGAGGAAGAGTCCACTGATTTTAAAACCTTAAAGGGCTTGAAATTTCCCAATCCTTTTAAGTAAATTGGATCCAGTTCGACCGCCTCGATAGATCCCTTTACTAAGTTGTAGGTGTCTTCAGAGATGTAGATCGATCCATTTTCCGCTGCCTCTTCAAGTCTGGAGGCTTTGTTTACCGCTGAGCCTATAGCCGTATAATCTAGCCTAGATTCACAGCCAAAGTTTCCAACAGTAGCAAAGCCTGTGTCTATTCCTATTCTCATCTGGAGCTGTTCTTTGAGTCCATAACGGACCCATTGGTCTCCAAGATTGTCTAATTCTTTAAGCATCTCTAAGGCCATATTAACGCATTTGAGAGCGTCCTCTCTGACACCTTCAGTTTCGGGGTCTCCAAAGAAAAGCATGATTCCGTCGCCAATGTATTTATCAATTGTCGCGCCATAATCCAAAGCGATTTTTGTCATGGACTCTAGATACAAATTAAGCAGGTCTGTCACATCTTCAGATTCCATGCTTTCGACGAAATTAGTGAATCCGCAAAGGTCTGAAAAAAAGACGGTCAGTTTTTTTCTCCGACTCACACGGCTGCCGTGTCTCGAACCCGAGAATATTGATTGGTACAACTGAGGAGATAAAAATTTAGACAACTGAGAGGACATGCCCTCAAGTTGCTCGTTTGTCTCCTGAGCCTCTTGTTTTAACTCGTTGAGGCGGTGCTCGTTTTTGTCACTTAGTTTTATTATTCGCTTTGTGGTTCGAAGGAGTTTGCTATAGTTCCCAACGAGTTTATTGTAGTCTGACTGACCAGCCTTCCCACTTTCATTTGTCTTTTTAGCGTTGGCGAGAACTTCTGTCTCTTGGCTAAATATATTGGTATCCATAAATCAGATCTCTCGTTGGTTTCTTTTTTCCCATCGCAAGACATGGGGCCGACCATTTTTAAAAGAACAAAAATACACCGTATCCTAAAAAAATGCACCCCCAAGATAATTACGTTTTATAAGTTAGTTTGATAAATTACGAACATCTTTTTTAATTTTCGATTCTCAGGAGCAAACAGCATGTACGAGCAAATTCTTTACGAGGTTCAAGATCCAGTTGCAGTGATCACTTTTAATCGTCCCGAAGCGCTCAATGCCTTGACAGGGAGAATGCAACGAGAATTTAAGCATGCCCTCGCGGCCGCTGAGTCTGATCCCTCGGTGGTAGGCATTGTTCTTACAGGAGCCGGTCGTGGGTTTTGCGCGGGCGCCGATATTGGTGGATTACAATCAACGGCTGATGGGAAGAGAGGGCCAGAAGAGGATCTCTCTGCTTTGAAAGCAAGTCCTGGTGATCCAAATATGGGAGAGAATTTCACGGTTAGTTACACTTTTATGCTTTCCTTGAAAAAGCCGATAATAGCTGCAATTAATGGGCCCTGCGCGGGGCTAGGATTCTGCTATGCTCTTTTATGCGACATGAGATTTGCAGAGAAGCAGGCTAAGTTCACAACTGCTTTTGGTCAACGCGGTTTAATTGCTGAGCACGCATCAAGTTGGCTTCTGCCGAGATTGATTGGCGCAGGTAAATCATTAGATATTCTTTGGAGTGCTCGAAAATTTCAGGGCGAAGAGGCCAAGGAGCTTGGTTTGGTTGAACGGGTGGTTGACACAGGAGAATCACTAAACACTGCAATTCGATATATTCAAGATCTTGCGGAAAATGTCTCTCCGACTTCTTTGCGGATAATGAAGGCGCAAGTATACAGGCATCTAAATATGGAGCTTGGGGAAGCGATGGTTGAATCAAACCAGTGGATGGATGAGTCGCTGAAAAGCGAGGATTTCAAAGAGGGGGTAAATTCTTTCATCGAACGAAGAAAGCCAAACTTTAAGCGCCTAAACAATTAAACTGTAAGGCTGGGAGATAAGTTTTTACTGGAGTAAGCAATGGGTATTCAGCTTAGACAGGTTTGCCTCGTCGCAGAGAGCCTGGAATCTGTAGTGGACGGGTTAACAAAGATACTTGATTTGAATAGTTGCTTCATTGACCCCGGGGTAGCTCAGTTTGGGTTAGAAAATAATCTGATTGCCATAGGAAAAAACTTTCTTGAAGTAGTTGCTCCAATTGAAAAAAAAACCGCTGCGGGTAGATTTCTTGACCGTCGTAAGGGAGATGGGGGCTACATGGTAATTGTTCAGATGGATTCTGAAGAAGGCTTTAGTCAAGTGAAACAAAACGCACGAGGCGAAGGGGTGAGGGTTGCGTGGGAAATTGACATCGGAAGTTGGAAGAATTGTCAATTTCATCCCAAGGACATGGAGGCAGCGTTTTTAGAAATCGAGGTTGATGATTTCAACGATTTTGAGGGTTATTGGCACCCGGCTGGAGGTATCGGTTGGGAGAACTACGTAAAAGAGGACACCACTTTGGATATCATAGGAGTAGAGCTCCAGAGTGAGTTCCCCTCAAAGACCGCGATTCGTTGGGGACGGGTTCTAGGAAAGTCCCCGCATCCAGTTAGAGGAAATCTGGAATTACATCTCAACAACTCCATTGTGAGGTTCGTTCAATTGAGCGATGAAAGAGGGGCTGGGCTAAGCGCTTTGGATTTGTTAGTTGTCGATCCCCGCGAAATACTCAAACGAGCTTTGGAAAAAGGCTGTTTTATAGAGGGCAATGCCTTTCAATTTGGAGGAGTCCTATGGAGACTGCACACTAGGCGGTTTTTTTAGGTTTACAATGAACAGGCCGGGTTCGTTATTGAAATTTTCCCGGCCCTGAGAGATTCCCTGATTTAACTCTCTTATTTTGTTCGTCGCATCACCGCTGAATTTGTCTCGACCGTGTTGTCCGAGTTCAAAACTGTATAGGTATAGGTGAATTGATCAGTGCCCTTTTTCAAGTCGCTAAATTTCCATGTATCTACAAATGAATCGTTAGCCGGATCAAGACCGCTTAGTTTTCTGTTTGTTGAAAAAGAAATAGAAGAATCCGTTGAGTCTGAGACGCTCATTTTTGGCTGGTTTCCCAGAGCGCAGTAGTGGGTCGCTAGGAGCTCTCCGCTTTGATCAGCAAATGCTGTCATCATTTCAATCCCGTCTTCATTGCTGTGCTCTACTATGGCGCTTCCATCCGATATCATTTTGTATTCCAAGCTGATTGGGATGTCTTCTTGAGCAGATCTGATCAAGGTTCCCTCCCATTTTCCTATGACGTTTTGCATCTGAAGGAAACCGCTGCTCTTCTCTGCCGCATGGCTTAGACTCATAAAGCAAAAGGAAATGACAATTAAAAAAAAGTTTTTCATAAATATTTCTCCAACCAAATTTTTCGACAAAGGGTATATGCCAAAGTATAGATAGATTTTGATTGGAGTAAAGTTTGAAGGTAATTTTCGAAAAGGAGAGAACATGACCGCTCACTCTATCTTTCAGGTAGACGCTTTCACAGATAAAGTTTTTAAAGGAAACCCTGCTGGAGTTTGTCCCATTTATGGTTGGCTAGCAGATGATTTAATGTCTTCGATTGCGCGGGAGAACAATTTGTCTGAGACTGCTTTTGTCAACTTAGATCAATCACCTTATGGAATAAGATGGTTCACTCCAAAATATGAAGTCGAGCTATGTGGCCACGCCACCTTGGCCGCGGCGAAAATTCTTTTTGATCGATACCTTGATAGAGATAAAAATTCCGTTTCTTTTATTTCCGCGCGAGGGCCTTTGTCCGCAAAAAAAATTGACGAAAGAATCTACCTTGATTTTCCAGCAGATTTCCCGAATGAGCAGCAATTAGACAAAAAGATTGTTTCTGCACTAAATTCCGTGCCAAAAAAAATTTTTAGAGGCCAAGACGATTACTTAGCAATATTTGAAAGAGAGGAGGAGATTGCGTTGTTAACGCCGAACTTAAAAGAAATATCTCGTCTAGAAGCTCGAGGAGTAATCGCCAGTGCTCCGGGAACGCAAAGCGATTTTGTTTCTCGATGTTTTTATCCCTCGGTAGGGGTGGACGAAGACCCGGTTACTGGATCAGCACACACCCTTTTGACACCCTATTGGGAAGCTGTCCTCAGCAAAAAAAAGATGTTAGCGAGACAAATTTCTGAAAGGGGCGGCCAACTCTTTTGTGAGCTTAATGGCGAGAGGGTAATGATAGGAGGAGAGGCAGTGACTTATCTAGCAGGAAAGATTTATGTTTGAAAGGAACCAATCTACAAAAAAATCAGTTCCACTTAAACTTAAGAAGGGTTCGTTTGCTGTAAGTTTCTCCCGGCAACAGAATTGCTGAAGGGAAACTCGGCTGGTTCGGCGCGTCAGGAAACGCCTGAGTCTCAAGGCACACCCCAGCGAAAGGATGGAAAGGTTCTGCTAGGTGTTGGCCAGTGTATAGCTGAAGACCTGGTTGATCTGTATACACCATCAGGGTCAGATCTGCGGAAGCCGACGTTAGCGTCGCCGCTAATGTCAAACCATCCTCTCCTTTCTTGAGCACATAGTTTTGATCAAAACCATGATCTCCGGTCAAATTTCTAAGCTCTTCCAGTTTTCTCCCGAGCATACTCGATTCTCTCAGGTCAAAAGGTGTTCCTTCGACGAGTCTAATCTCGCCTGTAGGTAACAGGGTTTCATCTTGAACGGTATATTCTTGAGCATTTATTTGGACTGAATGGTTGCTGATGTTGGTTACTTTTCCGTCAAGGTTAAAGTAAACATGACTAACGAGATTTATTATAGAGGGGCTGTCGGTCGTCGCCGAGAAATCTATTAGCAATCTATCTGGATCAACAAGTTCATATTTTACCTTTGCTGACAGGTTTCCAGGAAATCCTTGATCGCCGTCGGGAGAGAAAACTTTCAAATTTGCTTTATTGATTGAGTCCTCTTTGATCCGCTTCCAAATTTTTTTGCTCAAGCCAATAGGCCCTCCGTGTAAAGCATGGGGACCAGCGGATGCGTCTCTATCTAGTGAAAATGAGCGTCCGTTAAGTGCGAAACGCCCGTTCCTGATTCTTCCTGCATAACGACCACAAATTGCTCCCAAGTAGTATGGATCAATTTGATACGCGCTTAGGTTTGGATAACTTAAGACAATGTCACGATGCCCGTTCAAAGTGGGTAATTTAATTGAACTTATCCGCGCACCCAAATTGAGAAGCTCGACCGAAATTCCGCTCTCTGATTTTATCTCGTGCGTTTCTAGGTTGGATTTGTGTTTCAAGTTATCAGGTAGTTAGTTTTGCGAATGCAAAGCAACCCAATTTTAAACATTGTCTTTGGCTTCCTTCCCTAGTGGAGAGTTCTAACAAAAACTAATTCTCTGAGGAAAAAACTAAAAGAAGGTTTCCCGGCTCATGGTAATACAGTCCGTATCCGGAATTTACAACCACATGTCTTTCGGCAACAAAGGGCCCTGAACCACTCATTCCGCCTCCCTTACCCTCAATTCCATTGACCGCTTGCCTTTCAGGTTTCGTATCAAAGGACCATAGAAGCTCTCCATTTTCTTCGTCATAAGCACGCACGAAGCCGTCTAGATGTCCAGCAAAGACCGCTCCCTTTGCAGCAGTAACGGGAGCACTAATACCTGGGTCACAGAACTCTTTGTTTGGCGCGCAGACATTTTCTTGAACATGATTCCAAACTACAGAGCCGTCATTAACCCGCAGGCTGTGCAGGCCTGGTTTCGCCTCAACCGGATCTAGATAGTCTCCGTTTCGCGTGTTGTTCATATCGTTAATTGGTACAAAAACTTGTGAGTCACTGGCAGCCATTCCAAAATGAACGCCTCCCTGAATGCTCCCCCTTCCTACTTTGGTCCTCCAAACTGTTTCGCCCTCATCATCTGGATCCAATCCGAGTACGTCCCCGTTCTTAAGTCCAGCAAGAAGGATGTCTTCATCGTTTTTACCCGATACCAGAAGAATGCTGGAGCCATGATCATAGTCGGGCCCATCTTCAGCCGGGCAGTTAGGGTTGTCAGCCATCATGCAAGCGACATTCCATGCGTCACCTGATGTAGTTTGTTTAGTCCATGCTCGGGTTCCTGTTTTGATATTGATTGCTAATATCGCATCTGAATTCCCCTCGGCAGGAGAGGAGTAGTTTTCTCCCGTGCCCACGTATAAGAGGTTACGCTTAGGGTCAATAGTTGGACTCGTCCATATTGGCGCGCCTGAAGGAGCGATTACGTCGGTTCCAAGCTTCGTTTTACCGATAATTTTTGGCTTGTCTGGGATGGCGTAATGACGCCATATAGTAGCGCCTGTTTCGCCGTTCACCGCTAGAAGGCTACCCCTGAAACTGCAACAACTATAATTTGGGTCTGCGGCAGGGACTACCTCTAATGAGGAAATCGGGATGAAAAGCACTCCCTGATAGTAAGCCGGCGTTCCAGTAAGTGTTGTGCTCGGGTGATCATCAGTTCTTATTGACCAAACTAATTTACCGTTTAAAGCGTTTACGGCATAAGCTCGGCCGAGGAGGTCACCAAAAAAAGCGAGGGGCGGATTTTTTTCTGATACCTGCTCGGATGGGGTAGACAGCACTATTCCAGTTCTGACCTCAGCGCTCGCAGAAAAAACCCACTTAGTGCATCCAGTCTCCAAATCGAACGCATAGACTCGCCCGTCTTGACTTCCAACGAAAACTGCGCCCATGGAAATAGTGGGTTGCGATCGAGCCCGAAGAGCATTTGGAAAAGCGAAAGACCATTTCAGTTTAAGTTTTTTAACATCGTCTCTCGTTAAACCGCTGACGTCTTGAGGTGAATATCTTTTAGTGTCGTGACCCCAGTTAACCTCGTAAATTGGTTCAGCTTTTGACAATTCCCGATTGTCGCAGAAGTTTGGCTCTTTTAACGCGAAGTCAGTTCTCTCCTTTAGAGTCTGACGTGTCATGAACTCAGTCACTAATCGCTTCTCATCTAATGAGAGATTCGCTGCTTGCGCGCGCATGACCCCAGTCTGCATCGAATTAAATATCGCTGTTGGTGACATCATCTCTAGCCACTGAAAATGAGGTGCTTTTGGAACTTGTCCTTGGTGACATGCGGCGCAATTAATTTCGTAGAGGGTCTTGCCAGGATGAATTGAGCGATCGAACTCTTCTGCTCCGGTTTGGAACTCATCAGTTGATCCAAGAGTTTCGGCAAGTTGTGTTTTATCCAAGTCGCGTTCACATCCGTAAAGTGCGAAGATTAAACACAAACTTGTTGCGGTAAATGTTTTGGAAAATAGCACCTTTACTCCCTCTTTGTTCCTTATCGCCTTTAAAGGATATTGCAATGAGTAAAATCCCACAACATGAGCAAAAGGTCAAAAGCATTACTGCCAATGATTTTTTTTCTTAAAAGTAGCCTAGATTTTTGCAGTTTTATTTGCTCTCACGCTGGCTTAACCTATTTAGCGAAACTAGGCGGTATTCGCCTAAAAAATGGTTTTTTGAATCTTGATTGAATCGTTAGACATATTGAAGGAGGTGACTCCGCACTTAAAAAATTGGGGCCTTGATGGTGCCCAGTTGTCTTTGCAATCCATCTCAGAAAATATCGTTTTTAAAGTAGCCTGCAGAAGCGGTAATAAATATGTTCTGCGAGTGCATCGACCAAGATACCATTCCTATCGGGCCCTCAACTCCGAGCGAGAGTGGCTCGAATCTCTGTCTCTCGCTGGTTTCAAAGTACCGAAAATCTTGCCAACGAAACAAGCTAAGCATTATCTGCTGATTAATATGAGTGGAGGAAGCAGATACCTTAGCGTTTTAGATTGGATAGAGGGTCGGTCTCTGCTTGAGATGGAGCTTGAAGGTTTAACAGGATCATTATTAGCGGATGCCTTGGCAAAGGTGGGTGAGTTAGTTTCTCAATTTCACCTACACTCGGAGGAGTGGGAATCAAGCAAAGACTTTTCACGACACAGATTTGATGAAGATGGTTTTTTTGGCAAATCACCTTTTTGGGGTCGTTATTGGGACTCTGAGTATGTAACTAGCGATCAGCGCGTTTTATTACTGGGTTCCCAAGCGGTCATCTCATCTAAAATAAATTCCCTTGGGTATTCTAAGGATGTATTTGGTTTGATTCATGGGGATTTGCATCCTGGAAACATTCTTTTTGATCTTGGTAAAAATATTCGGTTAATTGACTTTGATGATGCAGGTTTTGGTTGGTATCTCTACGACATTGCTAGCCTGTTATTCGAATACAAAGATCACCCTGAATTTGAAACCTTGTCGGAGGGATTCCTTCGCGGGTATAGAAAGCGGAGGTTCATGAGTGACAATGATTGGGGTATGCTACCCTTATTCATCCATATAAGGGGCAGGGCGACCATTGGTTGGGCCTCTGAAAGGCCAGAGCTTGGGCACAAAAGTCAGATTTTAAATCTAGTCGAGTCTGTTTGTAGAGAAGCGCGCTCTTTTGTTTAAAGCAGATCGTCTGGAATATCACGGCTTTGGTTTGTGAGGTTAAAAAAAGGAAAATGCCATGGAAAAATTAGTGTTGATCGATCGATCCGAAGGTGTCGCTACCGTTTCACTTAATCGCCCTGAACAACTAAACGCTTTATCAATTGCCTTGCGCGTTGCCCTAGTAGAGGCCTTTTCGGCTTTAAAAAATGACCAAAGTATTCGGGTAATTATCCTGACCGGGAAGGGAAGAGCCTTTTCTGCTGGTTTAGACCTTAAGGAGTTAGGGCAAAAAGGAATGCGCGGAGACGGTAATAAGAAAAGTAACCCGGATTTACAAACAGCGATTCGTGAAGTCGGTAAGCCCGTCATTGGTGCCATAAATGGTTTTGCGATAACCGGCGGTTTCGAACTTGCGCTAGCGTGCGACATACTTGTGGCTTCGGAGAAAGCACAATTTGCGGATACCCACGTCAGGATGGGCGTGGTGCCCGGTTGGGGGCTGTCTCAGCGTCTATCCCGATTGGTTGGAGTTTCTAGAGCAAAACAGATTAGCTTTACGGGAGATTATGTCAGCGCCGAAAAGGCGGAGCGTTGGGGACTAGTAAACGACGTCCTAGCCCCCGATTGTTTGTTGCCGCATTGCTATAAGATGGCAAAAGACATTCAGAGCGGAAATGCTGAAACCCTGAGGAGTGTTCATCAGCTGATTGATTTCGGTTGGGAGGAGACGCTTTCAGCGGGGCTCGCGCAAGAAAAAAGTTCGAATCAAATCGCAAATGCTGATTTATCTGCCCAGACCCTCGAGCGTAACAGGCTCGATGTGCTTGCCCGTGGTCGAGATCAAATTTCGTAGTACTTGCTTCTCGTCGTGTTATCTAATTCTGACAAAGACTTAGTTAAGATTTGCGATTTTTAGCGCATTTAAAAAAGTCAGAGCTCGCTCTGAAACGTTTCATAATAAACGACTTGTTTGCAAAAGGCCGTAAATTCACTAAATTCCTCTGGAAATCTTAGCCTTGGTCAGCAGCCAAATCCCAGGAGAAATCTTTTTCTTGCCTCATGAAATGATCGATCCACCGGTGGTAATTCTGAACAGCGGGTTCATTTTTGCCATATAAGAACTGGGTATTGGCGCCGGCTTTGATTCCGTCTTGAATGAGCAGCCCTAATCGATAATCTTCATCTTGAACAGCTTGCAAAACCATGGCGCTAAAGTTTTCTGCTGCCTCTAATTCTGTCTCGGTTTCTGGCACGTCAGACGCAAGCGTGTACTGAATCGTTCTAGTTATGTCTGCGGTTGGCCCGGGGAACACCAAGCTTACTAGGCAGTGGTCGCCCAGAATCCCAGATATTGAAAGATTAGGAAAGCAATTGTGCACTAGCCTTATATGCTCGAGAGGTTCCCAATCCTCCTCTGGCAGAGTTTCTAACGATTTTAGCGATTTTCTCCCTAGGGTGAGCCGTTGATGAGGTCCATGGGTGTCTAACACAAGCAGGTTGCCGATCGTATGCTGCCCAACTGTTCTTCCATGAACGGTGTTGTGGTGGTATATCTCTAAATATCCGTCCATGGTTACTTTCCATCCGGGTCCCTCAAGCTCACGTTTCTTGAAAAGATGCCAATTGCCCAAGTCTAAAGAGGCTAGTTTTTCGTGCATCCCTCCTAGCCATTTCTTCATATCGATTTGTTCGCTTGAATCAAGGGTTAGCCAAATTATCCCCGCTTCTTCTTCACACCCTAAGGGAGTAAGTCCCAGAGAAGAATGGTCGAGATCTCCAAAAGTGTTGGCAGCGTAGCGGCTTGTTAGATTTCCTTGTAGGTCGTAAACCCATGAATGGTAAGGACACGAAAATTTCTTAACCACCCCTTCTTCAGCCTCACAAATCCTCGCCCCACGATGCCGACATACATTTAAAAAAGCTCTAGCTTTCCCGTCATCCCCGCGGACAAGCAGAAGCGGTTTCTCAAGGATTGAGATTGTCTTGTAGTTTCCTGGCCTCGGAAGTTCAATAGACAGGGCTCCCGCGATTGGCAAGCTTGAAAATATTCTATTTCGCTCTGCCTGATATCGTTTTTCGTCTGTGTAGGCTTCGATTGGCATTGTCATAATAGTTTCAGTCGTGTCTGTAGTCTGATTTAGACAATGGGCAAGTGCTCGTCTTGCCAAGTCCATCATGTCCTCTCTCTGATCTGCACTGTCCATCAACTATCCTCTGTTTTTTTCTTCAAAGTGGTCTGTAATGATGTCACTCCTTAGAGTCTTACCATCATTGTTACCTATTTTTATCGCAGGCCATTTGCCGTTTTTAAAAAAGAACAGAACCGTAGCACCTTCATCTCCCGCAAGCAGTGGCCCGTATCCGCGATTAGCTAGACCGATCCGAACGTCACCGGCGTGAAACCACTTGGCTCCCACTTTCTGTGAGCCCTCTAAGATTATCTCGGTGTAGTCGCATTCGTGAGTGTGAGCCTCCACAAGACAGCCGGGCGGGTAATATGCTTTGAAAACGGTTGGAGACGAGGCGTCACCAGGGTCCCCCACCCTGAACATGCTCGTTGAAATCCCCGAAGGTAAATCAATTTTGTCGAGATCTTGCCAGTTAAAAGAGAGATGGCCCTTTCGTTTTAGCTCGAAAGAGACTTCAGCGTCCGTTTTCTGGGGCATGTCCCCCTCCTATAACCAATCCTTCTCTTGTCCTTTCAGTATCATTTGAATTAGCTCTTGAGGGGACTCCAGGCCAGTAATGCTTTTTCAGCTGCCTCGGAATTCGGGACAAGTTCTGCTCCTCCTCCCTCAGCAAGGGCAACGTACTCAACCCAAGAAAGCACCGCCTCTACCGGTGTTCCTTTTCCTGAGTCAAATATAAGTGGACCATAAACATTCGCGGTATATATTAGTGGCTCGTCGGTGAGACTCTGTGTTGACTCGTGACGAGCGCCTGCAGGCTCATAAAACCACATTCCTGCTCCATATCCCTCGGGCGGCCCAGCGCGATATCCGATCGCACCGCTTAATACCAAGAAATCGGCGGCACCAATATGAGTGTGGGGTGTAGCCACTCCTTTATGTTTCACAATAAGTGAGATAACACCGGTCTCTTCACTCACCCTTAAGATTTTAAGTCCAATATCAGGTAGATCTGGGTTGATAATCCAAGGTACCGTTTTGGCGTCAATGAAATAATCGTGGGCATATTTGTTGATGTCACCCGATGGCTCCCCATCTACTAGTTCATTTGCATTTCTCTTTGCGATAGCGAGGGGCGAAGGATCTCCTTTATATGCATTCGGTCTTGCTCGGGCGCAGTCCGCTAGGCTGCTAGGAACCATCGTAACGCCTACGTCCTTGGCAAGGTGGTTAACGTCCATCGCGGTAAAAATTGCTTCGACAGAGCCATTTGAATTCAAAATTGAGACGCCGTTGAAGCAATTGACTAGAATCTCAGATTCTTCTTTAGCTGCGATCGAACCTACTTTAGTATTTGCCGGGACAAAACCCCAGGTTCCAGGTTTTAGCGCGCTCGTTTGGCCGCCTTGAGAGAAATCTAATTCCCCAGATAATACAAGCAGGTCCATGCCTCCCAAAAAAACCGAAGTCGGAAAGGCTTTGCCCTCTTCAATTTTGAGAATCAATGAAAACATCCCGCTTTCCATGCTGGCACGAACGGTTTTCATTGAGACCCCGTTGGTGTTTGGTATGTCTAACCATGGCAAAAGGTTGGTATCTAGACCTCCTTCAATTCCTGTAGGATCATATTCTGGATTAAACCCGTCGACTGCTTCGCTCATCGCCTTCTCCCTTTATTATAATTTTTATACTTTCGAGCCAATATTTTGGTTTTAGCACTTGATAGGCTATTATTACACCTCGGAAATGGTAACATTTTTAAGACTACAAGAATAAATAATAATTTTCTGCTGAGTTACTAACTTCTTTTTTGGATCCTTAGGTTGCAGATACAATAAAAGGGGGACACATGTTTCTTTCTCGAGTGAGCCTATATTCGTTGGCTTTAATGCTATTCGGTTTTGTTTCAACTTTAACCTTCGTCAATCCTGTATATGCTGACGGAGAAAACATGACCCTCGAAGAGGTCGTGGTTACTGCAAGAAAAAGAGGGGAGAGTTTGATTGATATCCCCGAATCAGTCGTTTCTATATCTGGAGACGCAATAGGAAGACAAAACATCAAAGGCCTAGATAAAATAGGATTAGCCGTCCCTAATCTTAACTTAGCGATGAGAACTGACGGCTACCCTAACGTCTCGATCAGGGGTATCGGAGCCTTCGGGTTGACCCAGGGCGTAGGTTTTTATCTAGACGACATTCAGTTATTTAGCGATGCCTCTTCGCGTTTTGGAGATCTCGAGCGTATCGAGGTGCTAAAAGGTCCTCAAGGTACACTATACGGAGGCAGCAACATAGGCGGCGCAATAAAATTTGTAAGTGCTCGTCCGTCTTCTGATGATGTCTTTGGCAGAGTAAAGGTTCTTGGAGGACAGCAAGGTGTCATTGATGTAGAAGGCTCCGTCAACATTCCTCTCGGGGATAATGGATGGGCCATGCGCGCGTTTGGGTTTACAAGAGAGGATGACGGTTTTATGACCAACCCTAACTCTCCCGCCCCTGATCCGAGTCAAGGGCCGTTCACTACTCAGCCAGAGGATGTAGGTGCATACGATGAAAGTGGGGGTCGAATATCCCTGTCTGGACCGTTAAGCGATAACCTCTCGCTGTACGCTTCGGTTCGATTTAATGAGTACGACGGACCAGTAAACAATTGGGCAAGAGAACTGGGTGGGACCCCCGACAATTTCCAGTATCCCACAGTCCTTGATACAAACCGAAATCCTACCCACGAGCGGGAAGTGTTTGGCGCCCATGTTGAGCTTACTTGGGAACTAGAAGGCTTCGACGTCAAATCGATCACGTCCTACACTGATGCAGAAAGTACTCGGCTTACAGATGTAGATTTGACTCAGTTTTGGTTTATTAATACTGACAGACCCGAGGAATTTGAGATCACCACCCAAGAGATAAGATTTACTTCGACTGGCGATGGGGATATTCAATGGATCGCAGGTTTTTATTATTCATCATATAAAAACGAGATGAACTCCCAATTTGTTTTTGGACCCGGTGTTCTTGCCGATGCATCAGTCGGTCCCATTGCGGCTCCGTTTGAGCTTAGAGATCAAGACGAAAGGCATCTTGCTGTTTTTGGAAACCTAACCTACACCATAAATGATTGGGAAATAGGCATCGGTGCTAGAATCGATCGCTGGGAAGAAGAAGAGGATAACCTTGATGCTGAGACCAACGGAGCTATTCATTCCGCAAAAATCGATGCTACCGAGTTTCTCCCGCGTATCTCAGTTAGCCGCCATGTTGGAGACGATTCTATGTTTTACTTCACTGCTTCGCAGGGTTACGAGCCTGGGGGGTTGAACGGTACCACGCCTATCTTCACAGCAGATGGAACGCCTTCGCTTTTAGCCTTTGAGCCGGAGAAAGCCATTCAGTTTGAACTTGGTTGGAAGGGCTCCTTAATGGATGGTCGAGCAACCGCGGGCGTAGCAGCCTTCTTCATTGACTACGAAGACAGGGCTTATCAAATCCTTACTCCAAACCCTAATGGGCCAGGCCTGATTGAGGGAATCACGAATGTTGGCGACACGGACCAAAAGGGTCTCGAGCTTGAGTTCGCATTCCTAATTAACGAATATCTCACTGTTACTGCGGCGGCAGGCTTTATCGATGCAGAATGGGATACCGGCACGGTCATGCCCGATGGCACTGATTTAAGCGGAAGGACGCCCTCAAATGTTATCGATGACGGGTTCTCGATTACGGCTGACTTAAACCGGCCTATTTCTGATGACCTCACGTTTCTTGCTAGCCTGCAATTCAGCCATCAGGGGCAAGGAGAAAGCATGCCTCCGTTTGATCCGATTACTAACGAAGCGTATTCAGTGTTGAATCTTCAAGCTGGATTCCAAAAAGGACCCTGGGAGCTGATGTTGAATGTAGACAACGTTACTGACGAGGAGTACTACACTGACCTTGAAAATTTCCCTAACTTTGGGTTAGACGGGTTGAGTGGTGAAGGTCCCGCGACTATAGTCATTGGTACGTTTGGCCATCCTCGGATTGTTTCGGCAAGCTTAACCTACTCTTTTTAAAGTGCTAGAGTTCAGACGGCAGGGAGTTCATCCTTGCCGTCTTCTTTAGAGACCCTATTTCTCCGAAATCAAATCAGACTCGAAGTCGAATCGCTCTGTGCTGACCGTCGCTTGAGCTGCCTCTGAATAACGAGGTCCCGATATGTTTTTCGGCAAGAATATCTCATTCAGTTGCTGCATAGTCTCCTCAGACAACTCGATACTCGCTGCATGGAAGTTGTCTTTCAAATGCGTCTCATTGATCGTGCCGGGAATAGGGACTGAAGTTGGATCCTGCGACAAAGTCCATGCGAGTGCGAGTTGAGCGGTGGTGCACTCATTATTCGCCGCGATTGCCTGGGTCTTCTCGAGTAGATCCAAGTTTTTGGATCGGTGGGGTTCAGAAAACCTCGGAAAGGTTCTCCTAAGGTCATTTTCATCAAGATCGTTCCAGTCTATATCCTCATCGCAAAGGTAACCTCGACCAACGGGGGAGAATGGGACAAAGACTACGCCTAGCTTTTTGCATGCCTCTAAAACACCAAGCTCCGGATTTCGTGTCATTAGCGAATACTCTGATTGCATGGCTGAAATCGTATGTTCTGAGTGAGCTCTTCTTAACGTTTCTGCGGACATTTCTGAAAGGCCGAGCATTTTGATTTTGCCCTCCTGTTTGAGGTCGGCTAATGCGCCGACTGATTCTTCAATTGGCACCTTCGGATCGGGACGATGCATGTAATAAAGGTCAATTACCTCGGTTTGCAGTCTCTTGAGACTAGCCTCGCAGGCGGTTTTGATTGTTGAGGGGCGTCCGTCCAGAAACCGCTTCCCATCTGCAAAGCCTAGCACGCATTTGCTAGCTATAAGAAAGGAATCGCGATTTGATTTCAGCGCTTCGCCAACTAATTTTTCATTCTCGCCTAAGCCGTAAATGGTCGCCGTATCAAAAAAATCGTAGCCTAAATCTATTGCTTTACTTAAAAAGTTTAACGCGTCGCTTTTTTTTAGCCCGGGTCCGTAGGATGGAGTCATGTTCATGCACCCTAAGCCCACCGGGTTTATCTCTGTTTCGCCAATCTTTCTTTTCTTTATATCCACATTTCTCCTCAAAACTTGTTTGTACAAAAAGTCATTTTTTATTTTGGTTGTAAATTAATCAAGCTGTTTTAGGGCCTTGCTTGAGGTAATGCTTTTTCTCTTCTGAGAGAGATTGGTGCTATAGTGATTGCATAACAAAAATAGGAGGAAGAAATGGCGAAGATGTTTCCCGATCACCCTAATTTAGAAGGTGGCTTTGCCCCAATCCACATGGAGGTGGATGCGCCTGATCTGGTCGTTGAGGGCGAGATACCAAAGGAATTAAGGGGCGTATTTTTCAGGAATGGCCCAAATCCTCAATTTTCGCCCCGTGGTGATTATCACTGGTTTGGCGGGGATGGCATGATTCATGGCTTTTACTTTTCCGAAGGAAAGGTGTCCTACCGTAACCGTTATGTAAAAACCGTTAAATGGAAGAAAGAAAAGGAAGAGGGGCGCTCACTCTTCGCGGCGTTTAATCCAATGGATTCTGATGAGAGTGTCATGGGGATGGAAACGGATGGACTGGCAAACACCAATATCGTGTATCACGCAGGCAAATTGCTGGCTCTCGAAGAGGCTCATGCGCCGTTTGAGTTAGACCCCTTGTCCCTCGAATCCGTCGGCTCCCATGACTTTGATGGAAAATTCAGCGGCCCTATGACTGCTCACCCAAAAATAGATCCGGAGACCGGAGAAATGCTTTTCTTTGGATACAACGCCGCAGGGTTGATTTCTGAGGACATGGCTTTCCACGTCGTCGACAAAGATGGAACGCTTGTGCGTTCGGAGACTTTCAAGGCTCCCTACGCCTCTATGGTTCACGACTTCATGGTTACCCGAGAGCACGTTATATTCCCTATTATGCCGCTCACAGGCTCTTTAGAAAGGGCGATGACGGGCGCGCCTGTCTATGCCTGGGAACCAGAGAAAGGAGTTCACATCGGGATTATGCCAAGGAACGGCAGCGTTAAGGACTTGCGCTGGTTCAAAGGTGACCCATCATTTGTGTTCCATCCAATGAACGCTCATACGGATAACAACATAGTGACATGCGATGTCTGCGAGTTTGAGCAGGCTCCTTTGTTCCCATGGGCGGACGGGACGCCGGGCGATCCTTCGAAGGCAGTTCCGAGGTTAACAAGATGGAAATTCGATCTAGCTGCCAACACCGAAGAGTTTAAATCCGAGCGATTAGATGACCTGGCATGCGAATTTCCGAGGCTGGACGAGAGGTTCACGGCTACAAATTATCGGTACGGGTTCTTTGCAGCGGATAACAACCCAAAATTCAAGGTAGGTGGGTTTAATGGGATCGGTCGGGTGGATCACGAATCGGGCAATACGGAAATCCACGACGTGGGAGAGGCTTGTGCGACCAATGAACCCATATTCGTTCCCAAGTCAGAAGATTCTCCGGAGGGTGAGGGGTTTGTCTTGGCCAATGTGTATGACGCAAATCGTAAAGCTAGCCACTTGTTGGTTCTGGACGCGCAAAATGTGACAGCAGAGCCTCTTGCTAAGGCTTACCTAGACCACCGAGTTCCCTTTGGGTTCCACGGTAACTGGGCACCAATAGCTATTTAGGAAGGGTAAGAGACCAAGCTATGGGCGAATTCTCCGGAAAATCAGTGCTGGTAACTGGAGGCACCTCAGGTATAGGATTCGCAGTTGCGAGAGCTTTTTTGAGAGAGGGTGCAAGTGTTGTCATCTGCGGGCGATCGGAGGAGCGTGGACGCTTTGCCTTGAACCAATTGACCGATTTCGGAGACGAGATTAAGTTTCTCGAGGCCGACGTCCGAGATGAATCTAAGGTAAAGCGTTTGCTCCAATACTCGCTTGATTGCTTTGACAATTTAGATTTTGCCTTCAACAACGCAGGTGTCTTTTTGCATGAGCCGCCTTTCCATGAACACAACTCTGATTTCTGGGAAGAGGTGATCTCCGCTAATTTGACTGGCGTCTATTACTGCATGAAGCACGAAATAATTGCGATGGGGAGAGCGAGGCCAGAGTCTCATAGAGCAATCGTCAACAACGCATCGATCGTTGCACATAGAGGGTCTCAATCCTCTGGGTTGGCTTACACTGCGGCCAAGCATGGAGTTCTGGGCTTGACCAAACAGGCGGCAATTAATCACGTTATTGATAATATTCGAGTAAATGCGGTTTCCCCTGGGCCAACCCTCACAGAAGCCACTAAAGCCGGCCTAGAAGGGGTTCCCGAAGAAGTTCAAGAGAAGATTAAAGCTCTTAATCCGGCTGGAACGCTTGTCGATGAGGATGAAATAGCAGCCACAGTGCTCTTCCTTTGCTCGGGAAGAGCCACTATGATAAACGGGCACGATATTCCGTTGGACGGAGGGCAGCTAGCAAAACTATAACCTGGAAGAGGGCGAAAATTTGTCAGAAGCGACAACCAAACCCAACTTTTATGGCCCGGTGCCATATACGAAAATTACCTCTGAGAGATATATTTCGACTGAATACATGCTCAAGGAGAGAGACAAGATCTGGTCAAAGACGTGGCTAGTGGCAGGGCCTGCCCAAGACGTAGAAGAGCCAGGAGATTTCTTTGTTTTTGAGCTTGAACCAGAGTCAATAATTGTTAGTCGCTCTGAGGCCGGAGAGATTGGCGCTTTTTTTAACGTATGCCAGCACCGAGGGGCAAAGTTGGTCTCATCTGGTCTGGGTTGCGTTGAAAAATGGACCTGCCCCTACCATGGCTGGTCTTTTAACAATGACGGAAGCCTCTCACATGTTCCTGACGAGGACCGCTTCAGCCGGGGAATTCCAAAAGAACATTTGTCGCTAAAGTCTCTGAGAGTGGAAATTTGGGCTGGGATGGTCTGGGTTTGCATGGATGAGACGGCCCCCTCTCTGCAGGAATACCTTGGACCTGTTATAGAAATGGTTGAGCCTTTTAGGCCACAAGATATGAGGTTGGTTGAGGATCAAACCTGCTTGCTGGAGTGCAACTATAAGGCAGTCTTTGATAATTTTTGTGAGCTATATCACGTCGAGCACATTCATCCTCAGCACGAGCTGATATTTGATTGCCCGACGTCTACCGCCGAGTTTTTTGAAAATGGTCACACGAGGGTTCTGATCGATGGGTTTACCGTGAATTCTAGGTTGCCTATACCAGACGAGGTTCCGCCGACTCAATGGCAGCAGCTTGAGACGCTGGGTATGAATAGAGACGACTACAGGGGAAGAGTCTTGGATGTGCGGCGGGACATACAGAAGAAGAAGAGGGAGTTAGGGCCTTCTTTAGGTTACAACTATGACCTTCTAAGTGATGAGCAGTTGTCGGATATCGTTCAGTACAATATTTTTCCAAACGCTATCTTGGTGTTGCAGCCCGAAGAATTTTGGGTGCTAAGGTCGCGACCAAGAGGCGATGATCCCAGTAAATGTTATTGGGACAAATTTGCCCTGAGAATGTTTCCTGATGCGAAGCTTCGAGAGAGCTCTAGTGTCGAGTTCCCCGCACTACAAAACAGAGCGAACATAGGCTTCAGTGTTGATCAGGGTGAGGATGGCACTCTTCGGCCGGAGCATGATGAATTCGATCAAGAAGCGATAATCGCAGGCGAAAAAACCATGACCATCACGCTAGATCAAGATATCCACCTAATCAGAGACGTGCAGCAAGGCATGAAATCGCGTGGTTTTGAAGAGGCATGGCTGAACGATGACGAGGCTCGGGTCCAACATTATCACAACGCTATTAACACGCATATTAATCAATAAATTTATGGGCTTAGGATATTTTTCTACTATTAAGATTAGGTTGAATTAGGCCGCACCCCGCTAGGATGATCTCGGAGGTAAAATCTGAGACTTGGCGAACCATTTCTTCGTCATAATCCTCGCGGCCCATGATGCGGAGCACCTGTGCTTGAAAATCAGCATAATGCTGCGTGGTGGCCCAAATCATAAAAATAAGCAGGACTGGGTCGGTTTGGGGCATCTTTCCCGAGTCTATCCAAGACTGGATGATTTGAGCTTTCTCTTTCACCCAGGGCCTCATTACTTTCTCTAAATGCTCAGACAAGTGCGGAGCCCCCTGAATGATCTCTGTGGCGAACAGTTTCGAGGCTAGGGGATCCTCAAAGGCAAGTCGGACCTTGTTTCGTATAAATTGATCCAATGTCTTTTTGGGTTCTTGTGCCTCTGCGGAAGAGCCGAAAAAGACGTTCCAAGTTTCCATCACCGAATTAAGTGCGGCGGTATACAAAGTGACCTTATCTTTGAAGTAATAATGAACATTAGCTTTTGGTAGGCCAGCCCTGTCGGCGATCGCTTGCATGCGGGCTCCGTTAAGGCCCTTTGAGGCGAATTCCTCTTGCGCCGCTTTAATTATTTTCCCGTAATTTTTGGTTCTCGGCTTTGTTGCGTTTTTGGCCATGCTTTCTCTAGTCTCTACAACTTATTTTGATTTTGCCGACAATTCTGTTAAATTATTTCATAAACCTGTCCAAATGGTCAAGAAATGAAGTTAGGTATAAACGGCTCTGTGAGGGAGGTCACAGAAGACCCAGATCAAACAGCGTTATCTTTTTTAAGAAGAGAGGGCATGGTCGGGACTAAAGAAGGGTGCGCGTCCGGCGATTGCGGCGCCTGCACGATTCTAGTTGGGCGGGAGATATCAGGTAACATAAGCTATCAAACCCGGAACGCCTGCATTACCCCTTTGAATCAATTAGTCCATAGTCATGTGGTAACGGTGGAGGGTCTTGCGGACAGTGGTGGTCTTCACCCAGCCCAAGAGGCCATGCTTGAGAAACATGCTTCTCAATGCGGGTTTTGCACTCCTGGATTTGTTGTCTCAATCGCGGCTTTAGTCGAGGCAGGAGAAGACTCAAAAAGAGAGGCCGTTATTGAGGGTATTTCAGGAAATCTTTGTCGTTGCACCGGTTACGCACCGATCGTCTCGGCAGGGCTCTGCGCTTTGAGAAAAAAGCACAGGTCCTCTCTGAAAGAAAAAAATCTGTTTGCCAGATTCAAAAGTGATGACGCTCCCAGGTCAGAATACGCCAGACCGCTCTCCGAAACTGAGTTGCAGGCTGGGATGAGGGGGTCCCCAGACGCTCGCCTAATTGCTGGTGGGTCTGATTTAATGCTGGAAGTAACGCAGGGTTTTCGATCAATTCCTTGTTTTATAGACCTCTCGATGGTGCGTGAACTAAGGGCGATCAATGAAACGGATAATCAGATTCAAATTGGATCGTCCGTAACCTACTCTGAGCTAGAGCATTATTTTGAGGCCCGCTCTAAACCTTTTTTGAGTATTCTTAAAAGATTAGGCTCTAGACAGATCCGCAACGTAGGAACAATCGGCGGTAATCTAGGGAACGGATCCCCAATTGCTGATGTTCCGCCGATTCTGCTTGCTTGGGATGCGACTCTTGAGTTAGTCGACGCGCATGGCAACCGGCGCTCTGTGCATGTGTGCGAATTTTATAAAGGTTACAAGGAGACCCAGCTTCAAGACCGCGAATACATTGCGAAAATTCGAATACCTATTAAATCGATGAATGATTTTCATCGCTTTTACAAAGTCTCAAAGCGCCTCGAGGATGATATTTCGTCAGTAATGGGAGCCTTCAGGTTCGAGTCCGTTGGGGATGAGATTTCGCTAGCGAGAGTCGCTTTTGGCGGGATGGCGGCGACGCCCGTTCGTGCGATGGAAATAGAGAAAAACTTAATCGGCCAGAGAATCACTAATGATTTGATTAGAAAGGTTGAATCTCAAATCCTGGAAGAACTCGAGCCGATCTCAGATGTAAGAGCTTCGTCACGGTACCGTCTAGAGATAGCGCAGGCCATGCTAAGACGTTCTCTCCAAGAGTTCTCGGGCCAAGAGCGCCTAGTCATCACGGAACTTTAACAGATGAGAAAACTTCCCCAAGCCGCCAGCGTAGAGCATTCAGAAATGCACCAACCAGTTGCTGGCCAAGAACTCCCCCACGAGTCGGCGATTAAGCACGTGACAGGTAAGGCTGTGTATGTGGATGACATCCCAGAAGCACCAAATCTCGTCCATGTCGCTTGTGGTCTCTCGACAATTCCAAGCGGTGCAGTAAGGAGTATTGATCTAGATAAGGTCTGGTCTTCTGAAGGCGTAGTTGATGTCATTACCTGGGAGGACGTTCCAGGAAGTAATGATGTAAGTCCGGTTTATGATGGAGACAAGTTGCTTGCGGAGGGCAGGGTGGAGTTTGTGGGACAGCCGATCTTTGCGGTGGCCGCTGATTCGTTTGTGCTTGCAAAAAAAGCATGCCAAAAGGCAAAAATCGAATACGAGAAGGCGGTGCCTTTTTTGGATGCGAGGATGGCCCTAGAGAACGAGGAATTCGTGCTACCTACGCGCACCTTCAAAAGAGGGGATGCCGAAAAATCACTGGTTTCCTCAAAAAATCGGCTAGAGGGCGAGCAATTGGTTAGAGGGCAAGAGCACTTCTACCTCGAGGGTCAGGTAAGTGTTGCTAGTCCAAATGAGGACGGCGGGGTCCATGTCATATCCTCTTCTCAGCATCCGACAGAAGTTCAAAAGCTGGTGGCTTCTGTGCTCGGGGTGGGAATCAATAGGGTTGATGCTGAGGTTCGCAGGATGGGCGGGGCTTTTGGCGGCAAAGAGTCTCAAGCCGCCGCAATAGCTTGTCTTGCCAGCATCTTCGCGATAAGAAATGGGAGACCAGCAAAATATAAATTGGCTCGGCAAGATGACATGGTCCAAACAGGAAAGCGCCACGATTTCTGGAACCGGTACTGGGTTGGCTTCAATGATCAAGGCCTGATTTCGGGCGTGGAGATGCACTTAGCCGGAATGTGCGGTTGCACGGCGGATTTGTCTGAGGGAATAGTTGATAGGGCCATGTTCCATGCTGACAACGCGTATTTTTATCCCTCTGTTATGATAAAAGGCTTCCGTTGCAAGACCAACACCGTTTCAAATACTGCTTTTCGTGGCTTTGGAGGACCAAAGGGAATGATGGCCGCAGAGTCGATGCTGGACGATATCGCGAGATCCGTGCGAAGAGATCCTCTCGATGTCAGGTATGAAAATCTTTATCGAGAGGGAAGGGATACCACGCCATATGGACAAAAAATAGAGCAACACATTTTACTGCCGATGATGAAAAAGCTTGAGGCAGACTGTGGCTACCGCGCTCGGAAAGTAGCAATTTCTCAGTTCAATGAATCAAACAAGTTTTTTAGGAAAGGCCTCGCTCTGACGCCTGTAAAGTTTGGCATCTCCTTCACGGCCAAGCACCTCAATCAAGCGGGCGCGCTTATCCATCTATACACTGACGGCAGCGTGCACCTTAATCACGGTGGCACGGAAATGGGTCAAGGTCTCTATACAAAAATTATGCAAGTTGTTGCCGATACCTTGGGTATAAATCAAGAGCGGATCATTGTCTCTGCTGCCAGGACCGACAAAGTCCCTAATACCTCCCCAACCGCGGCAAGTGCAGGCACCGATTTAAATGGGATGGCGGCGAAAAACGCGGCTGAGATCATTAAACGACGCCTATTCGATTTTATTGTCGAAGCCTTCGAAGTTTCGTTTGACTCGATTCAGTTGAAAGGCGATAAATTTTTTTTCGCGCAGAAAGAATGGGCTTTTGAAGAGATAATAAGCCAAGCTTATCTATCAAGAGTCAATTTATCTGCCAACGGGTTTTATAAAACACCTGAGATTGGGTTCGACAAAGAGAAAGGCACCGGGAAACCATTTTATTACTACGCCAACGGCTGCGCGGCATCAGAGGTCGTTGTAGACGTCGAAACTGGTGAGTACCGGATAACGCAGGTAGATATCTTGCATGATGCAGGGAACTCATTAAATCCTGCTTTAGACAGAGGCCAAATAGAGGGCGGATTTGTTCAGGGAATGGGGTGGCTCACGACCGAGGAGCTGCTCTGGGATGATCAAGGCAGAATTATTTCAAACAGCCCAGCTAACTATAAGATCCCTACGGCGTTTGATGTCCCCGAAAAGTTCACTGTCTCTCTCTACAACGAAGCTAACACTGTCGACACCATATACCGCTCAAAGGCAGTAGGTGAGCCTCCCCTGATGTTGGCTATTTCTGTCTGGTGCGCGCTCAGGGACGTGGCCGCTAGCTTCACTGACTATCAAGAAAGCCCACCAATGAATTCACCTGCCACAGCCGAGCAGGTTCTGAAAGCCATCAATTGGGCGAGAGCAAGAGGAGTCTCTCAATGAACTGGAAGGAGGCAATTAACCACTGTCACGACAGCGGTACCAGCTTCAGTATGGCCACCGTAATCTGTGCCACGGGTTCTACGCCCAGAGGCGGCGCTTCAAAAAATGGTGGTCACAGAATTAGAGACTTTTGACACGATCGGAGGTGGCGAGCTCGAATTCAATGTCACAAAAAATGCTCGCAAAATGTTAGAGAAAAGAGTGCCTGTTCAGCAGGTGGAGCATTACCCTTTGGCGACAAAAGCTAACCAATGTTGTGGGGGCAGCGTGACGGTTCTGCTGGAATCATTCCCCGTTCCTCAGAACCGAATCACTATTTTTGGAGCGGGGCACGTGGCAAAGGCTCTTATAAAAATTTTGAGTCAGTGCGACACCCGGATCGACTGGATAGATACGCGGGCTGAAATATTCCCAAAGGAGCTCCCAGGTAACGTGAAGGTGAATCCGATAAACGATCCCGTGGAGCATGTTGAGGCTATGACGTCAGATGAACGGTGCCTAGTTATGACGCACGATCACCATCTTGATTACCGGCTGGTTTCCGCTATCTTGACAAGGACAGAGGTAGATTTCGTAGGTCTAATTGGTTCGGAGACTAAGTCAAAAAGGTTTATCTCGAAGTTGAGAAAAGAGGGGCTCAGTGATGAGGATTTGGCTCGCTGCGTGTGTCCAATTGGCCTTTCCTCGGTCAAAGGAAAGCTGCCAATGGAAATTGCTGTTTCGGTCGCGGCTCAGCTCCTGTCACTGGATCCTGTAGCTAATTCTGATCTCAAGCCGGCGATTAGCTGGAAAGAGATTCGAGCTGCTTTTTCGCCGTCCCTGTAGAGGTAGAAAAATTGAAGCTCTCACATTTCAACAATATCGACGACAATGAACGGTGCAGGCTATTGATGGGCAGCTGTTCCTGCTCCCGGTGGGCAACCAAGCTCTCTGCTGAAGGACCATTCTCTTCGATTCAACATCTAATAGAAAAAGCCACCTGTTGTTGGTCTGAAATGAGCGAGGCTGACATCTTGGAGGCCTTTTCTGGACATCCAAAAATTGGCGATGTCAAAGACCTAGAGAAAAAATATGGAAGCTCGCCAATGGAAGAGCAGTCGGGCGTCAGATTAGCAAAGACTAGAACCCTTGAACGTTTGAAAAACAAAAACGAAGAATACTTAGAAAAGTTCGGGTTTATATTCATAGTTTTTGCGACTGGGAAAAGTGCCGAGGAGATGCTCGGGTTGCTTGAGTCAAGGCTCGAGAATTCGCGCGAAATGGAACTCGAAAATGGCGCAAGAGAACAGTCATTGATTTTCACAAAAAGATTACGGCAACTTTTGGAGGTCCTATGAAAAGAGCCCCTGTAACAACGCATATTCTTGATTTGGTTACCGGGCGCCCGTCGGCCGGTGTGAATGTTGCTCTATTTTTTGGACAAGAACAAATAGCGCAATCAAAGACGAATGACGACGGCAGGATAGCGTCTTGGAATTCCGAATTCCAATTGGAGCAGGGGAGGTACCGTTTAGAGTTCGACGTCGGGCCGTGGTTCAAGAGTCTTGGCAGAGAAACTTTTTACGAAGAGATCCAGATTGCTTTCTTGGTAGATAAGGTGGAAGAGCATTTTCATGTCCCATTGCTGTTGAGTCCGCACGGCTACTCGACTTATCGAGGCAGTTAGAAAAGTTTTTCCTATGAGGCTCACTGTTTTCCTTAAATTTTAAGCGAGGCGAAGAATAGTTTGGATGCGTTGTGGTTAGAGTGGTTCAGTTTGGTCGTGAGGTGGCTCCATGTGATTGCAGGGATCGCTTGGATTGGTGCCTCGCTTCATTTTGTTTGGTTGGATAACAGCCTCACCTCGCCCCCTGGATCAAATTTGCCCCAAGGAGTCAAGGGAGAGCTTTGGTCTATCCATGGCGGCGGCATCTATCACTTTCAGAAATATCATCTAGCGCCGCCAAAGTGGCCCAGCAGTCTCCATTGGTCCAAGTGGGAGGCCTACTCGACATGGATTACCGGAACTCTTCTGCTCCTAGCGGTCTACTACTTCAAGGCTCAGGCTTATCTTGTCGGAGTCGACAAGTTAATCTCCGATCCTACGGTTGCAATCGTGGCAAGCGTCGCCTTTCTTTTCGTTGGGGTTGGCGTTTATGAGGCCATAGTGCGGTCCCCACTGCGAAAAAAGAGCCTTTTGTTTGCTTGGGCCGTTGGCATTTACGTTGCTTTTTCCTGCTGGTTGTCGGTGCTCTTGTTCTCTGACCGGGCGGCGTTTGTGCATGTTGGGGCTCTGATGGGCACGATCATGGCTGGGAACGTGTTCCTTGGCATAATTCCTAGCCAAAAAAAGTTCGTGGCCGCGGTTCAAGCGGGCCACGAGCCAGACGAAGAGTCTGCTCTCTTTGCGAAACAGCGGTCCACACATAACAATTATTTTACGTTGCCCGTGCTCTTTTGCATGATATGCATCCACTACCCATTTCTGTATGGGCACCCCCTCAATTGGCTTATCCTAATTTCTATCATTGCGATCACTGCTTACGCGCGCCATTTCTTCAATCTACGCCACAGAGGTATTTTGAACTATTGGATTCTGGTTAGATCCGTCCTCGCGTTCTTGGGCCTTGCCATATTCGTTACCTATGGCAACTCTGCGCCTGATAGCGAAGACCAGCCAAAGACTCAAGCGCAGGAGCAAGAGGTCATAACTGACCTAGCAGCGCTCAGTTTGATTGAGGAGCATTGTCACGTTTGTCATGCAAAAGAACCGACCTATCCAGGATTTTATGCGCCGCCAGGCGGTATCGTGCTGAATGATCGTCAATCGATACTAGCCTCCCTTAGCAAGAGTCTGTCCGCAACGCAAACAAAGTATATGCCCCTTGGAAATCTTACGAAAATGAGCGACAAAGAACGCAACGACTTGGTGCTTTGGATGCAACTGCAGCAACCTGATAGGTAATTAGCCCTTTTTTAGGCTTGGCGGATGATTGTCGTGCCAGTGCCTGGCTATGTCGGCCCGTGTGCAAATCCAAACGGAGGATTTTTCAGCGACATATTTAAGGAACCTTTTTAGCGCAGCGAATCTTCCAGGTCGCCCCGCGATTCGGCAGTGCAACCCAACGCTCATCATCTTTCCTCCCTCCTCGTACAAGGTGTCAAACGAATCCTTTAAGTAGGAGAAGAATTGATCCCCCGAATTAAATCCTTGAGGGGAGGCGAATCTCATGTCGTTGTTATCGAGAGTGTAAGGCACGATCAAATGTTTTCTTTCAGCTGCATTGTGCCAGTAGGGGAGGTCGTCGGCGTATGAGTCACTGTCATAAAGAAAATTCTCCCACTCAAGAAGGATCTTCCTTGTGTTTGGGCTATCTCTTCCCGTGTACCAGCCCAAGGGTTTTTCTCCGGTGATTGCTTCGTGGATTTCGATGGCTTTCGCCATGTGCTCTCTCTCTGTTTCTTCTCTGATCATTTGGTAACTAATCCAACGGTACCCGTGAGATGCGATTTCCCAATTAGATTCAAGCATTGCCTCGACCGCGCCGAGATTTCTTTGCATTGCCATTGCAACACCGAATACAGTAACTGGGAAGTTAAACTCATCGAACAACCTGCGAAGCCTCCAAAAACCTGCGCGGCTTCCGTATTCATAGATAGATTCCATGCTCATGTGCCTATTACTAAATGCCTCGGCGCCAATGATTTCCGATAAGAACGTCTCTGAGTGTGGGTCTCCGTGAAGGGTGTTATTTTCTCCTCCTTCCTCGTAGTTGATAACAAACTGAAGCGCTATCTTTGCATTGTTCGGCCAACGAGGATCCGGTGGGGTTGATCCAAAACCAATCATATCTCTGGGGTATTTTTCTCGGTCTTCTTCGCTTAGCATTGGCTGGTTCCTAGAATTTTTTTTTATTGCTCATCATAATTTTAAAGGCGGCAGTTGCTTTGGAAAAAAATCCCTCTTGGCTATCTCTCAACTCCATGAATCCTTAAACCGTGGATGCCTCCATTTGGATAATACATGAACAGCAAATTCGTCACCGCAGAGGTGGACTTTTCGATATTAAATTTATGAAAAGTGTCCGGGGAGAGGGCTCCAAAGCCGAGCAAAGTCAGCCAAGAATCACTTGGCTTTAAGAAAATCTGAAATTTTGAGGAGGCGCAAGATTTCTCTTTAAGGAACTGCCGATTTCCCATGTACTCCGGAAAGTTTTCGGGAATTACCTCAAGGCCGCCCTCGAACCTTAAACCCCAGCGAGGTCTTTCATCCCAGATTTCTTGTGAAATATCTGGCTCTTGACTATCGACTGCAAACAAATGGCAACTCAGCGGTGAATTAAGTCGATGCATGTATGTGTCAACAACAAGTTCCTTTACTATTGTTGGGTTTTTTAGACTGAAGAGCGCGTGCTCGCCGAATCCTTTTCTTGCCGATTCCCATCCACGCATGTAGTCAACTTCTCGGTGCCCCATTACTGCATCCATGGGGGTTCCAAAATAAGAGTTAGAGATTTTTTTTACTTCTGCGGTCTCCAGAAGATTCTTTTCGTTGGCTTGCTCTTGAAGCTGCTGTCCGAGGAGGTTTATCCTGGCGATTCCACCTCCGTAGTGACAGATGACTCTGCATTCCGTCGCTGAGGTTGGGTCAATATCAAAAACATTTTCGGAATCAGGCTGGAGCGGCATACGACTCAAGACTTCTTGGTTTTTTTCGCCGTCTCTCAGGGTAACTGACACCTCTGGGACAGCGTTACCGATATACCATTTCGTGCTTATCGTTATCGTTGAAACTTCTGATCGAGCTTTGAGTCCAATATTAAGCCACTCGTGTGCATCGTTATCGTAGCAGAAGCCGTCGGATTCTTTATTTAAAGCAGTTGTCTTATGTCTAGCACTTTCGAAACCCCAGAACTCTGCTCCCATATGGGAGAAGTTGCCTTTTCTATTTTCCGGGGTCGCGGATCTCACAACCTCGTGAGGGTTTGTGAAATCTGATTCGCTGTAATCTATCAAGAATATGGAGAGCAGTTCAGTCATATGGCGTTGATTATAACCTGTTCTCCCTCTTCGATCTCAACCTCATCGCAATTTTCTTTATCAATCACCATGTCAATCACTAAAAAATCCGAGACCTCATTCAGCGCAAGATTATAATGATGCCAAGTCCCAGGGTGATAGTTAACGCCTTGATTCGGGGATGCCATGAAAGCCTTGATTTTCGAAAAAACGAAATCACCTTGTGGCGCTACAACTACCAAGTATGGTTGTTCCGATAATGGAAAAAACAGTTGGCTGGAAAGCGGGTGTCTCTCAAAGGATTTTATTAAAAACGGGAGGCGAACAGGCTTTGACCTGAAAATATTAACTGATGGTTTTCCTCCACCTTGGTTCAGAGAAAGCTCGGCCAAGTCATTAAAACGCTCAGTGTTTCCATCGTTGATCAACAGAGCTTTTTGAATGGAGGCATCTATGACGTTTCCAAACTCTTCAAAAGCCTTTTCTTCAAGAGGTTGAGGCACAAGCGAGCGATTCAAAAGATCTATCTCCAAATTTGATGCACAACCTTCGCATACCGATCCATGGGTTTCAACAGCATGGATTTTCTTCGTAAACGATTACCTTCCTGACTGGTAGCAGGAGAAGTTAAAGAAGGTCTCGCTGTTAATGTAGTTAAGGTTCAACAACCTCAGGTCCTCGGGCGCCGACGTAATCCTCAGACTGGCGGTGCCGTTCCACCGTGCACCGATCGCGGTTGATAGCTGGCTGCGGTTACGCCAGACATGGCTTTTCGCGGGCAAGGAGTCGACCAAGACCTGATCGGCGCTACCGACCGCGTTGCCGTTATCATCAAAGAGGGTGCCTCGGATGTTGGTCAGGTCAGTGTCCCCGACATTGATGAACCGGACGTAGCTGACATCCGTTTGATCAAAGCCGCCCACGTTGTGAACCTGCTCCGTCCTGACACAGTTGGTATTACTGATCAGCCCGCTCGGGCTTTCCAGCTTGGTCATCAGCTCGAAGAGGCCATCGCCTTTGACTTCCAGTATCGCTGGGCCACGCCAGGGCGAGATGTTAAAGGCGCTCTCTATGTCTGTCGACGAGATGATCAGTCGTCCTTTCGCGGGCACGGTGCCTGAGTGCAAGGGTTGGTCAGACCCTACCTGCACACCGTCACTGCCATAAAGGGTGCCGATGTATCGCTGAGGCGAGTCTGAGGTATTCACTAGGTGCGTTAGAGACACGTTCGCACTGGTCGACGTTGTCTGCAGGTACATCCTGGCAATGTTAGCGGGATCACTTGATGACGAAGGCTCTGCCAATAGCATGGCTTTGTCCGCACACGAGAAGTTAAAGAAGGTTGACTCATCCGTCACAAAGTTAAGGTTAAGCAGTTTAAGCCCCGGTACCGGGTTGACTTCCAACATGCCCTCGCCATTCCACTCGGCCCCGATTAAGCTGGAGAGGCGGTCACGGCTGACCCAAGTCTGCTGGTAGGGATCAAGCTTGGAGACCAGTCTAGTGTTCGCGGTGCCGACGACGCTGCCGTCTGCAGCGTATAGGGTTCCAGTAACAGCACCCGTTGTCTTGGCGCCCGTATTAATCAGGCGGACATAAGATAAGTTATCAGAGTCAAAGCCTTCAAGGTTTAAGACCCGGTTATCTCTGACGCAGTTGGTGTTGCTTACGAGACCGCTCGGGCTCTCGAGTTTGGACATGAGATCAAAAGTGCTGTCGCCCTGGATGGTTAGCATGGCCGGGCCGCTCCAAGGTGCAATCTCAAAAATATCCTCGAGATCAGAGGAGGTAAGACTGAGCCTTCCCATCGACGGGACGTTGCTGCCCAGCACGGGCTGGTCCAATCCGACTTTCTCGCCTGACCCACGACGCAGTATCCCTCTGAAGGTTTGTGATCGTTCAGATGTATTAATGACGTCTAATGTACTGATGTTCTGACTTGCCGACGTCGTCTGCAGGTATTGGGTGACAACGCGCCGTCCCGACGAGGTGAAGGAGAGGGTTGTGGGGGTTTCCGTTACAGACTCCTCATCGCCCCCCCCAACACTGCAATCCGTTGTCGTCCAAAACGCACATTCCATATTGCCCGGCAGCGAAGAGCTTTGATGGATTCGTTACTGGCGGCAATTCTAATTGATTCTTTCTGTTTTGGCCCCAACACTTGAGATCCTGGTCATCAATTGTACAAACGTGGTAGCCACCTGAGACAAGCTCTCTCGGATTAACAAGCTCGGGTTGATTAAAGGTAGAACTGTTGGAAACGTTGTCTTCGTTGAAGCCGTTTGCCCAGCAAATGGGTCTTCCATTATCGATGACGCACCCGTGCAAGTCGCCAAGCGCGAGATTAGACGGGTTCACCGTGTCAGGAATAGTCGTTGTGAGGGCGCGGCTATCATCTCCCCAACAAACGATTCCTGTGTCATCTAATGCACAGGCACTGTAAAAACTAATGGCGACTTCTCTCGGATTAACCAAACGCGGCACATCTGTTATTCCTGCTTGGTCTCCCAAGTTGTATCCCCAGCATTTCACTCCGTCATCGTCCAAAGCGCAGGTGGTGTCTTGCTCCGCGACAATGAAGTATGGATTGCTTAAGCTCGGGACATCAGTTTGGCCGTCCTCGTTGAAGCCCCAGCAGCTGACGCCTGAGTCATCTAAGACGCAGGCATGGACCCTTCCTGCGGTTACTTGCCTCGGATTACTTAAACGCGGGAATCGAGATGAATCACTTATCCATCCTGTTCCCCAACAATTTAAACCCGAATCGTCGATGGCGCAGCCGCCGAAGGGACCCAAGGAGACTGAGTATGAGGATTCAAAATCCGAAGTCGCGTTAGACGAGGTCCCGGAACCGGTGTCACCTTGGTCATCAGACCCATCATCACCAGAGCCTGAGTCAGAGTCGTCTTCTCCATTGTTATCTGAGCTCTCTAGCGGTAATTCAACGATGAAAGTGAGCTCGTTACCTCGGTCAATGTCGTTCCATTCCCCAGCTAAACCAAAGGCAGAGGAGCCTGATCTTCCTGCGGGCCAGTTCTCTAGTCCCATTGCGAGTCCGTCTTGGTTCAAGTAATTATCTGGCTCCGCCCGGCCCCAATTTGTATAGCTGAATGCGTCGCCATTTACCCAGACCCAAGTTCCTTCAGAGCTGGCATCATTACCTCCAAGCCAAACATAGCTGACGCCGCCTCCATCGCTGGCTGTTCCCAAGCCGCTCAGCGACGCGTCCCTGACCATCGAGTAGACAAAGTCGTCCTCGGCCGCCGAGTTAATAACCGCCAGGTGACCCCCTAGACTCTCTGCGTGGGCTTGAGCAGCTGTCTGGGTTTTTCTCTCTTTAATCCAGCGATATTCTTTTCCACCAAACGTTATCTTTGATTCAGACGAGCCATCGTTATCGTCCGAGGAGTTTCCGGTATCCCCACTTGAAGTTCCGCCTTCTCCAATAAAACCGGTGTCAACGTCCGACAGTGCAGACTCGCTCTCGGCGCCCAAGGCGGTCACCCAATAGTAGTAGGTGCTTGTGTTACCGGCCTCGTGTCTAAGGGGGTTGCCAGAGCTTGGCGCTGTGCTAACGGTGACTAGTCTTTTTTTCCTGCTTTCAGGCTCATCGGCCCAATACACCCTGTACTCCTGCGCGCCTTGCACAGAGCTCCACGAAAGAAGAATTGCTTCCGAATTAGTGCCATCAGTAGCCACAAGATTTTCTGGCGCTTCAAGTACATTTGTCCCTTCGATCGAAGCACTAAATTGTACTTCTATCGCGGGGTTGTCTGCATCGTGTTCTATGGAAATCGATCCAGAATAATCACCGCCACTCAAATTGTTAGTTTTCACCGAGAAAGAAAAAGCTTTTTGCTCACCAGGGAGCAGTCTTGTGTTACCAAGCTCGGTTGATATTTCATCTGAACTGGGCGTGACATTAGTGATCGAGATGTCACTGTTGCTGAAGTTGCCAAGTGTAAAGCTCCCGGTTGCCTGCTTCCCCTGGTCAACCGACCCAAGCTCAATATTTTCCTCTTTAAGTCCAAGCACGGTTCTTGTGTTGACAAAAACATTCACGTGGGCAGCGCTTAGCGCAGCGGAGAAAGGGATAACATTTGTCGCAGAATTTTCGGCTTCGTAATTTTCGTCAATAGCCACAGAGTAAAGGAATATGCTGTCATCGAATCTCGCTTGAACTAACACAGCTTCGTCATCGCCCACAAAAGAAGGATAGCCATAGGCGCGGTCAAAGTTTTCAGACTGGTTCGGGTTGATTACCCCAGTGGTTCCTTCCGAAGTTAAAATAGCCACAGCGGTCGCAGCTTTTTCTTCTGCCTCGTAGTTAGAGAAGTCTACAATGTCAAGCACGATTGCTTCATATGTTTTTTGCGAATACCTTGGATTTGCAATATCGATCAGAGGATCCTGAAAGTCCAAGAATGGGAATTCTATCGAGCCTGAGGAAACTTTCACTAACCCAACGGACCATAGCTCTGTGCAAGTGTCGCGATCAATCTCTTCTCGACAAACTCTATAATCGAAAATTAATGAGGTGCCTTGCGGATCGAAATTGATTGAGTCTACGAGGTCAACGGCCGTTCCAGGATCGTCAGGAATATAGTTCGGTTCTCTAATCTGATGGGTTGATACTTCTTCCTTCACCAGGTCGATGACATAGATAACAAACTGGGCTTGCTCTATAACGACCGCTATTCTTGATCCGTCACGAGAAACTGCCATACTTTTAATGGTGATATCCTCGCCAAAATCGAGAATAGTATCCTCTTCCTCCAGTTCGTCAGAGTAGGTGAAATAGAGTTTCCTCGTTGAGTCTCGGACATAGAGTAACAGCGTTCGCTCGCTGGGCAGAGTGGCTACCGCTGGCCTGATGTAGGCAGCAGGGAAATCGTTAAACGGACCCAAATTTGCTTCTGCAACAAAACCATCTGTCTCCTGAGCGGCGTTGTATAGCATGAGATCGTACTGCTCATTAGTGGGATCGTCGCCGCTTCCGGTTGATCCGTCCTGTGCAACTAAGTAGACGACAACATCGTCCCCTGGCGGCAAGGGAATGTCTCTTTGGTTTTCGCTTTCAGCGGGAGGGTCTTCGCTGTCGCCATCATTAGTTTCTTCGTTTTCATCAGTACTATCCGTCTCCTCCGCAACGCCTATATCGATGCCAACGTTCGCCCAGGCTTGTTGCACTGCCGTTACTTGTCTGCTATTTGCTCCGAAAATTAACTCTGCTTCGATCGCCCACTGGTTGGCCGAGTCAATGTACTCAGAGCTCGGGGTTAGTTTTAGGAGTGCAGCGTATATGATCGTTTCTGCGTCATCCCGGCCAATACTAGTCCCTATGCGCTCCTTCTCATTTCCCTCAACAAGGAGGTAGAAGGCTCGGTTCTGGATCCCGCTATTGGCGTGAACGCCGCCATGGTCCTTATCTATCGGCAAAAATCGGTAGTCGTCCATGTGTGCTGGCTGCGGGGCGATGCCTGATGCTGGATTTCTGAAGTCTCTCATGAACAGACCAGGTCGCATTATCGCTTCTCCGACCAGCCAGTTACTGTTATTGCCACGAACCATGTACTCTACGGAAACCCCGAAAATATCAGCGTAGGATTCGTTTAAGGCTCCGGACTGATTTTCATAGCGCAAGTTTGAGGTAAATTGCACGACCCCGTGCGCCACCTCGTGAGTAGCAACATCAAGGGATCCCGCGAAGTTTTTGAAAAGCCCGTCTGTCTCAAAACAGCCATCACCATAAGTCAACCGAGACCCGCTCCAGAATGCATTATTGAAACATTCGCCTTCGGTTGACTGGTAATCAACGATGGATACGAGCGGAGACCCTTTGTCATCGAAGCTGTCCCTGTTGTGCTTAGTAAGGAAGTAGTCGTAGATTAATTTTGAGTTTTTCATCGCACTTACCCCAGCCGGATTCCATCCACCGGTTGGATCGCTGGATGAAACATAGCCAAAGACCCGCTCTCCATCTTCGTCAAAAATGTTTGCTGCGATCTGGGTCTGTGATGAGCTGGGGAAGCTATCGTCGAGCATAATAAAGTTACCGTCTGAGCTTCTTGTGCTGTTGAAATTGACTTCCTCGCCGAGCAGATCGATGCCTGAACTCGGAGTCAATTGTGTAAAAACTGTCGGTACTTTGAGTAAAACTCTCTTTCCAATGGGGGTTATGTAAAGCTCCCAACCCTCTGACGCGCTGACGTTGACGTATACTCGGTAGGCATAATTAAAACGGTCTGCGTAACGAACAATCCCTCGCTCGTAACCCGTAATTTGAAATGAGTCGCCATCGCCGTTTAGATGCTCTTGCGTGATTTGCTGGATCTCGGTGTCACCAAGTATGGCATTTGTATCCAGCTCAATTGGACTGTCTCTTAGTGCGCCAGTGATCACTCTGGCCTCGTTACCTAATACAGAGACCACCAGATGCTCGCCCCAAATAGGCAATCCGTCGAGCGACTTCTCAAGCCGAATGATCTGATCACCAGAGACACCTTCTTTAGGCGCACTGACGAATTTCAATGAGACCGATTCATTAAGACCAAACGTTTTGGGGTGGCTCGCTAAAAAATTTGAAACCGCATTTTCAGTAGGAGACGCGTTTCCGTTGCTCGAAAAACTTGTAAGATCAAAGTTGCCAGACACCGAAAGCAGTTTGCCCTCAGAGGACCTTCTCACCCTAGGGGTTTGTCCAGAGAGATCGAGTGCTTTGAGGGATGCCATTTCAACTGGGTCGAGGCGTTTTCTAGCGGGTTTCTTGGGTTCCTGGGTGGCTGCTAGAAGTTGGTTCATAGCCGACTCTAGTTGCGCGGTGGAGAGTTTGTTTGGATCTTCGCTGGAGGGGTTTCCAGCTTTTTCTGAAAAAAAGTCAGCCCGAGCAGCTAAAGCTTCTTCACTTAAAGTTTTTGTATTTGTGTTTTTTCTTGAAAAAAGTTCACGTGTTTCATCGGTGACCTTGTTCAATCGAAAACCATCTTCGTGGGGCGCGAAAAAAATAGAATAGACGCCCAAAGCGGCCAACAAAACTAACCCGGTGCCAACTCCAATTAGGATTAAGGTATTCTGTTTCCGCAAGAAATTACTCAACATTTACAAATCCTTATTTTGGGTTGCCAAGCTGAATAGAGCCTCTCCAAATATATCGGAAACCTTAGCGAAAACCTTGAGATAGACTGTGGAATTACCCTGCCACCTTTGAAACCGAAGGTCAAATAATAAAACGTGTTATAGGTTTTAAACACTGAATTTAGCGCTATTGCAATTGGTTATTGTTCCGAGCGGAAATTGCAAGGTCAAGGGGCACGCCGATTCAGGTGTTTGCACTGGAAAAATTTCCTGAAATAATCGGTCGCGGTGACTTTCGTTCAAAAACCGTCTGGGTAAAATTGAAACTTTCACCGACCGCTAAAAAGAGGAGCCGACCTAGGTAAAACCATGTGCATCTTTTGTTTTTAGAAGGATGTTCTGGTTGTTTTTGTTCAGTTAATCTAAGCTACTGAACTGTTGAGTCACTTACGGGAAAATCGTTTGATGAAATCTTTTGTTCTAAATTGTTTTGCAACTTTGATGGCTATTTTGTTCTCAGGGCAGCTGTTGGCAGAGTCAACGGTCTGGTCCCGAACCGCGCCTGTTGGAGAGGTCTGTATTGAAGGCGACCCCTGTGCCGAAGAGCTTGTCATGGTTGCGTCCGCTCCTGCACCCAGCGTTCAAGGAGGGGCTGCGAAAGTTTCGCTTTCCGAGGGTTCAGAGCACGAGGTTAAAATGCTGAATATGAGTTCGGCAGGCACTATGGTGTTTGAGCCCGCCGTCTTAAAAGTTTCGGTGGGGGACACCATTCATTTCAAGTCGGTTGACTTGAGCCACAACTCTGCTTCGATCGCCGGAATGATACCGGACGGAGCGAGCTCATGGTCCGGAGGGATGAACCAGGACATCAGTGTCACCCTGGACACCGAAGGGGTTTACGTCTACCAGTGCGACCCTCACGCAATGATGGCAATGGTCGGGGTGATTCAGGTAGGCAATCCGGTAAATTTGGAGGCCGTCAAGTCCCAGGCGGGCTCAAAGAAGGCCGGCTTCGTTATGAACCAGTCAAGGCTTGACGACTACCTCTCTCAGCTTTAGGTAGCGCTGGTTTAAGTAGGAAGGGCTCTGCTGAGGCAGGGCCCTTTTTTTGTATTTTTTTCAGGCCTGTTTCAACCCATTGGATACATAATTTCTCTAGAGACCTGGTCAATCCGCTTGTTTGTCTCAGCGCTGATTTTCATCGGCCCCGCGTCAATGATCTCTTTCATTTGACTGGCCTTCGTAGCGCCAACGATGGTGGAGGCAACGAAGTCGTGCTGCTTGCTCCATGCAACTGCTAACGTCACCGGGGAGACACCCTCATCTGACGCTATCTCCATGAACGCTTTGGTCGCTGCGAGACTTTTTTCGTTCACAAACCGTTGTGCCATTACTTTTTGTCGGTCCCCGGCGTTAAGGTAGTTACTGAACCGCGCCCCTTCGGGTAGTTGTCCGTCGTTGTATTTTCCTGAGAGCACGCCTCCTCCGATGGGCGAGTAGGGGATTAGGCTCACCTGCTCTTGGCGGCAGACCTGGGCGAGTTCATCTTCAAACCGACGATTGTTGAGGCTAAAATTATTTTGGATTGTCTCGTACCTCGCCACACCGCCCATCTCTGAGATCATCAGGCTTTTGGTTAGCCCCCAAGCGGTCTCGTTACTGCACCCAATGATCCTGACTTTCCCGGCTTCGACCAACTCGTCCAGCGCAGCCAGTGTCTCCTCGAAGGGCATCCCATGGTCCGGCCAGTGGGTTTGGTAAAGATCCACGTAATCCGTCTGAAGTTTTTCAAGGCTTGCTTCAATCGCCCTAATAATGTGGTGCCTATCGAGCGAAGTTGTGCCTTCACGGACCGCGGCTCTCATCCAGCCGTGGCTTGGACCTGCGACCTTGGTTGCAATGATTAGAGAGTCCCTGGGTTTTGTTTTCATCCAGCGACCAAGTATTTCCTCGGTTCGGCCGGCATAGGATTTGTCGGGTGGTACCGGGTACATTTCAGCGGTGTCGTAAAAGTCGATGCCGGCGTCGTAGGCCATGTCCAAAATCTCAAAGGAGGCTTTCTCGTCTGCTCCGGTACCAAAGGTCATGGTCCCCATGCATATGTCGGAAACTACGATTCCGCTCTTGCCAAGCCTGTTTCTTCTCATCGGTTTACTACTCCTGCTATCCTGAAAAATCCAGTATACCTTAAAGCGTAAAGGCTTTATCTTTAAGAAGACGGCGCGCTGTTTTTTTTAATCTACAGAGGGTTTTGGGGGATGATAGACAAGTCTTTTTTGTTTTTGTTCATAGTCGGAGTGCTTGGCCTGCCAAACACATCCAGGTCTGAAAGTCACGACTGGCCAGCTTACGGCAAGGGTGCCGGCGGGGGGAATTTTTCATTGGCTGCAGAGATCACCCCTGAAAATGTAAGTCAGCTCAGGCAAGCTTGGGTTCACCGGTCGGGTGATTATCACCAAGGAAACGAATGGACGAAGGATAAAGTCATTGACAGCTCGCTCCAAACCAGTTTTCAAGCCACACCAATTCTCGTCGAGGACACGCTCTTTTACTGCAGCCCCTACAACAAGGTCATCGCACTGGACCCCGCAAGCGGCGAGGAAAAATGGGTGTTCGATCCGAAGATCGATCCCGAGGGGAAGGGGATCTTACATTGCCGAGGCGTGAGCAGTTGGGTAGACGATTCAATGTCTCAATCAGCCACGTGTCGACACAGAATTGTAAGCACTACGATTGAATCTGAACTGCTCTCAATTGACGCCGCGACGGGCAAGCTTTGCGAGGGCTTCGGCGCCAGTGGCCGAGTGAATTTAAGAAGCGGCCTTGGGGGTCATGATCATGGGCTTTACTACAGCACCTCACCGCCGGCAATCATCGGTGATTTGATCATCGTGGGTGGGTCAGTTGCCGACAACGTTAGTGTCGATGTGCCTGGCGGGGTGGTCAGAGCCTATGACGCGCGCTCAGGCGCACTGGTTTGGTATTGGGATCCAATTCATCCCGATCAAAAACCGGTGCTGGACGTAGACGGCTCTCAGCGCTACCAAAGGGGCACCACTAACGTTTGGTCAATTATCTCGGTTGACCCAGAGCTGAATCAGATTTACTTGCCGACGGGCAACACGTCCCCGGACAATTACGGAGGGCACCGAAACGGATCCGACTACTATTCAAGCTCAGTCGTGTCGCTTGATGCGACAACCGGCAAAGTTCTTTGGCATTTTCAGACGGTGCATCATGACGTCTGGGACTATGATGTGCCATCTCAGCCAACTTTTTACGAAATCGAAAAAGACGGAACAATAATTAAAGCACTCGCCCAAACCACAAAGATGGGGTTTGTGTTTTTGTTAAATAGAGAAAACGGAGAGCCGATTTTTCCGGTTGAGGAGAGACCAGCCCCGCAAGGCGCTGTAGAAGGCGACTACGTGTCGGCTACGCAGCCTTTCCCAACCAAGCCAGCCCCATTAACATCGACTGATTTTGATCCCGAGGAGGCTTACGGATTTACGTTTTGGGATCGTGGCTACTGTAAAAGAGCTTCCTCAGAATTGAGGAACGAGGGTTTGTACACCCCTCCATCGCTTGAGGGGAGCATGCACTACCCGAGTTCTATTGGCGGAGCAAATTGGGGCGGGCCGGCCGTTGATGCAAACCGAAAGATTTTGGTTGTTAACACCATGAATCTTGCGAGCACCATAAAAATGATCCCTCGAGAGGATTGCGGTAAGGCGTTAAAGGAGCTTGCTAATGACAAAGTCCAAGGAGCGATGTCCGCCATCGAGGAAAATATTGGGACACCGTATTGTACATTGCGTGCTTACGGTCTGATGTCGCCCTTGGGCATTCCTTGCACGAAACCGCCATGGGGTCACCTCACGGGAGTTGATTTAAAAACCGGTGAGCATCTATGGCAAGTTCCTCTGGGCACCTCAAAGGACTTGGCGCCTTTCCCTTTCACTCGGATAAAGGGCGCGCCCAACATGGGCGGGCCGATGGCAACGGCCTCAGGGCTTACTTTTATTGCGGCTACTAGTGACTATTACCTAAGAGCGTTCAGCACTGAGTCAGGCAAGGAACTCGCAAAATTTAGGTTGCCCACGGGCGGCCACGCTGTCCCGATGAGTTACACGAGTTTAGACGGGAAGCAGTTTGTTGTCATTGCAGCGGGCGGACATTGGGCGATGGGATCTCCCGCGGGAGATTATCTGGTTGCGTTTGCGTTACCAGAAACGGAATAAACCTGTAAACTGGGTTCGCCGGGTGAATTAGATCCCTTAGGGCAAAAGCCCCTTTTGGTCAATAAAAAAATGGAAGACAAGATATGCAATCTGTCAGTGAGTCGGTAATCGACTTAATAGGAAACACGCCGATCGTCAAACTTAAGAGCTTTGACGTGGGCAAATGCGAGTTATTCGTCAAGCTTGAAAATCAAAACCCAGGCGGCTCGATTAAGGATCGAATCGGCTTATCTATCATTGAAGAAGCTGAGAAGTCTGGGGAGCTCAAACCGGGCGGCACAATTATAGAAGCGACGGCAGGAAACACCGGGATCGGCTTGGCGCTGGTTGCAGCTATAAAAGGCTATAAACTAGTACTGGTTATTCCTGATAAAATGAGTAGGGAGAAAATCCTTCATCTCCAAGGCCTAGGCACTGAGGTAGTGATTACACGCTCAGACGTCGCTAAGGGTCATCCTGAATACTACCAAGATCTGGCGCTTAAAATCGCAAGTGAGAGACCGGGAAGTTTTTTAGCCAACCAGTTTTCAAATCCTGCGAACGCGCTCGCACACAGGACCACAACAGCGCCTGAGATTTGGTCTCAGATGAATCATGACGTTGACGCGGTAGTCGCTGGAGTTGGTTCTGGTGGAACCGTTGCAGGGATCGCTGAATACATGAAATCGCAGAACCCAGAATTTAAAATGATTGTTGCGGATCCCGAGGGCTCCATTGTTGCAGACGCAGTCAATACTGGAGAATTTGAGTACGATGGAGGCTCTTGGTTGGTCGAAGGGATTGGGGAAGATTTTATTCCTTCTAATGTGGAGTTAGCGATGCTGGATGAGGGCGTTGTTGTGTCTGATGCGGAAGCGTTTTCGGTGGTGCGACAGATGCTTGAAGAGGAAGGTATTTTAGCAGGTTCCTCAAGCGGCACACTGATCGCCGGCGCGATCAAGTGGTGTAAGATGCAAAAAACACCAAAGCGGGTCGTGACATTCGTTTGTGATACCGGCAATAAATACCTGTCGAAGGCATTCAATTCAGCCTGGTTAAAGGACAACGGACTGCTGTCAGACGTAACACAAGGAAATCTATCTGATCTCATCAGCAGGCGTTTTGATAAGGGCGACATGATAAAGGTCAACGAAGACGACACTCTGCTCACAGCGTTCAAGAGGATGCGTGCAGACGATGTCTCGCAGCTCCCAGTGATGAGTGAAAACAACTTGGTGGGGATTGTTGACGAGGAAGATATCATGCTCAACGTCTACCGGAACGAGCAGCTTTTTTCTCAGCCCGTTAGCTCCGTTATGGTGACCAAGCTCGAGACACTCCAAGTCAGCGACGACGAAGCGAAACTATACGAAACTTTGGCTAATGGCAAGGTCGCAATCATTCGCGACGGCGCTGCGTTCTTAGGGTTCATTACCAAAGTGGATTTGATCAACCAATATAAAACGACTTTTGTGGCGAATAATTAATATGACAAAGACAACTGGAAAGGAATACCGTTTTGCCACTAAGGCGATCCACTCCGGCCAAGAACCGGACTCGGCAACCGGCGCAGTGATAGTACCCATCTATGCAACGTCAACCTATGCTCAGGAGAGCCCAGGTAAGTTCAAAGGTTTTGATTATTCGCGCACCGCCAACCCTACGAGGCAATCCCTAGAGGAATGCATGGCCGACTTAGAGGGAGGAAGCAAGGCTTTTGCTTTTGCCTCGGGAATGGCTGCAACGGCGACGGTCTTAGAGCTGCTCGATTCGGGAGATCACGTCATTAGTATGGACGATCTCTATGGCGGCACTTATCGCTTGTTCGAGAATGTTAGAAAAAGATCATCGAACCTCGAGTTTTCTTTTGTTGACTTAAGCAACATCGAAACCCTAAAAGAAAATCTAAAGCCCAACACAAAAATGATCTGGGTAGAGAGTCCCTCGAACCCTCTGCTTAAGGTAGTAGATTTGAAAAGAGTGAGCGAGTTCGCAAAAGAAAATAACTTGCTCTGTGTTTGCGACAACACGTTCTGCTCGCCCTTTGTTCAGCGGCCTTTGGATTTAGGTTTTGATATCGTTGTTCACTCAGCAACTAAATACCTCAATGGGCACTCTGATGTTGTTGGCGGGATTGCCATATGCTCAGAAGAAAATATTGATCTTGCTGAACGTTTAGGGTTTCTCTCAAACTCGATCGGATCCATAATGAGTCCCTTTGATAGCTTTTTGGTCCTTCGAAGTTTGAAAACTTTGTCACTTAGAATGCAACAACATTGTGAGAGTGCGTCAGAAATTGCGAATTTCTTGGATGCGCATGGCTCCGTTGAAAAGGTCTATTACCCCGGTTTGTCGGGACACATTAATCATGAAGTTGCTGCCTCACAAATGAATGGTTTTGGTGGGATGATAAGTGTCGTGATTAAGGGCGGGCTCGAGAGCGCAACAAGATTTTTGGAGAACACCAAACTATTCACGTTGGCAGAAAGTTTGGGTGGGGTTGAGAGTTTGATCGAGCATCCCGCGATCATGACACACGCCTCTATCCCAAAAGAAATAAGGGAACGCCTGGGTATCGTCGACGGGCTCGTTCGTCTTTCTGTAGGGATTGAAGCTATCGAGGACCTCAAGGGCGATCTTGAAGATGCGTTGGGGTTTTGCTAATTCTCGCAAGAGGTTTTGGCATGCTTATATCTGCAGGTTTTGATTGCTTGCCTGTTGAACTATTCAGCTAAGAAAATATATAGTTGCTTAACATCCTGATTTCCAAGGAGTGCCATACCGAATGCGCTACACTCTCGAGCAGCTCAATGATCTTGAAGATATAAAAAACGTTGCCCGACGTTATTGCAGGGGCGTGGATAGGCTAGACCCTGATGAGATGAAGTCCGCTTACTGGCCCGAGGCAACCGACGATCACGGTGTCTTCGTTGGCAATGCTTGGGAATTTGTCGATCACTGCATGGTCAGCCATTTACGTTGGAAATCAACTTCGCATTGTATTTTTAATCATGTGATTGAGCTTGATGACAATGGACTTGAAGCCCGAGGCGAAAGCTACAACGTAAGTTATCTGCTTCAAAAAGACTCAAACGTTTTAGATACATGGCACGGGCGTTACTTGGATCTTTACGAAAAAAGAGAAGGGGAGTGGCGCATTATCGAGCGGGTGTGTGTGCATGAGTTCACTATGTCCGAAGCGGTCAGTGCGATGGAGATGGACGCAAGCAAGTTTCGCCAGGGTGCCTTTGACCGTCCAGCGAATAGTAGGCCCATCGGGCCCTGATTGTTTGTTCTAAAAATAATCATTTCGCCGAATCAGAGTTTAGCGCCTGTTGGCTTTTAGCTAGGCGACGGCGCGGCGAAGCGGGCAACCCTCAACGGTTATGCGGTGCATGACGCGTCGGTACCCGTGATAATCGTTCTGCGCAAAATGCCAAGTAGCCCTGTTATCCCAGAACGCGATTGATCCAAGTCTCCATTTAAATTTTGTCATGTTTTCGTCTTTGATGGCGTGAAGATATAGTTCTTGAAGCAGTTTTTCAGATTCGCTCGGAGGCAAGTCTTTAATGCCAATCGTGAAACCAGGGTTTACATAGAGAGCCTGCTTATCGCTTTCCGGGTGGGAGATGACTATGGGATGAGTAACGTCTGCAAGTGCGTCTGCGGCTTCAGAATTCCCGATGCGTCCTCTCGTCTGCTTGAGCATCTCGAGCTGGTCCTTGCTTCCAAAAATATGCTTTGCCGAGTGGACGGCAGAAAGATCCTTAATCCTGCTTTTGAGTTCGCGAGGCAAACCCTCGTAGGCTTTGTACATGTCAAGGAACCAAGTGTCGCCTCCCTCGGGTGGCAGTTCCCTTGCTATTAAAATCGAGCCCATTGCTGGCTCTGGGTCGTAGGAGTGATCTGTGTGCCAACCGCCTCCGATGTTGCCTGTTTGGCCTGGTTCTTTTGTGACCATCGCGATCTCCGGGAAATCGCTGTGCTGAGCAAAAAATCGGTTAATGTTGATGGGACCGAAATTCTTTGCAAAGTTAATGTGTTGCTCTTCACTCAGTGACTGGTCTCGAAAAAAAATGAGGCCATGCTCCGCGAAGGCAACTTTAATCTTAATTAGATCGCTCTTGGGAATGCGCTTGGATAGATCGACGCCAAGAATCTCAGCGCCGGCGCCACCTGTTGGGTGGATTGATATGGCCATTTCTTGCTCTTAAATTTTTCTCAATATTGACACATTAAATTTCTGGAAAACAGTGGCCCAACGGGGAAAAGTGTGTGCTTTTTTATGTCTGCGCTCAGGACTAATGCTTTTGTTTTTATTCTTGGTCGGTTTCGGTATTCTGGTTATACCAAGTTGGGTTTAGTGGGTTTAGACAGATGAAAGCTGAGATAGATTTGATGGGCTATGACGAGATGAGCGACCCGTCACTCACCGCCAAGAAATTATTCGAAGAGCCAAGGGCTTTCCTCTACGAAAAGTATGACCCGCCGTTTTATATTTTCTCGAGATATGATGACGTTGCCAATGCGCTACTCGACTCAGAGACATTTATTGAAGGTTTTGGGAACGGCCCGAATTTTCAGCCCGCGCTAGGGATCCTGTCCGATGCGCCTCACCACACATTCATCCGGAAGTTAGTACAAAAAGATTTCCTTGCGAAGCAAATCAACGACCTGGAACCAAGGCTAGAGGCGATTGTTGATGACTTGCTTAGCCGGGTTGAAAATCAGGCGGAGTGGGACATCCACGAGGACCTATCTTTCCCGCTTCCGGTCATAATTATTTGCGAGATTTTAGGGATTCCTACCGATGATCTCAGTAAGTTTAAGAAGTGGGCGGACGCTTCCGTTGCCAATATGTGCTCAGAGGATCCGTTGGAATACGCTGAGGACCTAGACGAGATGCGTCAATATCTGTTGGGACAAGTTGAATTGAAGCGCGGGGATGAGCACTCAGCTGGGTTGCTTGCGACCATCGCTCAGGCAAAGCATGAGGGCAATTATTTGTCCGATGATGAGTGTGTTGCGTTAGCTACCCAAATCTTTGTGGCTGGCAATGAGACGACCACTTCACTTATCTCTAATCTGGTCTGGCGTCTGCTAAGCCATGAGGGGCTTTGGGAAAGATTCTGTAGTAATGAAATTAACACTGACGATGCAATTAATGAAAGCCTTCGTTTTGATCCGCCTTTGCTGGGACTCTTTAAAACAACCTCCAAGGAAGTAACTATTGACGAAGTTACTATTCCGGCAGGAACGAAGGTGATGATGCACTACGGCGCTGCTAATCGTGATCCGAGTGTGTTTGAGGCGCCAGATCTATTTGATGTGAAAAGAAATGGAAAAAAACAGCTGAGCTTTAGCATCGGATTGCACGTCTGCTTGGGAAGAGAGCTCGCAAAGTTAGAGGCTCGTGTGGCGCTGAATGCATTGCGAAAAAAGTTCTCTCGTTTGAAACTCTTGAGTGATGGCGAGCGGGTTGGCCCATTCTTGTTCTGGGGGCGGTCAAGGCTCCCGGTTTCGCATTGATGAGAGGATATATACCGGTCCAGCCGTATTACTAACATGCCCTTGAATAACAGTCTAAAATAACTGATAAAAAAAAGGCCCCGACGGGGCCTTTTTCAGTAGTTGTATTACATGCTAAAACGAATCCCGGCGAGATATCTCCTGCCGTAATATTCATTCTGGCTTGGGTTCCATCTTTCGCCAGCGTAACGACTGTCGTTTTCGTCTGTCAGGTTGTTCATGTCTAGGAAGACACTCGCTTTGTAGCCGATGAGGTCTTCAAGATCATAACGTATCGAAAGATCCAGGCGGGCCTGCTCATCCCAGAAGATTGCTTGGGTAAACTCAAACACGGCACCCGTTTCGGTTTCGTCCTGCCACGCGTCTCTGTATCGATAACTTAACCTTGCGGAAAGACCATGGTCTTCGTAAAACAGAGAGACATTGTAGGTCAGGTCTGACTGGCCAGGCAACCGGAATTCAAGCCCGCTCGGCGCTGTGTACTCGGAATCAATGGTGGTTACGTTTGCTTCAATTCCGAAACCAGACCAGAATCCTTCAATGTAGTTGTCTAGTCGTCCGATATACGCAAACTCGATGCCCTGGAGTCTTCCATCATCTCCGTTTCCAAAACCAGTCAGATCCCAGAGTTCTCCTGGTGTGGCGATGTCCGAGTAGAGAGTTCCATCTACCTGCAAAGTTTCTTCTGCGATCACATTATCGATAGATCTGTGGAACGCTGTAATCGAGAAAATACTGGCTTCGTTGTAGTACCACTCCCAGGCAACGTCTATTCCCCATGAAGTTTCTTCTTCGAGGAAGGGGTTGCCGCCTGTTATTGATTGCCCTATTTCACTGATCGATGCCGAGGCTCTGGCTTCGATATAGGTAGGCCTGCTAACTCCCGTAGAAAATGAAAAACGGAGTTTCTGATCTTCTTTGATGTCCCAGTTAACGTGTGCGCTGGGCATAACGTTGGTGTAGCTCTGTTTCACCGCCAAAGGTTCTGCGACGCTACCAACCAGTTTCTGGCCGATTGTCTCATACTCGGTGTCCTCGACTCTTAGGCCTACGATGATGTTTCCCCAGTCCATGTCGATGGTCTGCATCGCGTACGCAGAAATTATCTGCTCTTCGATTACCAGGGTTTCGTCTGCCGAATACTCCGGCCTGGTCAGGCCGCGGGACTCCATAATGTCTCTGAGGCCCGAATTGTCAGCGTAGAAGGTACCCGCATCATTATTGAATTGGGTTTCCCAGGGTCCTTGCGCCGCGGCTCTTACCTCGTCAACCGTAACAGTAAGCCCTGACGCCTGGGTTTCGAGCGGTGCCCCGCCCCCTAGCGCGTCTCTTGAATCATACTTAAAGCCCAGCTTTAACTCACCCCACTGGTTCTGCTTCGATGCATCAAACTTGAACTGGTCGTTGTCGATATCAAGACCTCCGATGGCATCGATGAGCAAACGGGTCGGGAAATCAATGGCGTTGAGGTCCTCGTCGAATGAAATGATGGGCTCGAGTCCGTTTGTTACATCGTATGATGCGTTAGTTATTTCCGGATCTCCGCCTTTTGCGTTCAAGAAGATAATTGGCAGCCACAGGGTTTGTCTGGTCTCTATGTCGCTGTAACTTACTTCAAAATCCCAATCGTTGAAGGATGACTCAAAGCCTATGGTATTAACGTTCGTTTCATTACTGTAATCGGCATCCTGGAGGAGGCGGCGAACACTAAGATCGGCGGTCCCGCTATTTGCCGCAACTCCCGATGGGAAGTAAAAGTACCAGTGGTTTCTCTCTTCCGTGTCACTGAACTTGGTATTCGTTGTGGAGATAAAAGCTCTGCCACCATTTTCAAGATAGAATTCGAGTGTTCCACCGTATGCCTCATCTTCTCTATCAAGAAGATAGTTTCTGTACTCGAGTTGTTCTGGAACAAGCTGACCAGGACTTCCGACATATTCATATTCACGGTTGTCTGTGACCTGTTCTCGTCCATTGGATGACCCATAAACCAGTACCCCAAAGGAATCGTCAGAGTAGGAGATCCGGACATTAGCTTTGTCAACATCTCCGCCGCCAAGGTCCTGCTCCCCAAAGCCAACCTCCCCAGACAAGCTAAACCCGTCAATGTCTCCGGGCTGGAAAGTTCTCACGTCAATGTATCCCGACACGGATTCACCCGGCATGTCTGCAGTGATCGCTTTGTTTGCGACTACCTGTGATGTAATAACGGAAGGGTAGGCGTCGAATCTGGGTATTCGTCCGTTCTCGACTCCCGGCACATCAATGCCATTGAATGCCGTGGTTGTGTATCTCTTGGGGGACCCCCCGGAAGCTGATGTAACGGGCCTGGCCCTGGTCTCGCTCTATACCCATGCCGGGAATTCTACCGAGAGCATCCGCCAGATTCTGATCGGGAAAGCGTCCCACAGCGTCTGCCGAAATGATGTCTGCAACGTTGTCTGCCAATCGTTTCGCTTCAATCGCAGATTGTTGGCTAGCCTTAATTGGCTTTCCCATCACAACAACCTCTTCCATGTTCTCGTCAGCGGAGATTGAGAAACTAAGTAGCAGAGATAGAATTGCAAACGGAATAAAAATGAATCGAAATTTAGTCATGAATTGTCCCTATATTTTTATTATTCATAAGGCAAGGCGCCCCTTAATGGACCACGTTAATGACTTTTTAATACAGAAGCGAGCAATTTTTGAACTAAAATTGGGCAAAAAAATAATTTTAATTAACACAATATGTTAAGAGCTAGATCAGGGATTTGGCGAACAAAAAAGTAATTAATAGCTCCAACCTCGTTTATTTTGAGTTCTGTTGTTCTAAAGCGAAAAAGAGGACAAAAATTCCCAAATTTCTGATGCAGCGTCGAGGTCTTGAGATCGGTAGATTTTATTAGCGATTGGCCAGTCGTGGCCCATCGCGTCCAGAGTAATCAGTTCCACTGATGAGTTGTTATCGCAACCATAGAATTGTCTCCTGTTTCCTCCGAAACCATCTTCTGTACGATCGGCTATTTGAGTAATTTCAGGTCCTGGCGCGCAGTTATTTTCGGATGCCCAATAGCTCATCACTTGGTCGATGGGAGTCATTATTCCATTCCCCCGGTATGGGACAACGGAATCTCTAAGCCCATGGATTTGTAGAACCGAAACAGGACGGGTAGGCTTACAATTGGCGTAAGTCTGTGGGGTCATGGTTCCTGTCACAGAGGCAATCGCTGTAATTCGATCGCTTAACTGGCATGCTAGTTCGTAGCTCATGAAACCCCCATTCGACATTCCAGTGGAATAGACGCGGCTTCGATCGATCGACAAATTTTGATCTAAGTGATCCAGGAGCTCTTCGATGAAGAGCACGTCATCCGTTTCGCTACCTACCGTCCATCCACCGACGTTCCAGTGAGTTTCTTGCGTCGTTTGCAAGATAGAGCCTTGGGGATAAATAACAAGGAATCCTTCCTCGTCCGCTAACTGCTGAAACCCCGAATAGCTCAGATTGGTACGAGCGGTGCTGGTGTATCCATGAAGGCTGAGCAATAGGGGCGCTGGGTTTTGGTCAGTTGAATATTTCTCTGGGATATAAACGAAAAATTCGCGCGATGAGTTTGCGCTGACTAGCTCGCATTTAATAGTGTTTGTTAATTCCGTGCCAAACGCATCTTGCCCAGTTACTTCGGTGCATCCACTCAGAGTGTTTCTAGATGCATTATCTTTCTCTGTTCTGATCACCAAAATCGAAAAGGACTTTTCGCTGGTGAGTTCCCCATCCGAAACGGATACTGAAAAATCGTATCGGTTGTTTGAGTCGGCGTCTGAGGGGTTCTCCGGGTCCGGTACTTCCCTGAATACGATTCGTCCTGATAAAGCGTCTAAGCTAAACCGGTCTGAATCCTGGCCAAGTATTTCGAAATTGATTGGATCGTCGTTAGCGTCCGAGGCAGTCACGAAAAAAGAAAAAAGTTCTCCGTCAGTATAAGAAATCTCGTCCGACAGGTTCGTAATAACAGGAGCGAAATTCTCCGCACTCTTGGCCGCTTCGAAGCAGGAGAAGTTGAAAAAGGTCTCGTTGTTCACAAGGTTAAGATTAAGCAGGCGTAAGTCTGAGGGTGCCGAACTTACTTTTAGGGTCGCGGTCCCATTCCAAGTATTGCCGACGGCGTCAGCGATTTGATCTCGTGACACCCATGCATGCGACTTGGGTGCTATAGAGTCTAAAATTTTAACATCTTCCTGACCTACTTTGTTTCCTCCAGCATCAAAAAGAGTTGCCAGAATCTCGGGTAATGTAAAATGTCCGAGGTTAATAAAACGGATGTAGCTTAAGTCAGTCTTGTCGTAGCCAAGAACATTGTGCACCCGCTCTTTGGCAACGCAATTAGTGTTGCTGACCAAGCCGCTCGGGCTCTTGAGCTTTGTAACTAAGCTGAACGCAGCATCCCCCCGAACCTCAATAATCGCTGGCCCATCCCAGGCTGGGATGCCAAAAATCGTTTCAATGTCTGCTGAGTCGAGGACCAGTCTCGATTTAGTGGCTATAGGTTCCAGATTAAGTGCCTGATCCTCATCGCCTAACCTGCTTCCATCGGAGTTGTATAGGGTGCCTAGAAACGACTGGGGTATATCTGATGTATTAATGATGTGTGAAAGTGACTCGTTTTCACTTAACGAGCTTGTCTGCAAATAAATTCTTTCTAATTCCGATCCACCCTCTGAGCAAGAGAAGTTAAAGAAGGTTTCCTGCTGGCTACTGTAGTTTAAGTTAATTAACTTTACTCCGCTGCCCGCATGGATCTCGAGCATTGCTACGTCCGACCAATCTGGACCGAATTTTGCGACCAAGGTTTGCTGGGTAATCCAAATCTGTTCTTTGGGAGCAAGGGCATCGACTAGAACTGTCCCAGCAGCACCAACTACACCACCTGATTTCGTGTAAAGCGAGGCTCTGATCTCTGGCAATTCCTGGTCTGTCGTATTGATCAAGCGAAGATAGCTTTTATCAACCGAATTAACTCCTTCTACGTTGAGCAGTCGTTTCTCTGTGGCACAGTTGGTATTTGTGAATAACCCGCTTGGGTTTTCAAGTCTGGTCATTAGCGAGAAAGTTCCGTTTCCCGTGACCTCTAGCATCGCTGGACCTTTCCACGGACTGACCCCAAAAATCACCTCAATGTCCTTCGTAGACAGGATAAGTCGTCCACCCCCACGAATCGGTGATGAGTTAAGGGGGCTTTGTGCGTCACCAAGCAATGTGCCTGTCTGATCGTATAGCGTTCCGGAGTAGGATTGGTCGCTAGAGGATGTGTTAATTAGGTGAACTCGGGTTGTATTTTCGCTTTTTGAGGAGGTCAGCAAATAGACAGTCGCGTTGAAGCTAGCATCATCGGAATCAGAGCTAATCGCTTCTAAGTGCAAGGTGCTGAGTGCGCACAATAAAAAAAGAGAAATGACTTTCAAGAAAATAATCGTTCCATTCAACTCGGAGATAGAGTAAATAAAATGGAACACAATCTAAAGAGAAAGTGTATTAGAAAGTTATGGTTGGTTTATGGAGGATGAAATGCGGTTTAAAGAGTTTACGAATGGTCCGATCAGCATCAATGTGGCGGAAGAAGGAGAGGGGCCGGTTATCCTTTGTGTCCATGGTTGGCCCGAACTCTGGTATTCCTGGCGTCATCAGATATCCAAGTTTAGTGAGAGCGGTTACAGAGTCTGTGCGATGGATGTCAGAGGCTATGGAGGCACTTCCAAGCCGTTGGACGTAGCGTCTTATTCTTTAAAAAATTTAGCCTCTGACGTCGCGTCTGTCGCTGCGCAATTAAGCGACGAGCCTGTGGTGCTTTTTGGCCACGACTGGGGTGCCCCGATCGTTTGGCACACCGCATTGTTGCATCCAGATAGAGTCAGAGCAGTCGCAGGGCTGAGCGTGCCCTACAGTCCCGGCACTGAGTTGTCGTTCCTTGATCTTGCTGAGCAAATTTATCAGGGTCGTTTCTTTTACCAAAAGTATTTTCAGGAAGAGGGCGTTGCCGAGCGGGAGCTGGAAGCGGATCCCGAACAATCGCTTAGAAAAATATACTTCTCCTTGAGCGGTGATGCGCCATTAGATGATTGGCTTAAAGAGAAATCAGAGACAAAACTACTGCTTGATGACCTTGAATCGCCTGATCCTTTTCCTGATTGGCTTTCTGATTCTGACCTGCGGATTTATGCTGAAGCCTTTGAAAGGGGAGGTTTTCGAGGGCCCTTAAATCGTTATCGAGCGCAGCGAATTGACTTAGAGGAGCTCAAGTCGTTAAGGGGATTTCAAATTAAGCAGCCCGCCTGCTTTATAGGCGGAGAAAGAGATTCGGTGCGGCACTTTGTTCCCGGAATGGATCTATTCAGCGCTGCTGGAAATGGCTGCGATGATTATCGTGGCACGACAATTATTAGTGGCGCCGGTCACTGGGTCCAGCAAGAGCGTCCTGCAGAAACTAACGAAGCGCTCGAGCGATTTTTATCAGGTCTGTAGCCTTAATCAAAAGCTAGTAATTGATTAAGTTTACGAGGGACGCAGATTTCGAGGCGGGTTATTCTTCTTTTACTTCGAGTTCTTCCCATTTTTTCATCAAGTCTGAGAGTTTGGATTCAAGCGATTTAATTTCCGCATAGATCTCAGCCTGTTGTTCTTGCGGGTTCTCAAAAAAAGTTGCTTTGGATGTTTGTTCATGAAGGGCGTCTAGTTGTTGTTCTGCTTGATCGATGTCCTCGGTAATTTTCTCTATGGCCCGTTTCTTTTTTTGAGCGTCCGATTTTCGCTTTTTGCGTTCAACGTAGTCGCTGGAACCATCGATTGTATTCGATATCTCTCTCGGCGGTGATTTGGTTGCTGCCTTCCAGCTCGAATAGCCGCCAATGTGTTCGACTAGCTTTCCGTTGCCCTCAAAGACCAAGAGGCTTGATACAACATTGTCTAAAAAAGCGCGGTCGTGGCTAACCAAAATGACTGTTCCGTCGTATTTGATCAACAAGTCCTCCAACAACTCAAGGGTTTCGATATCGAGGTCGTTCGTTGGCTCATCCAAGACAAGGAGGTTCGCTGGCAAAGCAAACAACTTCGCTAGCAGTAGTCTGTTTTGTTCGCCCCCAGAGAGCGTTCGAATTGGTGCCCTTGCTTGTTCAGAGCTGAATAAGAAGTTCTGGAGGTAGCTAACAATGTGCATTTCTCTCTCACCGATAGTAATGAAGTCTCGGCCGTCGGAGAGGAAATCAAATACCGTCTGATTTTGATCGATTTGCGCCTTGTCCTGATCAAAATAGCTTACTTGGAGCTTTGTGCCTGTTTTGATCGTTCCTTCATCAGGTTCTAACTCGCTTAAAAGCAGCTTCACTAATGTTGATTTCCCGCAGCCATTGCTGCCCAGCAAACCAATCCGGTCGCCTCTCTGAATAATCAGGTCAAGGTCTCGTATGATCATCTCTCCGCCGAGACTTTTTTCGAGGTTCGTGACCTCTTTGACTATCTTCCCAGAGGGTATGCCTGAGTCCGCAGCGAGCTTTAGCTTTTTGATGTCTATCCTCTTTTTTCTTTCAGCGCGCAACGCCTCTAATGCTCTAACGCGTCCTTCATTTCGAGTTCTTCTGGCTTTTATTCCCTGCCTTATCCAAGACTCTTCTTTTTTTAGCTTTTCATCGAACTGTCGATTTTGTTCCGCTTCGACTTCAAGGGATTTGTCTCTCCGGCCAATAAATTCTGAGTATCCGCAGTCGTGCTTTATTAGTTTCCCTCTATCGATTTCTAATATCCCAGTGCAGGCCCTCTCCATTAATCTTCTGTCGTGACTCACGAAGAGAATCGTTCCTTTGAACGCTGACATAATAGATTCTAGCCAAGTGATTCCCTCGATATCCAGGTGGTTGGTAGGCTCGTCTAAGATCCAGATATCTGGTTCTTGAACAAGCGTCTTGGCAATAGACACTCTTTTTAACCAACCCCCTGACAGTTCTGACAATCTTTTTTCTGAGGGTAAATTTAAACGGTCGAGAATGGCTTCCACCTTGTGCGTGACCGACCAACCGCCCATTTCTTCGATTGAGTTTTGAAGCTCATTAAGTTTTTCATTCTTTAGCTTATCGACCTTGATAGTTTGAGCTAAGACTTGATATTCCGAGATTACTTTTCCGAGCTCGTCAAATACTGAGCTAACCGCGGTGAAAACACTTTCTTCTGTGGCAATCGGCAATTGCTGAGGCAGGCTAACGAACTTTAAATCTTTTTCTGTCCAGATCTCTCCGCCGTCATTTTTTAACTCTCCACTGATTAGCTTCAGCGTCGTAGATTTCCCTGCTCCATTTCTGCCCGCTAACGCTAAATGCTCTCCGTGATGCACAACCAGATCTGCCCCGCTAAGGATTTCGTCCTTGCCGAAAGCGATGGATACATTTTTGAAGGTAGCAATTGGCATAATCCTAAAGTCTAGCACGAGAGCTTAATTTCCGCTCACGACCTGGTTATGTTCGCGAAGCAAATAAGTGTTAAAACTGCTCGAACAATTTAAGAGCGAAATTGTTTGCAAAGGGCTATCTTTTTTGGACGGTATCCCATTTGAATTAATCGACTCATCGAGAATTGGGCCTATAGAGTTTGGTTGTATCGGTCCACGCATTTATGTGAGATCCTTTTAAACATTAAGAAATGAAGGATAGGGAGAAGGTTTCATGGCAAGGCTACCGCTTGTGGATGTAGAGAAAGTAACCGATCCTGAAATACTAGGAATTTTTGCTTGGGTTACAGAGATGGAGGGCAAAGTTCCTAACCATTTTGCGGTCGAGTTAAATTTTCCCGAATTGATGAAGAGTAAGCTTGGTTTCACAAAGACGCTTTGGGAGACCGGTGAACTCTCTATGGAAGAGATTCAGCACGTGGGCATCGTTGTGTCACGAGCCAACGGATGCCCATACTGTACTGGCGCTTTCTGTACGATACTGGTTCACGGGCTAGGTGAAGATAAGTCGAAAGCAAAGGAGTTGGTCTCTAAGGGATCCTCTGCTCTGGTAGCGAAGTCGCGACTAAAACTCATCACCGAATTCGCTGAGAAAGTGAACAATAACCCGCGAGAAATAACGGACGAAGACATCAAAATTCTTGAGGATATAGGATTGAGCGATAAGGGAATAATTCAATTAATCCATTTGGTGAGCGATTTTGCTTCATACAACAGGCTGAACCTCGCGCTGGATACGGATTATGATTACGACTCGTTTGGTTTCGGTGAATAATAGGAAGATTTTTTTGTCTTGGTGCTTGCGGCTGACAGATGACCTAAGGTGTTTTGAAGCTATAGATTTAGCAGATTAGCCGGGCCTCTGTCATGGAAAAACTTATCCGCAAAGAAGTAGAAGGGAGTGCGATGAAAAAAAAATGGTTAATTGGTGGAATTGTATTGACGATATTTGTCTTGGGGTGGGCCAACAGGACAACATTGGCGTTTCTGGTTGTTCCGCTTTTTTTGGATTCAGAGGAATCAGCACTGCCCAATGCGGCACTCACGTCCTCTGAGGTGATAACGGCATCTAAGACCTATAAAAATGCGGTTGTGCCGTCCCAATCACAAATGAAAGGGTTTTTTCAGGGTGACACGAAGTCCCCAATACTGATGTTGAATCTTCTAAAATTTAAAGACAAAGCAGTTTATGAAGACGGAAGACAAACAACTTTGAGTGGCAAAGAAGCTTACGACCTCTATGCGGACGAAGTCCGGGGGCATCTCAAGAAGGTAGGTGGAGAAATTGTACTGGGAGGAGAAATAACTCGGTTGATGTTAGGCCAAGTGGAGGATCTTTGGGACGTTGCGGCAGTGGCAAGATACCCCAGCAGAGCAGCAATGCTCAAAATGATGATGGACAGTGAGTATCGGGAAAGCGAGGAGCATCGATCCGCGGGTCTAGAAGGACAGCTCAACTTAGAAATAAAGGAGCTTTCGGGGATCTTGGGGGGTGAATAAGCTTTTTCCGATGGTTGCCAAGAACGAATTTAAAGGCTCTCGGATAAGCCTTTGGGGGTTTATTTTTTTTACCGTATTGATGACAGGCCGATCTATCGCGCATTTCCTCTTTCCTGAATACGCGTTCCATGAAATCGCCAACTTTGCGTTAATTTCGGGCCAACCCGATCCAATGGTTCTGTTTTATCGGCTTTTCTCCTTGTGGGGTTTGGCTCAATTTATCTTTTGTCTTGTCTGCTGGTTAGTAATTTTTCGTTATCGCGCTCTGATCCCGATAATGTATCTATTCTGGCTCATTGAGTGGGTTGCTCGAACGGTCTTACACATGATTTCGGCAAGCGGTAATGCGCCTCCGGAAACATACGCAAATGGCATGACCCCTGGGGTATCGATGGCACCACTTGTCGTTGGGCTTTTGGTTGTTTTATTCTTTCTTTCGCTGAAAAGTACTCGATAAGGGGGCGGTCATTAAACAATTTCAAACCTTCAAAACTGATTTAAGGCGGACTCGGATAATAGAAAACGATATGCATTCTCCTGTTGAGGGAAATGATGTCGTTGTGAAGATCCAAAGTTTTGCTTTCACGGCCAATAATTTAACCTACGGAGTCGCAGGAGATGCGATTGGTTATTGGAAATTTTTTCCTGCTCTAGATAATGAATCTGGGAATTGGGGTTGCATTCCAATGTGGGGCTTTGCCGAGATCACTTACTCCAGAGATCCAAAACTTTTGGTTGGAGAGAGGATTTTCGGTTACTTCCCTGCCGCTGATTATTTGACGTTAAGACCTTCTAAAGTTTCGGATCATGGCTTCTTTGATGGAAGTTCTCACCGCACCGAGCTCCCTCCCGTTTATAACAACTACGTTAGGCTCTCTGGCGAGGATAACTATGATCCAGCAATGGACAATATTAGAGCCCTTTTGTTCCCGTTGCATGTTACGTCTTTTTGTTTGTGTGATGCGCTTGTAATGCGGTCGTATCACGGAGCGACGCAAGTCATTGTAGTCAGTGCTTCGAGCAAGACGGGTATAGGCCTTGCCCAAGGTCTAGCAGACGAACAAAATCCTCCTAGGATTGTTGGTCTTACAGCTCAGAAGAACGTCAGTTTTGTCAGAGACTTAGGTTGTTATAATCAAGTTCTTTCTTATGATGATATCGACAAGCTGGATCTCGATCTCCGCTCCGTCGTTGTGGATATGTCAGGGAATAAGAAACTTTTAGGTTCTCTTAATACCATACTGGGAGATCAATTGATGAAGTGTCTCACGGTTGGTATGACCCATTGGGATCAGGTTGATGTCGGTGAAGGTTTTCCAGATCAACCGATCTCAAAAGAAAAGACAGAGTTCTTTTTTGCTCCTGCTCATATTCAAAACCGAATAGGTGATTGGGGCAGGGCAGGCTACCAGCAAAGAACTGAGGCTTTTATGAAAGGAAGAGGAAAGCAAAGTCGAGATTGGATGAATGTCAAAGAGATATCTGGGTTAGAAAGTTTTGCTAAATTATACAGCCGCCTTGTCGCTGGTGATTTAGTTCCCAGTGAAGGGATAATTGTTAAAACCTAGTTGTCCTGTATAAGAAAAGCATGCCTATTGAAGGCTTCTGCGTTAAGCGAGGATAAAGTAAAAAAGGATAATCCTTTGAATGATAATGTAAGGTTTGAATATACGCCCACAGATAAGGCCCCAGTGCCTGAGCTGGGCACGAATAGAATCCCCGTGGATCGTTACACTGATCCAAAATATATAAGCTTAGAAGACGAGAAGATCTGGTCAAAGACCTGGCTGCTTGCTGGCGTAGAAAGCGACTTACAAGAAACTGGGAGTTACTTTGTTTTTGAGAATCTCAGGGAGTCTTTTCTTATCACTAGAGCAGCGGATGGTGGCCTTCGAGCCTTTTATAATGTTTGTCAGCACAGAGGGAACCGTTTGAAAACAGCCGGTTGCGGGCATGCAACGCAACTTACCTGCGCTTTTCACAGATGGTCTTGGAATCTGGATGGTTCGCTCCGCTACGTGCCCGAAGCCGATGATTTTCCCCAGGGCACCCCAGCGTCTGAACTCGGTCTGGTGTCTGTCAAATGCGATACCTGGGGAGGTTTTGTTTGGATTTCAATGGATCCCGACATTGAGCCGCTAGAAGAATATCTCGGCGTGGTTCCAAAGCATTTAGCCCCCTATGAGTTTGAGGAAATGGTCTTAGTTTCTGATGAGACTATCGAATGGAACTGCAACTGGAAAACCTCAGTGGATATTTTCTCAGAGACTTATCATGTGCGCGGGGTTCATCCGGAATCAGAATTTATTGCTGATGACGTTAACGTACAGATGGATGTTTATGGCCGGCACTCGCGTTTTATTGCGCCCATGTATATTCCTAGTCCCAGAAAGATTGATGAGACTAAGTCTTTAAACGAGGTAATGAATGACTACCTAAAATCCGAGGGTTTTCCTGTTCAGGATTTTAAAGGTGATGTGACCACTTTAAGAAGTGCGGTTGCTTCCCATAAACGAAAAATGTCAGAGGAGACTGGCCTTGATTTCTCTCAACTAACCGACGATCAATTGACGGCCGATTACCATTACAACGTCTTTCCGAACATAACATTTAATCTCTTTGGCGAGCAAATGTGGATGTTCAGACATCGACCTCATCCAACGGATACCGATAAGATGTACTTTGATCGCATGATTTTCAATCGTGTTCCGAAAGGAGAGACGAAAGCTGATTCAAACGCTGGAGCGGTTGATCTTTTTGTTGAATTAGGAGATCAAGTGCTAGAGGGTCGGCCGGAACATTCGTTTTATCGTCACGGGGACAGATCATCCGGTTTGCTTTTAGATCAAGATGCGTCATGCCTCCAGGGGGTGCAGGAGGGTCTTCACTCAAGAGGTATGAGAGGACTTTGGATATCTAATCATGAGATTAGAATAAGAAATTTTCATCATTGGTGGGAAAAATATATCGGTCGCTAAGACTGGTTCAATTCTATGATTCAATCTTTCGGAAGGCTTCTAAAAGCGGAATGGCGCCTTTATCTGCACAATAAGATGAATAAGCGTGGGGTCGTCGATCCCATTGCGCAAACGTTTCACGTTGTGCCCAACGTCTTTGCTGACTCTATGTTAAAGGAGCTGCTCGCAGAGCTAGGCCAGCTAAAAAGCTGTTGGGTTCGAGGTGATAATGAGTGGCGGCGAGGTTTTGCTATTGGGGGGCATGAATTAAAGGAGTTCATCAAAGGGGAGTGGTTAGATTATTTGAATTCAAGCGATTTTAAGTCGAGAGTCCAGGAAGCGACGGGCATTCCGTCCCTCGAGTATGTATCAGTTAAGGATACTAATCGGATTAGTCTTTTACTTTATAAAGGAGTTGACGGTGGGGATGGTATCGACTGGCACGTGGACGGGAGCATTTATTTGGGAAAACGTTGGGCCGGTATTATTACACTGGTCGAGAAAACGGGCGAAGATTCCGCGAAGTTAGAATTAGAGCAAAATGGTTCTGTGGCCACGTTTCCGAAGAAAGAATTGACGAACGCCTTAGTACTTTTTAGAGGTGATCATATTAGGCATCGGGTTCGGCCGATGCTTGATGGTGAAGAACGAATCGTAATAAGCCTTCTTTTTTCTGACTGGCCTCGAATGACACTTAATCCATTTCTTAGGCTTTATCAATCGAAAGTCAATAAAGCTTTTTACAATAATCCAAGGCTGTAGTCGTCGGAAGGTATCAGCCCCGCTGATATGGGCGCCAGATCAAGGTAAGTCGACCGAGACCGCAAAAAAACAATAGATCTCTATGTAACTGAGCGCGCTTGCTTGTATGCACCCAATGATGGAATTGAGGCAACTGCAACGGTTGCGATTACCACAAAAGATAACAAGAGAACGCTATTCGTTGAGAAAATGTTTGCTTCGACGTAAAGACCAAAGTTGGCGGAAAGCTTCTCTTTTGTCGCACCAAGACATAGCAGTAAACACGCGGATCCAATTAGGATACTAAAGCCGCAGATGATAAGCGCCTCTAACTGAATCAAAACGAATAGAAAGCCCGGTGACGCTCCAATTGCTCTAAATAGCTTGATCTCTTGCTCCCGCTCTCTCATAGATGCTAAGAGCATCGCTGCAAGACCCAGCAATGCTGAGAACAATATCAGATAGGAGATGAGCTGAAGAACACCCTCTAAAATATTGATCATCTCCCAAAGCTCAGCTAACGCAACACCAGGGAGGATCGCCAGTAGCGGCTCTTGGGAGAATTCATTTATTTCTCTCTGTACCTCGAAGGTAGTCATCCTGGATTTTAGTCCTAGGATAAAAGCTGTAATACTTTTTATAGCGAGATCTTCTTTCACAAGCGAGTTCACTTCCGGCCCCGACTTTCGAGATCCAGGTTGCCAGTCTAAGTGAATAGCTTCAATGCCCTGAAGGCTTACATGGAGAGTTTGATCAACAGGCGTTCCGGTCGGGGCAAGGATCCCAGAGATTCGAAATGGTTTGTCATCATGCATGCTGAAGCTGGTTTTTCCAATCCCGTGAGCTAGCGTTATCTGATCACCAATTCCATAGCCAAGATTTTTTGCTACTTGAGAACCTAAAACCACATCGAAAAGATCATGGAAAGGTTCCCCGTTTGCAAATTTCAGATTTCTTTTTTTCCCATAACTGTAGTGCTCAAAATAGCTGAGGGTTGTTCCCATGACACGATATCCCTTGTGGCTGTCTCCCAATGAGATCGGAATTGCCCATTTAACTCTGTCATCTGCAGTAATATCCGAATACGATTCCCAAGATACATTGTTAGTTGCCGAACCTATTCTAAAAACCGAATACAGGAGAAGGTTTGCCGAGCCAGTCCTGGCTCCGACAATAAGGTCTGCACCTGAGACGGTGTTGTAAAAGCTTTCTTTGGCTTGGGTCCGAATATGCTCTACCCCCAATATTACAAAGATACTTACGGTCATTGCTAAACACGTCAAGACAACTGATCCTCGACGACTAATGAGGCTTTTGAAAGCGAGCCCGAGGAAAACCATCAGTTTGTTTTTCCCTGATTTATACCAGCCAATGCTTCGGCTCGATTAAAATGCGGGCGCAGAGATAGGTCGTGGCTGACAAAGAGCAGCGTCGTGTCTTGCTCATTAATGAGATCTAACAGCACTGACATAAATTGATTCCTGTTTTCTTCATCGAGAGACGAGGTGGGTTCGTCCGCTATCAGGAGTCCCGGCTTCTTAATCAGAGATCTTGCTATAGCAACTCTTTGTTGCTGCCCTATGCTCAATTTTCTTATAGGCTTGGCGCAGTCTGATTTGCTGAGGTTCAGTTCACTGAGGAGATTTTCTATTTTTTGCTTAGATCCTTTGGGCTTGGCATCTTGGGAGAAATAAAGCGATAGATCTACATTCTCATAGGCGTTCAAAAAAGGGAAAAGGTTGAAGCTTTGAAAAACATAGCCTACGTTGTTCGCTCGAAATCGGTCTCGTTCGCGTTCGTTCATTTTATCTAAGCGCTCTCCCATTACCTCTAGCTTGCCTTCAGAAGACCGGAGGATGCCACTAATTAGGTTTAGAAGAGTTGACTTCCCTCCACCCGATGGCCCGTGCAAAAGCACTTTTTCTCCTTTAGCAATATTCCATCGGGGGATATCTAGTAAAGTTTCGTTGCCTTTTTTATCGTAGGCATAACGCAGGTTTTCGATGTTTACTGTCATTTTTTTAAAGATCAGCCTTAAAAGACTAGTGACTTTAATATGATATACTGTTTTGAAGGAGTAGCTCAATTTTCAATTCGGCGAAAGAAGTTGAACACCAAAATCGATCTAAAAGCTTTAACGTTAGCGACGGGAATTTTTTTATCGGCCTGCGGGGCAGAAAAGGGCAATGAAGTCGCTTCCGTAAAACCCCACGAGGGGTTTGTTCCTGGAATTTCAGTCGAGAAACCTGAAACTAGCGGCTCGAGTGAAGTCTTCGATAATGAGGAGACGGAACTTGGGTACTCATCTATTGGTTGGGATGATCTTATTCCAAAAGAGGAATTGGAAATTCTCTTGAACCCGCCTGAATACTTAAATGATATTGTCGAAGGTTCTGATCAAGATGTGCTTGGCAAATCTAGCGGCGGTGCTGGAACACTGGCCGCTGATGACATGTATCAGCAAGCGCTTAACTCAGTAAATGTCAGAAAAGAAATTGACGGTCAAGCCGTCCGAGTTCCAGGATTTGTTGTGCCGCTCGAATTCGATGACAATCAAGTCATCACACAATTTTTTTTGGTTCCATACTTCGGCGCCTGTATTCACATGCCGCCACCTCCACCTAATCAGATTATTTTAGTGAATTACTCGACAGGGCTTGAGATGGATGCTCTTTACGATCCTATCTGGGTTTCCGGGATGCTTAAAGTTTCTATGACTGAAAATAATTTAGGAAGGTCTGCGTATTCAATGGATATGCACATCTTTGAGCCCTACATTTAGTTCATATTGCATCAATGGATCTAATTTGGCTTCCTAGCTTTTTTTGTAAGACTTTTCCCGCCAAATTTTTTCAAACTGCGCTGAGCTTATATGTCTAATTCAGATCTAGGCGTCTGTTTGACGCGGTAAGCTGCATAGCACCTTGCCCTGTTTCACCAACCCAAAGCGCTTTAACTTTTTCTAATCCTGAGAACAAACGGAAAAAATTTATTTCAATGTAGCTTAAATCGCTATTGTTTTCACAAGAGAAGCTATAACGAGCAATGATATCTGCGTGGCTCGTTTCGGTTTCGTGTTCGTGAGCATGCTCATCCTCATGTTGATGCTCCGCTTCATGGTCATGCTCCGCTTCATGGTCATGCTCCGCTTCATGGTCATGCTCCGCTTCATGGTCATGTTCCGCTTCATGGTCATGCTCGTCTTCCTCATTGCTGACAGACGAGACATCAATTTGGGTTGCTTCTGGGGAACAAGCGCTCCCTCCAAAAGCTATTAGCCGAGTGGGTGATTCCAGCAATGCTATGGCGTTTTTCACTACCTTTTTTTCTTGGAGGCTCGATGCCTTATGCTCGAACCCAACGAGATTGAAAGCGGGCGATTCGAATTCAATTTCTACTCGGTTGGCTTCAAGCAATATCTTCAACTCTGCTAGGCCATGCTGATGTGATTCCAACGTGCGATAGTCTTTAGTGGTAGACGTTTCAGCTACTAGCTTCGGGGAGAGTGCAAGAGCTAGGAATAGGCCCACACACGAAAAAAAACGTCTGCTTTCAATCCGAAACCGGGGATACGCGCACATTTTTTGCTCTCTCTTTTGCCGCGTTGCTCCTATCGTGAAGAGGTTCCAAACAGGCGCTAATTTAGCGGCGAGTAGAAAAAAGAAACATTGATTCAAGTGCATGTTATGAGCTAATCTCTCGGTTGTTAAGACTGAGATGTTATATCATAAAAGAGAAAACGGTTCATGAATAGACGTTCGCCCCCTGACATCGCAAGTTCTCTCAGTCACGCTGAAAGCCTTTGCGCAGATCGCGGGGTGAAGTTCACCGAAAAACGAAAGCAGGTTCTGACAGGGCTTTTGGAAAGCAAGAAAGCACTATCCGCGTACGAGTTGACTGATTATGTTCGAGACAAGTTTAATTCCCAGCTTCCTGCTATGTCGGTTTATAGAATCCTTGATTTTCTAGAAGAAGTGGACCTCGTCCATCGTCTTGACTCGGCCCAAAAGTACGTGGCCTGCTCTCACATTGCCTGCAATCATGAGCACGAGTTATCGCAGTTCCTTATTTGCAGAAGCTGTTATTTAGTTGAAGAAATAAGTTTAGGGAAGAGTCTCATGAGTGCTTTGAAGCGGAGTGCAGAAAAAGCGGGATTTAGATTGACTAATCAGGAATTAGAGTTCGATTCATTATGCGGGAATTGCAGTGAGTAGCCAGTCAGAGGAAGCGAAGTTAGAGAAAAATACTGGGTTTCTAGACAGCGCTGCTATTGGTTTGTCTGCACTCTGCGCGATTCATTGCTTGGCACTCCCAATTGCGTTAACAATGCTGCCCGTCATTGCAACGATGCCTCTAGGAGACGAGAGTTTTCACAAAGCACTTCTCTTCTTGGTAATTCCTTTAAGTAGCGTTGGTCTAACGCTCGGTTGCAGGCGGCATCGGCAGTGGTTAGTAATGTTTTGGGGAGTTAGCGGTCTCCTTGTAATGACATTTGCAGCTCTTTTCGGACACGATTTGTTTGGCGAAGCCTTAGAGAAAGTTGCTACTTTGTTTGGTGCTTGTCTTGTCGCTGGCAGTCATACAGTAAACTTCAAACGCTGCCGCATTTCTGAATGCGAGCAACCCAGAGACTGTGGCTGAGGCGTCAGCCTTGAGCGTAAAAACTAATATTATTACTGGTTTCCTCGGCGCAGGTAAGTCGACAAATATTTTGAACGTATTGAGCCAAAAGCCAGAAAAAGAGCGCTGGGCATTGCTTGTGAATGAGTTCGGTGAGGTAGGCATAGATGGAGCAATGTTATCTCAGTCAGGAAGCCCCGATATATTTGTAAGAGAAGTTCCAGGAGGGTGCATGTGTTGCTCATCAGGGATTCCTCTGCACATGGCTCTAAATATGCTCCTGGCCAGGGCTAAACCCGATCGACTTATCATCGAGCCATCTGGTCTAGGTCATCCAAGAGAATTAATTGAAGCCCTTACAGACCAACATTACAGCTCTTTATTGAGTTTGGGAGCGACTATAACACTGATTGATGCCCGAAAAATATCCGACTCAAGCTACACTAAAAATCCGATATTCAAGCAACAGGTTGAAGTTGCTGATGTCGTTTTTGCGAGCAAATCGGATTTGTATGAGGGAAACGAAATCGACCAACTAAAGAAATATCTCGACTCTCTTCGTTTAGTGAGACCTCCAAGAATTTTAGGAGCCCCGTCGAGCAGATTAAGTTTAGAGTGGTTAGAAGAAATCTCTCGTTATAACCCGACAGACAACCCGGTAACCCATGAATTCGATTCGTTCAGCGAAAAGGGGGTTGAACATGCGGAAGAGGAGACAAAAACATTTCCCGCGGAGGGTTTTTTGCGTTTTAAGAATCTCGGTAAGGAGTTTGAGTCATATGGATGGATCTTTAGGTCTTCTTTTGTGTTTGATGACCGGCTAATCGCGAGTTTGTTTGGGTCGGCAAGTGCAGAGCGAATAAAAGCTACTCTTCGCACCAATAACGGCTCTCAAGCTTATAATTTTTCGGGAGATGGGGTAGACCGGCTGAGTCTTAAGAATATAAAGGATAGTCGAATTGAAGTAATAGCCAAGTCGGGTTTTCCTGATCAGACGTTTGAGGAGGGCTTGCTTCACGCGATCTGCGTTTGATAGGAACCAGTCGATAAATAATAGAAAGTAGCTTCGTTTATGGAAGACACAAAAAAGAGTTATGAAATTCAGGAGACAGAAACCTCCTGCTGCAGCGATTCGGATTGCTGTGCTCCTGTATTGCCTTTCAAACGCCGCTCGAAAAAAATTGGCAGAAACGACCCTTGTCCTTGCGACAGTGGGCGAAAATTTAAGATGTGCTGCGGCACCTAGAAAAAGCAACTTTCAGAAACCTATCTGGTTCTAAGTGATTGCTTGCCCTCATTCGCTTTTGCGACGAGCTTCTTACAAACTATCGGCCACTGCTTTCGTTTAAATACAAACGAATCTTGGGGAATAAGGCGAGTTTTTTTCTTTAAAAAGGTGAGCGTCTCTGTGTCAAAACCTACAAGGCAGGGCTCTTGGTTTTGGATAACTCAAAGAAGCGTAACCCGGTTGTCACTGGGTTACGACTGATTATGGCTCTTTAAGTTTCGACTGAAATGTTCTTTATCAGTCAAACTTCATCTAAAAAATTTCTCTCTATTTATCCTGAAAGCGCTTTGTCATAAAGATCTTCATAGTCTTCAACCGAAGCCGGTCTGGGGTTTGTGAAAGTGCAGATGTCTTTCGCCGCATGCTGAGCCAGATCAGGAATCGCATCTCTTTTAACTCCCATTTCCTCCAGATTTGCTGGAAGACCGAGATCGGAGTTTAAGGTTCGAATAGCTTCAGCGGGATCCGAGTCGTTACTAATTCCCATTGCAGAGTTTAGCCGAGCATACTTGTCACCTACGTGATCTCTATTGAAGTCCAAAATAGTGGGAAGGATTACCGCATTCAGCGTCCCGTGGTGAAGGCGCAGTGATTGGTCTGCGCCACAGGCGTGACTCATAGAGTGCACCGCCCCTAGGCCTTTGCTAAAGGCCATTGCGCCTTCACTTGCTGCCATCATCATATTCCACCGCGCATCGGCGTCTTGTCCATCTGCAACTGCTTTCAATAAATGTCCCTGTCCAACCGCTCTCTCGATGCCGTCACATCCAACAGCTTCTGCTGGCGGATTGATGGCTGGGGAGAGCAGGGCTTCGATGCAGTGAGTCACTGCATCCATGCCTGTCGCTGCGGTTAAGCGAGCTGGTAAACCTAGGGTTAGCGAAGGGTCACAAATCGCGGTTTTCGGTATAAGATTTTGGCTGATCAGGATTAGTTTTTCGCCATTATTCATTATGATCACGGAGCCAGATGAAACCTCGCTTCCCGTCCCGGACGTTGTTGGTATTGCGATAAGAGGCGCTACTTGACCAATCTTTTCAATTCCTCCCAAACCAGCAGTGTACTCCAACAGGTCTCCCTCATGTGTCGCACCGAGCGCCACCGCTTTTGCTAGATCCATTGAAGACCCTCCACCAAAAGCAACGACCCCATCGCATTTTAGTTCTCGATAGAGAGCTAACGCTTCTTCTACGGCAACCTGAGTTGGGTTCTCGGGGGTCTTGTCAAAAATGGTAAGCGCGGCTTCATTGCTAAGCGTGTCTGTCAATTTAGACACCATGCCAAGACTAACGAGTCCTTGGTCTGTGCATAACAACGGACGACGAATGCCGTGTTGGACCAGTACGGAACCGAGTTGTTGGCTCGCGCCGTGGTCGAAAATGGTCTGGTTCATGAATGTTAAGTTCGCCAAGATCTTCCCCCTTTAAGTAGATACTTCTTTATCCTACTGATATTTCTCTATACAAACTAGTTGGGTGGAAAATTGTTTTATTAAAAATATAGAAAAATTTCGAAACACATTAGCCCGTGAGAATTGGATCGAAGGTTAATAATAGGCGTGGACCCTCCTCGTGGGGCGAGCGATGGACGACACCGCTAAATCCGTCTTGCCATTTTCCTCCCTTAAGTAATGACATATCACCGGGGAGTAACTTACGGATTGTTTTTCCCTCTTTTAATGGAAGTGTATCCGAATCGGAATCACTAAGTATATCTTGCTGAACGTCGTCGCAGGCAATCCATTCTGTTGATGGACCCCTTACTGTAACAAGCATCCGGCAAAAAACATGATCAGCATGAAACTTCGGACACATGAGTCCATGGATAGTGGCAACGCGAACCCTAACTTCCTCACAGTCAAGAAGTTCACGCAGAATCTTGTTAACGAAATTAATTTCGTTTGCGAGGAATGCTGCCTCTTCTTGTGTTTGCATTACACATTCAAGCTGTCTTAGCGGGGTTTCTTTGTCCGTCGCCGCCTGTCGCCAGTCAAGCTCTATGACTGCTCTTCTTTTGAACAACCCGTCTGCGAGGGATTCAAGCCTTTCCGAACTAGAACGCGCAACCGAGACTAACTCGATATTTTCGTCATAGATTTTTTTGAGATCACTGACTCGATCAGTCAATACGTGTTGCATCGTCTTGGATTACCTATTTTTTCTTGGAATTGAACTAGCTTGCCTCATTATTTTGGTCCCAATCAGGAAAAGGATCCTCTAACTTAATCCAGTAATCTTTCCCTTGAAGAACCTCTTCTTCAGTCAGGAGGCACTCATCGAGAGTTTTTTTGATACCCCTTTGATCGAGATTCTGGCCGATGAATACAAGTTCTTGGCGCATATCGCCAAAAGGCTCTACCCACAGCTGATTAATGGCGTTTAGGGATTCCGAATCCTTTGGCCAGTTGTCTCTCGGCACCGCCATCCAAAACATTCCACCAAAGCCATAGTGAGCAATTCCTCCCGCCTGACTCCACTGCCCTGCGAAACGAGGTCGGGTTGCTAGCCAGAAATAACCTTTGGAGCGAATCAACTTGCCGAATCGCTCGGTTGTGTGAAGAAACTGATAGAATTTTTCAGGATTAAATGGTCGCCGTGCCTCATAAACGAAACTGCCGATACCATATTCCTCAGTTTCCGGAACGTGCTCGCCCCGCATTTCTTTTAGCCAACCTGGTGCTTTCTGCGCTTCTTCAAAACTGAATTTGCCTGTGTCTAAGACATGACTGACTTGGACTTGGCCATTTTTTATAGGCAATATTTTTGCGCGAGTATTGAGTGTCTTTAGGATTGCAGTCAATCGGTCGACTTCAGATTTTTTTGCTATATCCGTTTTGCTGATTAATATGACGTCTGCAAACTCGACCTGTTCTATTAAAAGATCTGTAACACTTCGAGCATCATCCTCTCCAAGCGACTCGCCGGTGTCTTGAAGATCTTTAGCTTCATCGTAATCCTTTAAAAAATTAATGGCGTCAACGACCGTCACCATGGTGTCGAGCGAGGCTACGTCCGATAGCGAGGCGCCATTCTCATCAGCAAACGTAAAAGTCTCAGCAACGGGCAGGGGTTCTGAAATTCCAGTGGACTCAATCATCAGGTAGTCGAATCGTTTCTCCTCGGCGAGTTTTGTTACCTCTTCCAAAAGGTCTTCTCTAAGGGTGCAACAGATGCAACCATTGCTCATCTCTACTAGCTTTTCTTCGCTTCGGTTTAAAGAAACCTCATTTTGAACGATCGCAGAATCAATATTGATCTCGCTCATATCATTAACGATAACCGCGACCTTTTTGCCTTCCCGATTGTTTAGGATGTGACTCAGAACAGTTGTTTTGCCTGCTCCGAGGAAACCCGATAAAACAGTAACAGGAAGTTTGTGTGCTGGACTTTGCATTGATCAACCCTCACCTTAGGTTTCTTATCAGGGGTATGATACAACATATCAAAAAGATCGGGTGTTTTGAAGTGGATTTTGACTAGTGTGAGGTTTGACTATGAAAAAAGTGGGCGCAGAGGGTTGACCCTTTTTTTTTTAATTTCTAGTGAGCATAGGCTATTACTGCTTATTTCGTGCTTGTTTGAAGGGAGGTTAGAAACACATAACGAAAATTTATCCTCGCTAAGTCTCTTAAGTTTTCGCCGGGGCGTTCATATAATCCTTATAATAGGTGAGCAGTCCATCTTTTACGCGGTATAAACCGCACCCCTCGAGCTCGCCTGCTGGCGTTTGTGCAGTCCACTGTGCCCAAGCAACCTCGTTGTCTCCAGCGATTTCTCTGGCTACAAAACTTGTGCCGGAGGAGGCCGTTTCTTCGTTCATTTTTTTCATGAATTCTGCGATCGCCGCTTTCCCTTCGAATGTCCCGAAAAAAGGATCGACGAGTACAGCGTCTTCCGAGAATAGGTCTACTACTTTGGTGTAATCCCCTCCATCCTGAATCCCCCAAAACTGCTCGATAACTTCTTTAGCTCTTCCCATCAATAGATTCCTCTTTATGCATATATCTAATTCAGAATAACTTATGCCTGTATTGAGAACCACTCAAGTTCATTTAGTCCCATGGCAGAACGGCTATAGTTTTAAGTAGAGGTCTTGCTTTTTGAAAAAACACAACTGGTTCTAATGGCGGGGCAGCTAACGTCTCGAATGTAATACATTTCGACTGTAATGCCGTTCTGTAGACCATGCAGAATCAAGCGTTATTACCCATGCCTCTCGAGAGAGAGCGGATAATTCATTTGATTGGCTTTAGCTTCTTTTGAGGTTCTTCTGAAATATTTTCTTTCTTCTGATGATCTTTATTCATTTTAGCGACGGCCTTGGTTACGTGCTCGCTAGTAATCTTCGCGTACTTCCATGAGCCGTATAGGTTATCCATATCCACCTTAGGGCTATCGGGGTCCTGTTTCTTTTCCGTCACTGTTGCACGTTCCTCTTTGGTTTTACTCCCGCGCGTCGGGTTCAATAATCTAAAGTAATCATTGAATCAATCGCAGGAATGGCAGCGTTCCAATTTGAAGATCTCAATCTCTTGCTCTTCCATCTCGATGGCATAGTCAATTAAGCAACGGATTGCTTTTCCCATATCAGGCAGATCGTATTTTTCTGTAATGCCTGCGAGATAGTCTTTTTGAAAGTCCTTTAATTCAATATCGTATTCTTGTCTCATAAATTTTCCCGCGCACGTCAAAATGTATATGTCATTAACTTAATACTAATTTAACTAAGAAACAATTGAGCGTTAAGCTGCTTAGCCCTAAAGCTTGAGGTGTGATGCTAGAGAAGGAATCTAGGTTTTCACTTTTCGCCTACGAGAAGATAGATCGGATTTCGTTAACATGAATGGTTGTTTTGGCCTCACCCAAATGAAAATTAAACAATCTCGACGCCTAGCGCAATCCCTCTGGCTCTCCCGCTCCGAGACGAATTTTTTTTGGTTTTGGCCTGGGACTGCTAAAAGCTGCGTAGGAATGGTTAACTTCGCTGTGATGTTGCTCGTCTGCTCTCACCCTGATTATCAGATCGGACAATCGGGCGCCGGTGCCCATACCATAATAGTCGATCGCGAGTTTTGGTGCAGGCACGTTCTCTACGTGTCCACGTTCTACCAGCGCTAAATAATCTGTATAACTTTTCACGGCTTCTTCTTCGAAAAGGGCTACCATTTTGTGCGCTGTCTTGTAATCCACAACGTACAGGACGAAATAAAAAGCCATAAAGAAAAACTGTGCAATCAAAACTAAATATCTCTCCAGCAAATTAGGCTGAGCTATTTCAATAAAGAACATGAGATGCATCCGCTCGTTTTCCGCCTCAGCAAGCATCTCCCTGATTTCTGGGCCATATCCTGTCTTCATTTTCCTGAGGCTCTTCATGTGCAGCAACATCCCGGCTACGATTCCAGGAACCCCAGCTATAGTTTCTAACACTACGGCTCTGTGCCCGTAGCGTTTAGCGAAAAAGGTGTCAGCAAAGAATCTAAAAAAACTTGTTAAGGACTTTGCAATAAAAAATCTCATTGCTGTACGACGCTCTGTTTAAATTAATTCTCATCGGCTAAAGATACGATGGGGTTCAGGGATTGGATTATTGTTGGAGGTTGAGCATCTGGTGAACAAACTTATGAGTTACATTAGAGAGTCGAGAGCTCCCTGAAAGACTAAAGATAGTTGGGTATGTTAAGTCCCGCAAATCTGACGCAAGATCACGTTGCTGTATAGAATCCAACAAGACATAGGAAAAGACAAAGAATGAAAAATACAGATACCTTAGATTTCACTGGACAGGTCGCGATTATCACTGGAGCCGGGAGGGGCCTAGGACGGCAGCATGCTCTTCTTCTGGCTTCGAGAGGATGCAAGGTTTTAATAAACGATCTGGGGGGGGGCTTCTGACGGCAGGGGTGGTGTTGAGTCAAAAGTGGCTGACGCTGTAGTCGAAGAAATTAAAGCTGCAGGGGGAGAGGCGACAGCCAACTACGAATCCGTTGAGCAAGGCGAGTTGATCGTGGCGGCTGCGATCGAGGCTTATGGTCGAGCTGATATTGTCGTGAATAACGCCGGGATATTAACGCCTGAGGTTTGGTCTGAGCTAACTTTAGAATCATGGCAGCGCACTATCGATATAAATTTAACGGGTGTTTTCAGTGTTATGAAAGCTGTGTGGCCAATCTTCGTTAAGCAAGAATATGGACGCTCGATTATGACATGTTCTCCAGCCATGTACGGCGCTGGAGTAGCCGCCTACGCTGCAAGCAAAGCTGGCCTTATCGGCCTCGCGAATTCTCTGCAGTTTGAAGCTCTTAAGCTAAAATTAGATATAAAGTGCAACATACTGATTCCACAAGCAGATACGAGAATGACTCAGGACTTCGCTACGTCTGTTAATCAGCGCCGAGAAGAGCAAGGTAAGTCGGTTGGTCCCAGTGCTCCGAAGGCACTCACAGATAGACTCTCCCCAGACAAGGTTTCAGCGATGGTAGCCTGGCTGGCTCACCCAAATTGCCAAGCTAAGGCAAACATTTACGAAGCAGGAGGTGGATACTTTGCTCGCTTAAATTGGGCGAGATCTAAACCTTTATTTGCCGTTGAGAAAGAAGATATTTATAAGGCACCTAAACCAGAGGACATAAGAGACGGCAAAGAAACTCTCGCCGATTTCAAAAACGGCGACATGCCAAACTCGGGTGATGGCACCATGGGCGGACCATCTGCTTTAGAGCAGGTTCTTAATCACTTAAAGTTGGTTTAGCTGAGCTTTGAGAAGCAATCTCTAAAGATCAAAAAGAAAAAGCGGGGGCTCATTGGTCAAAAGACTATGCTTTAGTAACTTTATGAGATACAAAAGTGCTGAGGATTCTTTATGTCGTATTTGGAGACACAAAAGCTTTTAGAGAGCAAGATATTTCTTGAGGATACCGATGCGCCGCTTCCGGAAGCTCTTAACCAAAAAACACGCTACGCTTTTTTCTCTGCTCTCGCCAAGGGAGGTAAGTCCGTTATCACGTCATGCAGGGATCTGCACCTCGGAAGAACGGTCTGCTATAAAACGTTGCGTTCTGAATTTCAAAATAACCCCATAGAGAAAAAACGCTTACTTCGCGAGGCTCGAATCTCAGCATTGCTTCAGCATCCAAACACCATACCAACATACGAAATTGGACGGGACAATCAAGGTAATTACTTTTTTACAATGAAGTTAGTGCGTGGTTATACGCTGAGAGAATTACTCAATTATCGGGAAAGGTATGACCTTTCCCAACTCCTCGGTGTTGTTATTCAGATTGCTAACGCCCTAGCTTATGCCCATTCTGCAGGTGTGCTGCACAGAGACGTTAAACCAGATAATATTCTCGTTGGTCCCTACGGAGAGGTGCTTTTGTTAGATTGGGGAATGGCGAAGGTTTGGTCTAAAAGCCCTAACAGCCTTTCTGAGGAAAACGAGACAAATGAAGTAGATGGTCTGGTCAACATGACCGGGGAGGGAAAACTTCAAGGCACGGTTATGTATATGTCCCCTGAACAAATTGATCGTGACGTGAATATTGGTTTTCAAGCTGACATATATAGCCTAGGCGCTGTGCTTTACGAGGTTTTAACTGGGGAGACGCCTTTTAAGGGGAAAATTGTTAGAGAATTACTTGATGATATTCGATTCAGAAATCCAGATGATCCAAAGGCTGTTGGAAGAGGGGCGGTGGCCTCCGATTTAATTGCTGACCTAACAATGCGGTGTCTCAAGAAAAAACCGTTAGAGCGCCCGAAGTCTCTTGACGAAATCATAAGAACTTTGAAAGAGGATCAGCCAATGGTTGCTCAGTCTTGAGAAGTAATAAGCACAAGACCCTTTAGCCGTTAAATTTTTTCGGGGAGCCTCCCTTGCCGCCAATAAATACGGACCACCTAAAAGATATTGAAAACCAATTAGCTGCGTCAAGAACCCTAGAAAAATATCAATTTTCTTCCTGTTCGAGGACCCACATTGGTTTGGTGCGCAAAAAAAACGAAGACGCTCTTTATGTCGATGAACAGCAGGGTCTTTGGCTTGTAGCTGACGGAATAGGAGGGATAAAAGACGGCGATCTAGCTAGCTCAGCTGTCGTAGACAACTTAAGAAGTTTTAAACGGCTAGAGACTTTGAGCGAGAGTATTAGAGACATTGAGGCAAGGTTTCGTCTCGCGAATATAGCGTGCAGAGTAATGTTCGAAAAACGAGTAATAGGAAGCACAGTCGCTGCAATGCTTAATTTTGAGTCCATTGTTGTTTTCCTTTGGGCGGGTGATAGCAGAATATATCGCTTTAGGGGCGGTTCTTTGACGCTAATGACCACCGACCACAATCTTGCGCAAGAGCGAGTAAGGCGGGGCGAAATCTCTCAGGATAAGGCTCAGTTGCTTTCAACAGCAAACATTTTAACGAGAGCAATCGGTGTTCATCAAAATCTCAGGGTTGATATGGACTTTGCGCCCCTTGAGCCTCACGACCGCTATTTAATATGCACAGACGGACTCTACAAAGAGTTAACATTACCGGACATAGCGAAATCATTGAAAAATCAAACGATTGAATTAGCTCTCGAAGAATTGACCGATGAAGCCTTGAGAAAAGGCGCAAAGGATAATCTTTCTGCGGTTATTATCGAAGTCAGCTCAATTAAAATTGACAATACTGTCTAATTAGTCGCTTTATTTCGAGTTTTTCTATCTGGACTTACGATCCAGAATCTTATTTTAGTAATTAGAATTAGCAGGGTTCATGGCAAAGCCAGCAAAAATCGAATGTCGGCGGGTTAGTTTCTTGACAGGAATTACATATCCATTCAGCTCTCTCGGGCTGCTTTAGTATTTCGTTGATTCGCTTAGAGGCGCCGGGGGCTTTGTCATCGCGTATCACCCACAGCTCTACCCAGGTCTCACCAGGAGCTATTTCTCCTGTTGCTCCGCCCAAAATGTCATTCCGAATCTCTGTTTCTATTCCGAGTTCGTTTAACGCGCTGGACATGCTGCAAAGCACGATGGGGTTAGGGTGAGAATATACTAGCTTCATAAAAGTTTAGAGGGCCTTGATTTCCTCATCTAAATTGTTGCAATGCCATTCCAGAAGGTCCCTTTCAGGAGATTGTTTAGGGTTCTCTTGAAAATTTAAAAGCATTGAGAAATAAGGTATTGGATGATCTTATGCCGCCGTAAAGCCTCCGTCAGAGAGAAACACAGCTCCTGAACAGTTCGCTGATTCATCGGATCCGAGGAAGAGTGCCAGATTTGCAATGTCTTCGTTCGTTGAATATTTCTGCATTGGAATCATCTGAGAGATAATATTCTGTCTTAACGCCTCTGGATCACTTGGGTTTAATTGCTCTTCTAAAGATCTCATCATTCTATTGTCCACGGGGCCTGGAGCTAGCGCGTTTACTCGCACGTTGTATTGACCATTTTCAATACATGCTGTTTTTACCATTCCATTTACAGCATGTTTGCTTGCGATATAGGACAGTTGGCCATTAAACCCTACCACCCCGCCGCCTGATGAAACCGCGATGAAGGAACCACTTCTTTGTTTTTGCATCAATGGTATCGAATGCTTCATGTAAAGCCAGATACCTACAACATTCACGGATAGAAATTCGTTGAACTCATCTACGGTAAACTCCGTCAGAGGTTTAACGACCCCCTCCGTGCCTGCGTTAGCCAATACAATATCTAGTGAACCAAACTGGTCATTAGCAAAATGTACCGCATTTCGAATTTCCTTCTCATCCTTGGAATTAGCAACGATCGTTCTCAGCTTTGATTTGTCGTCAAAAGATTCTATTAAATCTTGAAGTTTATTTTCTGACCTTCCAACCATTACGATGTTAGCGCCCTCTGAGTGATAAAGTTTACAGGTTGCAGTTCCAATAGCACCGGTTGCGCCAGATATAACCGCTGTTTTGTTCTCTAGTCTCATATCTGAATATCTACTCGGTTTTTTTTCAGTTTATTTCTAACATAACAGACTATTAGACGCCTTGTTTGATCTTTTTTCTAGAGATAAAGAGAAATGATCTCGTTTCGCCTAGACATAAAAACACGGACGAAAGCTATAGAAAATGGGTTTCATCAATTCGAAAACGAAAACTTCAAAAAGGGCGATTTCCGGAAATTAGATAATCTAAGAGAATTAGAAAATGACAAACAAACGGCTTTCAGGGTAGGTAAAAGATAATATAAAATAGTAACTTCCCACGAACTTTTCAAGGATAACGCCTCTTGCTCAGTGAAAGCCAAGTGTCAGAATTCCATAATAATGGATCGCTGATATTAGAAAATTTCAAATCAGATGAAGAGCTTGAATCTCTTCGCACAGCTACGATGAATTTGATCTCTGATTTTGATTTAACCTCGCATACAGAGATCTTCCGTGATAGCTCCGGCCGCGATGCGACTGAGTACTTCCTATCATCTGGGGACAAGATATCGTATTTTTTTGAATCCGGGGCCTTCGGAGAAGATGGGCTGTTAAAACTCAAACCAGAACAATGCATAAATAAACTGGGGCACGCAATGCATGACTTGCACCCAGTCTTCGATAAATTTTCCAGAGATCCTAGGCTTGAAGAAATCTCTCGTGATATTGGCGTAACGGAGCCAGAAATCTGGCAGTCGATGTATATATTCAAGCAGCCACGGATTGGTGATCAAGTCGATTGGCATCAAGACGCAACTTTCTTTACAACTCGGCCGAACACAGTTAAAGCCTTTTGGTTCGCCGTTGATGACGCTACTCAAGAAAATGGTTGCCTGTGGGTTGCGAAAAAGTGCTCTCAACTTCGACAACAATTTATCGTAGAAAATGCCCAATCGTCTATGAAATCGCTTGATGATGAGCCGTGGCCAGAGTTAGAGGACGCAATTCCGCTCGAGGTCTCAGCAGGATCACTTATTGTCTTCGACGGGCTTTTGCCACACTTCAGCTCGCCAAACACGAGTAACTTTTCACGTCACGCTTATACCTTGCACGTTGTAGACGGAGAATCCGAATACTCAAAACAAAATTGGCTTCAGCGCAAAGCCAGTTTCCCAGTCCGAGGATTTCGCTAATTCAAAACGGGTTGGAAAGAGTTGAAGAAAGTCGGGGCCTCACCATAATTTGTTAAGTTTTTGGATAAGTTAATTGTCGAGGGAATAGTCTTTTTGAGAAGAAAAAGATTCTCGTTCTAATTATGCATTTGCCATGTTTTGTCTGTCTGGTATAGTTCGCTTCTTCGGAACAATCAAGAATATGAAATGAAAAACGATATACATCCAGAATACAGAGAAGTTTTATTCCATGACACCAGCGTGGACAAATATTGGTTGATCCGTTCTACAATGCAAGCCGATCAAACCAAGGAATGGACAGATGGAAATACTTATCCATACTGCCCTCTTGATGTTTCTTCCGCTTCCCATCCATTTTACACAGGAGAGCAAAGGCTCATTGATACTGGCGGAAGGGTTGAGAGATTCAGAAAGCGTTTTGGAGGCAGATCGCAACCTGCTCCTGAGAAAGAAGAAGCCCCAGCTGAGTAGTCTAGCTTGAAAAATGTC
>CACFLG010000002.1 GCA_902567095.1 uncultured OM182 clade bacterium
TGTTAAAGGGGAACTTGATCGCGATTTTAGATTTTTCTATCCCCAATTGATAGATTTTGCAGCATTATGGCTACAAGAGAATGATTAGTAGAAAATAACCTAAGAATGGAAGAGAGAGTGATAACAAAGATTAATCGCAAACGAATAGGGTTTTTAATTTTTTTATCCTGCTCTTTTCTACTTTGTTTCGCATATTACCTCGAGTTAGTAGAAGGGCTCGATCCATGCCCTCTATGTGCCCTCCAGAGAGCTTGTATGGGGATAGGCGGCGTTTTAGCTCTTATCGCGGCTCTGCATAACCCAGAAAAAACGGGTTTTCGAGGCTACGCTATTTGCCAAGTCCTTTTTTTTTCGATCGGCGGAGTACTAGCAGGTAGACAAATCTATTTACAAAGCTTACCACCAGATTTAGTGCCTTCATGTGGTCCAGATTTAGATTATCTTCTAGAGATATTTCCTTTTTTTGAAGTTCTTAGAATGATTATTCTTGAAGATGGGACTTGCGCTGAAGTGCTATGGGAATTTTTAGGATTTAGTATTCCCCAGTGGACCATCTTTGCTTTTTTTATTCTTACAGTAATGTGCTTTATACAGATCAGCAACAAATTGGAGAATTAGAGAACTAGCAAATGGTAATCGCTTACCGCAAAATAATCGATCTAGGAATTTAAACCTCAAGATATCAAGGCAATTAGATGTTTAAAGCAATTAAAAGCTTCCCTGAAACACGTCTTCGCAGGCTACGAAAAGACGATTGGAGTAGGCGAATGGTCCGACAAAATAATTTAACGGTCAACGATCTCGTGTATCCGATTTTCGTTACTGAAGAGCAAAATGGAACCAAAATAGAAAGCATGCCAGGTATCGAGCGAATCCCAGAAAAAAGAATCCTTAAAGAAATAGAAGAAATAGAGTTGATGGGAATTCCTGCTGTAGCAATTTTCCCAGTAATCTCAAAAGAAAAGAAAACAGCACTTGGCGAAGAGTCATTCAATAGTAATGGTCTAATTCAACGCATAGTTCGGGAGATAAAAAGAAAGGAGTTTAACATCGGAATAATTACCGACGTAGCTTTAGATCCTTATACAAACCACGGGCAAGACGGAATATTAGAAGACAATGGAACCATCGATAATGATGGAACCCTTGAAGTCCTGACAAAGCAGGCCCTGAGCCATGCTGAAGCTGGAGCTGATGTCATCGCTCCTTCAGACATGATGGACGGCAGAATAGGAGTCATAAGAACAGAACTGGAAAAAAAAGGTTTTAAAAACACGAAGATACTTGCATATTCAGCTAAGTATGCCTCTAGTTTTTACGGACCCTTCCGAGACGCAGTTGGGTCAAAAAGTAGTTTAGCAGGAGGATCAAAAGAACAATACCAAATGGACCCGAGCAATTCAGACGAAGCGATTCATGAAGTGTTTTTAGACATACAAGAGGGAGCGGATATGGTAATGATAAAACCAGGAATCCCTTACTTAGATATAATTTACAGGATCAAACAGGAGTTTCAGATCCCAACCTTCGCCTATCAAGTCAGCGGAGAATACTCAATGCTAAAAGGCGCTATCGACAAAGGATGGCTCCCAAAGAAGGCTATAAACGAATCTCTGATTGCTATTAAACGTAGTGGAGCCGATGGGATTCTCACGTATTTTGCGAAAGAGATTGCTCAAGATCTTCGTTAATACGAAAAGTCATCTTTTATCTGGGAATTATATTGTTTATTTCGTGCTCTCGGCTTAGGATAAGACTTTAAAAAAGGCTAGGAAAAACGATGTCTGAAATACAACACGTATCTGATGATTCTTTTGAAGAGGAAGTGTTGAGTTCTAAAACACCCGTTCTTGTTGATTACTGGGCTGAGTGGTGTGGGCCATGTAAAGTAATAGCCCCTGTGCTAGAAGAAATTGCAAAAGAATATGACGGAAAGATGAAGGTATGTAAATTAGATATTGATGCCAATGAGGCTACTCCACCAAAGTATGGGATAAGGGGAATTCCGACTCTAATGATTTTCAAAGATGGAAATGTCGAAGCGACTAAGGTTGGGGCACTATCAAAATCCCAATTGACGGAGTTCCTAGACAGCAACATCTAACTTAAGAAAAATGATCAAGAAACTAAGAAGTGTGCGATTAAAATAAAAGGGTTGACAACGGTAAATAAAAGTATAACTTAACAAAATAAAAATTGAATTGAGAAAGCGTCACATCCTTCCCTAAGAAATTACTTCGAATAACTCGCAGAAAAATCAAATCTATCTAAATTAAACCTTCACTATCTCTGAAAAGGGAATCTATGAATCTGACTGACCTTAAAACAAAACCAATACCTGAATTATTAGAGATCGCCCATGAAATGGGAATGGACAACCTTGGCAGATCTCGAAAACAGGAAATAATAGCGAGTGTCCTACGTAAACACGCCAAATCAGGCGAATCCATTTATGGAGATGGGACGCTTGAGATCCTTCAAGATGGATTCGGCTTTCTTAGATCCCCGGATAGTTCCTATTTAGCGGGCCCAGACGACATTTATGTATCGCCTAGTCAAATTAGGAGGTTTAATTTAAGAACTGGGGACTCCGTGTCCGGAAAAATAAGACCCCCGAAGGATAGTGAAAGATATTTTGCTTTGTTGAAAGTAGACAAAATCAACTTCAATGATCCATCTGACAGCAAGAATAAAATTCTTTTCGAAAATCTTACCCCTCTTTTTCCCGATGAAGCTCTTGCTCTCGAAGCAGGAAACGGAAGCACTGAAGATTTGACAGCAAGAATAATAGATCTAACAGCTCCGATAGGTAAGGGCCAGAGAGCTTTAATTGTTTCTCCTCCAAAAGCTGGTAAAACTCTGATTCTGCAGAACGTAGCCCAGTCTATCATGCGCAACAACCCTGAATGCCATCTAATCGTTCTTCTGATAGATGAGCGACCAGAAGAAGTAACAGAAATGCAAAGATCAGTTCGGGGTGAGGTTGTAGCAAGCACCTTCGATGAGCCACCTTCCCGTCATGTTCAAGTAGCAGACATGGTGATAGAAAAAGCTAAAAGACTGGTAGAAAAAAAGACTAACGTGGTGATCCTTTTAGATTCAATAACGCGTTTAGCCAGAGCTTATAATACTGTGATACCGGCGTCAGGAAAGGTTCTAACCGGTGGAGTTGATGCTCACGCTCTTGAGCGACCGAAGAGATTTTTTGGTGCAGCCAGAAATATCGAAGAAGGAGGAAGCCTCACAATAATTGCGACGTGCCTAATTGATACAGGCTCAAAAATGGACGAAGTTATTTACGAAGAGTTCAAGGGAACTGGCAATTTAGAACTGCATTTAGAGAGGAAAATCGCTGAGAAACGAGTTTATCCTGCTATAAATATTAGACGTTCGGGAACGAGGAGAGAAGACCTCCTCATGTCCGAAGAAGAGCTTCAAAAGGTATGGATCCTTAGGAAGATTTTACACGAAATGGATGATCTGGCTGCCATTGAATTTTTGCTCGAGAGAATGAAAAAAACAAAAAGTAACGAGGAATTTTTTGCTTCCATGAAACGAAAGTAGTCATGACAACTCGCTATCTTTGTGAAATAAACTCAGTTAAAAATTTCCAGGGAGACACTAGAAAAATACTCCTGTCTCTGCCTGAAGGAAAGGATCTAAAATTCTTTGCGGGGCAATACCTGCAAATAATAACACCAGAGAAAAAATTCCCCTTTTCAATAGCGAGCGCCCCGATAAAGCAGAAGCAAATAGAACTGCATATCAAACCTACACCAGAGTCAAAAGACTCAGAAACTATCGAATCAATTATTAATTCTTCGGAGGTGCTTGAGATAGAGGCCCCGCTCGGCAACTGCTATATAGAAGAACCTCCAACTAGACCATTAATTCTTCTCGCCGCAAGTACTGGGATAACACAAATGAAGAGTATAATTGAATTTTTGGAACCCCATGGTTTTAAACAAGAAACTTTTTTGTATTGGGGAGTTATCTCGCCTAATGATTTATATCTTGATGATCTCTGTAGTACTTGGGATGAGAAATATTCCAATTTCCACTATATCCCAGTTGTAAGTGAGCCCAATAAATCATCAGATTGGCAAGGGCGAACTGGCTTAGTAGGCGAAGCAGCTTTGCAAGATTTCAATGATCTCTCCAACACAGACGTGTATGTCTCGGGAAGTACAGGAATGGTCTACGCCACCTTAGATTCCTTTATAGATCAGGGTATGCCTGAAGAAAACATGTTTTCCGACGTCTTCTCATTTGCTCCGAGATAAAAATCATAATCAGGAAACATACTTAGATTGTACTTATTTCTTGCCTAGCCTTTTTTAGATTACCCCTCGTGACAAAGAATTTTAACAACTCTTGACTCGCGGCAGAATTACCCAGACCTTTGCTTTTAATTAAGAACTCTTCAGCCAAGGCGTCTTCTCCCAGAGCGTCATAGATCTTTCCCTTAAAGAGCGGTATAAGCGAATTCTCTGAATGAATTTCCGACCAACGTGTTAAATTATCCAATTTTTCTCGGTCTTTCATTGAGATCTCAAAATAGCAATTTATCAAACGAACATCGAAAACACGATCTAACGCAGCGACAAGAATTTCTTCTCCCTCTAATTTTGTTTTAAGCGCCTCAATATAGGCAAGGATTATCTCTGGATCATCTTTAAGTTCTCTACTGAAAGAATTAAATATTTCAGTCAATAATTTATCTTGTTTCTTATTGCAATTGAGAGCTTGGAAAGCCGCTTTATTCTCGAAAAACATACGATCTTGTGACTCCTCAATCAAGGAAAGATTTTTAAAAACATCTTGCCATCTCTTAGCTTCAAGCAAGGCTTTAATTTCTATCTCGATTGAACGTTTCGTTTGTCTTTTTATTTGTCCTAAAGTTTCGATGGCTAAATCCGGATCTCCTTGCTTAAGCTGTATCTCAGCTTCTAACAGATCCGCTCTTTCCTTTATCCGCTTGCTTCCTTTTTTGGCAAACCCAAGAAAAAGTCTTTGACGATCAGTGTCTCCGATCTTTTCGGCGGACTGCGCACCGAAGAGACTAATAATACTCCAGAGAGATCCTTGGGTTTTAACCTTGATGAGGTGAGAAACTGCTAAGGGGTAATCCATTTCAAAAAAAGCCATCAAGCCCTCTTCGATTGCACTAAGATCTGATTTTTTTCGATTTCGATCAGCTACATCAAGCCTATCTTTTCTGGTAAATCGATAGAAGCCAACCAAAGCTCGAATCAAAATGTAAAGAACCAAATGGCTTATCAGATAAATCGCGAGAAAAACCCAAAAACTAGTCCGAAAAAAGTAGTTGTCATAACTCAGAAGAACGAACCCCGCATCTTTTTCAATCAATACAGTAAGCAGTGCGGCAGCAAAAAAAATAGACAAAAAAACTATCAGGGAACGGCTCATGTTAATGTAACTCTTGGTCGGCTACTTTGTTAATCGAATTTCTAACACGAGACAAAGACCTAGATAGAGATGGCCCTTGTTTCTCAATCAAAATGTAATCTAGAGCCTTTAAATCTGCGTGGATACTATCTAGCTCTTCATTGAGCTGAAAATGAGAGCTCAAAGTCTCTTTCGCCTCTGCTAAAGATTCTCGAAATATTTCGTTATTACCTCTCAATAGTGATAGTTGTGCGATATTAAGATTTATATTGATTCGTTGCCTTAACAGGTAATCTTCTTTATCGGACAAAACCGGCTTGAATTCATTATCAATTTTTCCAAATTCAACCAACTTGCTCAACTCGCTTATTAAAATATCCAAAAAAACCGAATCAGTATTAAGATTGTTAAACCCTGACTTTGTGTTCTCAATATCGTTAGCGCTTTTTGAGCTTTCTTCTTTGTCGACTGAGGACTTCAAAGAGGTTATGCGTTTCACCATATTATCTATTTCTAGATAAATTTTAGAGATATCAGGTAAATTAATTTTTTCTAGTGCTTTTATATCTTGATCTATAGCCTCCTTTATAATTGTAAACTCCGAAATTAACTTACTGTTGTTCTCTAGTCTTTCAGATACTTCTTTCATCAAAAATCTTGCTGCGACAAGATTTCGTTCGAGCATAGATTTTTGATTCGCTACTCGAATCAAGTATTCAATTTCAAGTAATGCGATTACTTCTGGATCACTTTTGATTCTCTGTTTTATAGATAAGATCTCTTGATTCAAGACTTCATTTCTTAAACTAATATCACGGTAAAAACTTGTCTGTTGGTCCTCCATCTCTTTTAGAAACAACTGTTTAACATTGAACGCTTCTGTCATATTTTTTAACGAGGCGCTTAACTCCATAACTTTATTCTCATGGGTAATGATTCGTCTCTCTAGGGCAGCCAAATCTGATGGTTTATATTCTTTGAATACGAACGCGCTAAGAAAAATTGCAATCAAAGCTATTAAAAAATTTCCAACTATCAACCACTTCATATTTTTATTTCCTGAGTGCGGATAATCCAAACATTTTTTCTATTGTTTTAAATCACTTTCTCCATCCCCATCAGAAGAGGATTTTAAGCTCATAATCGCGTCATATAGTTTGTCGTTAGATGCACCCTCAGAGTTCGTCACACTCCCGAAAGAAAAATTTTTCGCTATCGTAGCGATGCGTTTTGACGGGACTACAAGGTTAAAATCTTTTCGAGAATCGGGAAGGTTTGACAACAACGACTCTAGAGCTCCTAAACTATTTGAGGTTAAAACGCTGCCCACTGGTATTGTATCTAAATCCGAATAACTTAGCGCTATTCTTCGATATACCTCACATAAAGAAACTTTCGCTCCTCGCTGAATTAAGGTTTTTTCCAGTAAATCGCGTCCTCCTTCTCCTCGGATTATTAATATCCGATGTAATCGTGGACGTTTCAGCTCTTCAAGCTCTAACAAAGATTCGGTATCGAATTTGATCGGAAATTTCGCAGAAACACCGTGCTTTTGTAATTCAGTGGCAGTGCCTCTCCCGATAGCTAGCCAAATATTGTGATGAGAGCTCTCTAAGGACCCATAATTTATCAAGGGCAAACCATGCCTTACGGAATTTTTACTAACAAAGATTATCTTATCAAAAATAGTTAAATTACTAAGATGCTGAGTTCTAGGGGTAAGCCCTTCGATTTTTAACATTGGCCTTACAAGAACATCCCATCCGGAGCTAGCTAGCTTCGATGCGAGCAATTCATTTTCTCCCTCAGGACGAGTCAACAATACACATTCCTTCATTTCAGCCACTTTTTTAAATTACTATCTCCTTGCTACCTTTATCCCTAAGAGTCGTTAATAGTTGTTTAGTTATCTCCCTGATATGTTTGTAATTACCAGAGATGGATTCTCTGATGATTTTTTTGCCGTAGCTATCGCTTATAAAAACTCGGAGACTAAATTTATTTCCAGAAACCGAAGCAAAAATACCGATCGGGAGATCACAGCTCGCGTCTAGTTCCAAGGCGACTCTTCTCTCAGAAGAAACACAGGCAAAAGTATCTTTATCGTTTATGGAGACAACTAATTCCTTTATTTCATCCGAATCTTTTCTTATTTCGATTCCGATAGCCCCTTGCCCAGTAGCAGGAACACACATATTTTCATCCAAAACTTCACAAATTCTTGAACTTAGTCCCAACCTCTCGATTCCGGCGACGGCCAAAATTATCCCATCGTGTTTCCCCGAATCTAATTTTTTCAACCTAGTTTCAATATTGCCTCTAATATCTGAAAAAGTTAGCCTGGGGTATTGCAAACCAATCTGTCTTAACCTGCGCATGCTGGAAGATCCTATATTTGCGCCATCAGGCATCTCAGATAACCTTCGATGTTTGTTAGAGATAAAGGCATCGCGTGGATTATGCCTACGAGCAATTGATGCAATTTCTAACTCGTTTGGAAGGATAGCAGGGACGTCCTTCATCGAATGAACAGCGATGTCTGCTCTTCTTTCAATTAAGGCCAACTCAAGCTCTTTGACAAACGCGCCTTTCCCTCCCATGTGCTTCAAAGACAAAGTTTTGTCTCTATCTCCCTGGGTGATGAAAGGAACAATCTCGCACCTCAAATCATTGTATTTTGCTGTGAGCAAGTTTTTTATGTAGTTTGCCTGCCAAAGTGCCAGAGTGCTATTTCTTGTAGCGATCTTTAAGTTTTTCATGAAATTTTCAAACAGCAACGCCAAATCCATATAGATATTAGCATTAAGAACACCTATTGATAAAAATTTAGAAATCTTTGTTCACTCGAATTAAGGTAGTTGCTGATATAATCAGGTAATAGTTAAAAGAGACCAAAAAATTGAGTAAACAGACTAAAAAGCCCTGGCAAGGAAGGTTCACTGAAAGCACCAACGAGTTTGTAGAAGAATTCACAGCCTCGATCAAGTTTGATCAAACTCTCGCGATTTACGATATACGATGTTCGCTTGCTCACGCAGAAATGCTAGCTTCTGAGGGCATAATCTTGAAAAAAGAAGGAAGCACTATAATCAAAGGTCTCAAAGGTATCGAGAAAGATATAAAAAAAGGAAATCTATCTTGGTCCTTAGAACTTGAAGATATTCACATGAATATCGAAAACGAATTAATTAGGAGAATCGGAGAGGTCGGCAAAAAACTTCATACAGGAAGGTCTCGCAATGATCAGGTAGCTACCGATTTGCGGTTGTATCTGAGAGATATTACAGACCAGATTACTCATTATCTAAAGCACCTCCAGAAGGCTCTCCTGGAGCTTGCAGAAAAGGAGACCTTCACAATTTTTCCGGGATTCACACATCTTCAGGTCGCACAGCCGATTTCTTTCGCTCATCACATGATGGCATGGTTTGAAATGATCGATAGAGACATAGACCGTTTCAACGACTACAGAAAAAGATTAAACGTTTTGCCGCTAGGTTCAGCAGCGCTTGCAGGCACTTCATACAAAATTAACAGAGCTCAAGTAGCTTCAATATTAGGTTTTGATAGTGTATCGAAAAACTCAATGGATGCAGTTAGCGATAGAGATTTCGCCATTGAGTTTTGCTCTAATTCTAGTTTGCTTATAATGCACCTTTCTCGGTGGGCCGAAGAACTAATTTTATGGTCCACACCTCAATATGATTTCATTTCTCTCCCAGATAGTTTTTGCACCGGCTCCTCTATTATGCCCCAGAAAAAAAATCCTGATGTTCCCGAGCTAGTTAGAGGTAAAACGGGCAGAGTTTACGGATCTTTATTTAATCTTTTAACACTAATGAAAGCACAGCCGCTCGCGTACAATAAAGATAATCAGGAAGACAAAGAACCTGTTTTCGATACTGCGAATACAATAAAAGATTGCCTAAAGGCCTTCATCCTCTTAGTCCCAGAAATATCAGTGAATCGAGAAAAGATGGCAACCGCTGCCACACAGGGATTCTCTACTGCAACGGACTTAGCTGACTATCTAGTAAAGAAAGGCATAGCTTTCAGAGACTCTCATGAAACTGTTGGAAAAATAGTTCAGCACGCAATCCAATCTAATTGCCTACTATCTGAGATTAAACTCGAAGTATTCCAATCATTCTCCAAACTAATCGATAACGACATCTATGAGATCCTTTCGTTGGAAGGATCACTAAATTCTAGAACTAGTTATGGTGGGACGTCTCCAAGCAATATAGAAATTGCCATAAAAGAAGCTAAACAAAGACTATTTAATGTAAGCCTTTAAAAGTCTTCACACTACAGAGCTTGAAATAATTCTGGAAGAGGTTTCAAGAAAATTTTTTTGATAGGCGTCTAAATTAAAGTTTCTTCATTTAAAAAAGGTTAAGTATAATTCTTCCGCCCAAATAAGAGTTAGCAAAATGCATCGAGTTTATTTGTTTATATTAGTAACACTATCAGCAATAAGTTCTTGTGGACAAACAGGGCCTCTTTATTTGCCTGAAACAAAAAACTTCGACAAAGAGAATCTAGTCGAAAGCAAAATAATATCTCAGACCATAAGAGATTAAGAATGTTAAGTAGAGAAGATAATCAACTTTTTTTTGATAAAATCTCAATGAAGGAATTGGCGAAAAAATATGGGACGCCCTCGTTCGTTTATTCTGAAGAAAAAATCGTTGAAAATTTTCTTACTATTAAGCGTGCTTTCTCCTCGACAACAACTGATATTTGTTTCGCAGTGAAAGCAAATTCAAACATAGGAATTCTCCAAATTTTAGCTCGACAAGGCGCAGGATTTGACATCGTATCGGGAGGAGAGCTAGCAAGAGTTTTGAAAGCAGGAGGAGATCCAAAAAAAATAGTTTTTTCAGGTGTCGGGAAACAGGACTGGGAAATCATAGAAGGATTACAAAATGAGATTCGTTGTTTCAATGTAGAATCAGCCGCTGAACTAGAAAAAATAGCTCAGATCGCAAGTTCTTGCAGCCAAATTGCACCCGTTTCACTCAGAGTAAATCCGAATATAGACGCGAAAACACACCCATATATATCTACAGGCTTAGCCGAGAGTAAATTCGGTATAAAAATAGATAGTGCGGAACATCTCTTTCAACGTGCTCATGAAGACCCGCACTTGAATTTAGTGGGAATTGACTGTCACATTGGATCTCAAATAACAGAGATTGAGCCTTTTCGAGCCGCTCTAAATATCCTAATTAACCTAGTTCAAAGGCTGGCAGGAAAAGGCATAAATCTATCTCATATCGATATAGGTGGTGGTGTAGGGATTAAGTATAAAGACGAGGAAGTCATTAATTGGAATGACTTTGCTAGTGAAATCAAAAAATCAATGAAAGACATTCCCCAAAGATTAATTTTGGAGCCTGGTAGGTCTATAGTAGGCGACGCAGGGTTGCTTTTGGCTAAGATTATTCTGCTCAAGAACAATGGCCAAAAAAACTTTGCCGTGATTGATGCCGGCATGAATGATCTCTTAAGACCAGCTCTTTATGGATCTTGGCACGAAATTGTTTCTGTAGAAAAACGCACATATCCAGAACCCGTAGATTGGGAAATAGTTGGTCCTATCTGCGAAACAAGTGACTTCTTAGCCAAAGCGAGATCTTTGAGCATTGTTGAAGGAGATCTGATAGCAATTTTAGATTGCGGAGCATATGGGTTTTCCATGAGCTCTAACTATAATTCAAGACCTAAAGCCGCCGAAATTTTAGTCGCAGACAAAAGCCATTTCTGCATCAGAAACAGGGAAAAAATTTCTGACCTTTTTTTCTTAGAGAATTTAAGATCAACGTGAGAATTTTAAATGCATATTAAATTCTGGAAGATGCATGGTCTTGGAAACGATTTTTTAGTTATCGATATGATAGAAAAAAAAATTGATTTGAATCCCCAATTAATTAGAGATATGGCGAATAGGAAAACGGGAATAGGATTTGATCAGCTCTTAACGATCAGCGCTCCGACTAATCCTGAATCAGATTTTTTGTATAGGATATTTAACGCCGATGCAAGCGAAGCAGAGCAATGCGGTAATGGTGCTCGGTGTATCCATACCTTCGTTCGGGAAAAAGGTTTAACCTCAAGAGACGAAATTAGGCTTCAAACAAAGAAAGGGGTAATTAAATGCACCCTAGAAGAAAACAGAAACATCTCTGTTGAAATAGGAATTCCCGATTTCAGGCCCGAAGGAATTCCATTCGTACCTTCAAAAAAAGAGGGAGATTATTACCTCTTAGACATTAAAGACGACAGAATTTCTTTGCCTATAATCCCTGTAGGCATCGGAAATCCTCATGCTGTTATTGAAGTTGCGAATCTGCAAAACTACCCAGTCGCTGAAATTGGAAAAAAAGTATGTAGCCATGAAAATTTTCCTAACGGAGCAAATGTAAGTTTTATAGAACTCGTGTCGAGACAACAACTAAACCTCAGGGTTTTTGAAAGGGGCGTTGGAGAAACTAGTGCTTGTGGGACCGCGGCATGCGCGGCTGCAGCGTGCGGAATAAAGACAGGAATACTAGACTCTGAGGTTTTGGTAAATCAACCTGGAGGGGGACTGAATATCATCTGGAATAACTTCGAGAAACCGATGATCATGTCGGGCCCGTCTAAAAAAGTTTACGAAGGAATATTCAACACATGACAGATACCTCGAAGGAGTTACAAGTCAGGAAATATCTTAGAGAAAACCCAGGGTTTTTCGTTGACAATGAAGAAGTTTTGACTGAGTTGAAAATTCCCCACCAGGAAAAAGGAACTATCTCACTAATCGAAAAACAGCTAGAGATAAGTAAAAAGAAAGAGCGAGAAGCGAAAGAGAAGATTCGTAAGTTCTTTGAGAACGCGAAAGAGAATGCCGCTATCTTCAAAAAGAGTCAGCGCTTTTTAAAGGAAGCAATTCTGGGTGATAGCCAAAACAGATTTTTCGAATCGTTGCACTCTGCAACTCATACCCATCTTCAATGCGAGTATTCTCTGATTATATTAGGCAGAGACGAACTACAAATTAGTTCATCTATCCAAGTGAGGAACAAAAACTCTTTGAGCAAGTATAGTTTAGAGCTTTTTAAGTCCACTTCACCAATTTTAGGATCTCTGTCGAAGAAGCAAAGACAAGAATTGTTTCTTCAAAAGAGTGAAAAAGCTAAATCATTCGCGGTTGTGCCAATAAGAGATAGTAGAGGCGAAATAGCTCTTTTTAACCTAGGTCATGAGGATCCTGAGTTCTTTTCGGAAAGAAAAGAAACTTTTTTTCTGGAGTTTTTAGCCGATATGTTTTCTATTTTAATCCCCAAGAATCTAAAAACTTGAAATGAAAAGCTTAAATCTCAAAATCAATATAACTTCATTTCTTGAATACCTCTTCGTCGAAAAGAGACTGGCAAAAAATACTATCTTAAGCTACAAGCGAGACCTCGGATCTCTTGAGAGGTTTATCTCAAAACAAAAAGCTAAGACCATAGAATCTGCTACTTCAATAGATATTCAAGATTTCATCTCTTCTGATTTCAAAAAGGGCTTATCAGCCAGAACCATCCAGAGGAAAGTTTCCTCAATAAGAGCTTTTTTTTATTTTCTCAAAGAAAGAAAAGCTATAAAGAATAATCCAGCAAAAAATATTAGAACGCCGAAGACCAAGTCTTATCTCCCGAGGACCATTGATCCGGACCAAATCACTAGACTACTAAGAAATTCTGGCAAAACGTTTTTTGAAATACGTGATAAGGCAATATTGGAGATTTTTTACTCATGTGGGCTCAGGCTTTCCGAACTAGTGGGGCTAAATCTAAGCGATATTTCGTTAGAGAATTCCAGCCTGAGAGTTTTAGGTAAGGGAAATAAAGAACGAGTTCTTCCTATAGGTGAGAAAGCAAAAGAATCTTTGGTTCATTGGTTACAAGATAGAAGCAAGTTAAAAAAAGGATCCTCTGAGCCTGAAGATGCTTTGTTTTTAAGCATTCGAGGTAAGAGAATAAGCAGAAGGAATGTTCAAAAAAGACTAGAAGCTTGGGGTTTAAAATTGGGAGTTGCAGAGAAAATTTATCCTCACAAAATTCGGCACTCATTTGCTACCCATTTACTCGAATCTAGTCAGGATTTAAGAGCGGTACAAGAGCTCTTAGGTCATGAAAATATAGGAACAACTCAGATCTACACTCATTTGGATTTCCAGCATCTAGCCAAAATTTATGACCAAGCCCACCCAAGGGCAAACAGAAATAAAGGCAGATAATGTGATTAAGGTCATAGGCTTCGACCTGGATGACACTCTTTGGGATGTGGCCCCGGTGATCAAGAGCGCGGAGAAAACACTCAGCAATTGGGTCATATCAAGATTTCCTCAGGTCAAATATGGGGAGCTACAAATAAAGCGAGCTAGGAAAAAAATACTTCAGGAGAATCCGGCAATAGGTTTTCAATTTACCAGAATGCGAAAGGCAATCCTAAAAGAAATCTTTGAGTCTGACCTAAAAGATCCGTTAACAGCGGAAAAGCTTAGCCAGGAGGGTGTAGAGATTTTCATAAAGGCAAGAAGTGAAGTGGATCTGTATCCTGGAGTAGAACGGACTCTAAAGGAGCTTGCACAAAATTACGAACTCGGGATTATAACCAACGGTAACGCCGATATTACAAAAATGAGTATATCAAAGTATTTTAATTTTTCGATATCAGCAGAGAAAATTGGTGTGCCCAAGCCGCAGCCAGAGATTTTTCTCGCCGCGCTCGAGTTAACGAAAGTTAATAGTAATGAGTTCGTGTATGTGGGCGATGATATGGTGAACGACATCGATGGAGCAAAAAATGTGGGAATGGCTACGGTTTGGAAGAAAAATAATGCTCGTCAACCCAATGGCAATACTGTTCCTGATAAAGTCATTGATCGCATTGGAGCTTTACCAAAAGCCATTCATGAAATAATCAATGACCGATCGTTTCGATAAATTCCTTCAGAGCGCTCGAGTCGTTTTTTATATGAGATTTTCTTGTTGGCAAGCCCTCGAGCGACTCAATAATAGGATGTGAGACTTGGGCCTCGGGAAGCGCCTCTTCCAGAAGTGAAGGAAATTTCGCTGGATGAGCAGTAGCGAGTGTTACTAAAGGGATTTCATTATTTCTTTTTCTTAAGCCCGCATCGAGACCAACAGCTGTATGAGGATCAAGAATATAGCCAGTCCTCTCGTATGTAAGTCTAATTCTTTTTATCGTTTCCATATCCGAGACAGACGATGTAACGAATCCGTCATTGTTGGAAGGGAGATCGGATAAATCGATCTTAGCAGAACCGCTTGATTCGAAAGAGTTTATAAAACGTTTGAACTTGTCTATTCTTGATTGGTAGACATAAAAAATATACCTTTCAAAATTACTAGCTACCTGTATGTCCATCGCAGGACTTGAAGTAAAGCAAACCTTGTTACGCCGATATAAACCGGTTTCAAAAAATCTATGTAGAATATCATTTTGGTTTGTAGCCAATATTAATCTTTCTATGGGCAAACCCATTTGCTTTGCTACATAGGCACTGAAGATATTACCAAAATTACCAGTTGGTACAGCCACTTGAAAAGCTCGAGGCATTCCGAGCTGAATATATATGGAAAAGTAATAAACTGTCTGGGCGAGAACTCTTGCCCAATTTACCGAGTTCACTGCTCCCAGTTTTAGATCTTCCTTAAAAGAAACGTCTCTGAAAACCTCTTTAAGTAAGGACTGGCAATCGTCAAAACTACCGTCAATGGCAATGCTATGGATGTTTGAGTCCATCACAGTTGTCATTTGTTTCTCTTGCACCGAACTTGTCTTGCCTTCCGGAAACATAATAAAAACGTTTATATTTTTTTTGCCCTTCAAACCAGCTATCGCTGCACTGCCCGTATCTCCGCTTGTCGCGCCTAAAACATTGAGAAAAGTGTTCTGCTGATTCAATATATGCTCAAAAACGTTCCCCAAGAATTGAAGGGCTATATCCTTAAAAGCTAGAGTCGGGCCGTGGAAAAGCTCTAAAACGTAGTCCTCGCCTACCTGAACAAGCGGCGTGACTTTAGAATCAGAAAAATTAGAGTAACTTTTATCAACGATTTGTCTCAAATCTCGTTCAGCAATATCGTCTATGTAAGGCTTGAAAATTTCAAAGGCTAATTCAGAGTACGAGGCCCCACTTAGGTCCCTGATATTTCGTTCCAACGATGGGATTCTTTCGGGCACCAAAAGGCCACCATCGGAGCCAAGCCCCATAGAGACTGCCTCGCAAAACGATAATCCAGAAACTCCACCCCGCGTACTTAGGTACTTCAAAATAGGCCTTTAGATTTTTTCAGCCTTTGATTATCCTAAATTCATTCAAATAGAGATAGGGATTTAGCAAGTTTTTAGCTCTAAACTGCTTCGGAGCCCTGCTCACCAGTTCTTATCCGAATAACGTCCTCTAGTGAACTTACGAAGATTTTACCATCACCTACTTTTCCTGTATTCGCGGATTTAGAGATAGCGTCTATGACACCAGACAAGCTTTCATCTGAAATAGCAACTTCAATTTTTATCTTAGGCAAGAAGTCTACGACGTACTCTGCTCCTCGGTATAATTCAGTGTGGCCTTTTTGACGACCGAAACCTTTCACCTCAGAGACCGTCATTCCTTGTACAGATATTTCCGACAAAGCTTCTCGAACATCATCCAATTTGAATGGTTTTATTATTGCTGTTACTAATTTCATGTTTTTTACCTCGTTTTATTCTTTCTTTGCGACCAAGAATTTTCTCTTGAAAATAACTTTGAGTCGGATTGCACTAAGTTAAACAAAAGCATTCCTTATGCCAAATTTTTTTTCTTTCGTGAAAACAGGTATTTATAAAAAAGATAAAAAGCTCTTCTAATATACCGCACGTTTTTAGTGCAATCTTGTGTGAGTTACTATCCTTAAGGCATTTATAGTGTGCAGATGATTTGGTTTTTTAGATCGAGACCTAACTCGAAATACAAAGAAAGGCGCACCTTAACTGTTCTCACCCCAGCTTGCAGCATCTAATTCACTATTCCTTGTAAATTGAAATACGGAACTGGTACCTGCCTCAACTATCGATTGCTCAGAAACCAGTGTGAGGACTGCATTTTGTTTGAACTCTGATAAATCACTGGCACCAACATTTATCATTGTTGCCTTGATTTTCTGTATAGTTGACGCGAGCGCTTCAGAAACACCACCAACATAAGGCACATAGGCGTCGACACCCTCCTCAAACAGAAGCTCTCGGGAATCAGACCCATCTGTATACCTCTCCCAATTTTGAGCGCGCCTCGTTCCTTCACCCCAGTATGATTTAAAAACCTGGCCATTAAAAGATGTCTTGGGAGACGGGCTCTCATCGGTCATCGCGAAATAACGACCCATCATTACGAAATCTGCTCCCATAGCTAGTGCCAAAGCTATTTGGGTATCGTTGGAAAGACCACCGTCTGAGCAAACAGGAATGTATCGGCCGGTCTCCTCTAAATATGCGTCACGTCTTTTTACCACCTCCAGTAACGCCGAAGCTTGTCCTCTACCAACCCCTTTTTGCTCCCTGGTAATACAAATAGAACCGCCACCGATGCCCACTTTTACGAAGTCTAACCCTAAGCCTGAGACAAGATAATCAAATCCTTCAGCAGACACAATGTTTCCACCTCCCAAAATAATTTCTTCTCCATATTTTCTCTTGATCCAATTTAAGCCTTCTTTCTGAAACTCAGAGAGACCGTCAGAAGAGTCGAAACAGAGGACATCCGCGCCTGCTTCAACCAAAGCGGGGGCTCGAAGTTTATAATCACGCGTATTTAAAGCAGCTCCAACACAAAGGCGTTTGGAATTATCTAACAACTCACGAGGATGACGCATGTGGTCTTCATAATCCTTCTTAAACACTAGCGAACTCAAGTTGCCATTTTTATCTACAACCGGTAAACAGTTTTTCTTATATTTCCTTAGAAGACTATTGGCTTCGCGAAGACTAAGCCCCTCTTCTCCAAAGATGACATTGTCTATTTTCGTCATGTAGTGCTCGACAGGAGCTTTCAAATTATCCTCATGTTCCCAAAAATCTTGATCTGTAATGATACCCAAAAGTCTGCCTGTCGCTGTTCCATCTGAGGTGACTGGGACTGTAGAGTGTCCTGTCTTTTTCATCAAAGCGACGACGTCCTCTAAACTTTCTCCAACCAAAGTGTTTGTATCGCTAGAGACAAAGCCAGCTTTATGGGATTTTACTTGCGCTACCATAGCAGCTTGGCTTTTTACATCTTGAGAACAGTAAATAAAACCGAGCCCGCCCTCTCTGGCAAGCGCTATAGCTAAATTAGAATCAGTTACAGACTGCATAGCAGCGGAAACTATTGGAATATTTAGATCAAATCTAGGAGCGCTTTCTCTATTGCTCGCTGCGATTGAAGCAGCAAGGTTTATCGTCCCTGAGGACTGATTTTTTTTTGTTAATCTGGGTATCAGCAAAAACTCGCCAAAGGTTCTAGAAACACCATCCAAGATCTTAGCCATTATCTTTTCCTATTAAGAAAGGACATTACGAAGTTTAGTCTTATTTCAAAAATGACGACCACTCTATGCTATTCTCGTATTGGCTGAAGATTCTTTTCTTTAGCAATCAAGAAATCAGCAACTTGGAGCATTCCTAGATTACTGTTACCAACCATGGAGCTCTCAATACGATATTTCCCATTCACTATAAGAGCCGGAACCCCTCTCGACGCGTAAATTTTTTGCCTAGCCAAAGCTCTTTGATATTTCGCCTTGACACCGAAAGAATCGTTATAGGTGCGGAGGAATTTCTCAGGATCTACATCGTGTTCAGAAACGAATGCTGTCATTTTTTCAATTGTGTCTAGCCGCCTCCCATTATTGTGAATCGCTCTAAAGACTCGAAGATGAAGTTCCGACAGAACTCCTAGGGACTCTAAAGTATAGTAAGTCCTCGCGTACAACTTGTAACCTGGAACATTCCATATGGCGGGGCTCCTATTAAAAACGATATCTGATTCGAGTTGAGTTCTCCACTGAGAAATGAGTCCCTCAAACCTGAAACAGTGGGGGCAACCGTAGGAAAAGTACTCTGTAATTTCAATTTTTTCGGGGTTCTCAGTTTGTATCGGGGTAGAAAGCCTTAAATAATGTTTTCCCTCTTCGTATTCTGACTCCGTGCCAAAAGAAAAGCTCGAAAGCGAAAGAAGTATAATGCTTGAGGCTACTTTAACTAAACTAAAATATTTAATTATCAACTTTTCCTCTTCTTGAATATCCGAAGCCAATTTTATATTTATTTTATCTAAGTCCACGAAGGTAACTTGCGACAGCTTCCATCTCTAGTTCAGTGAGGTCTCTAGCTACACCTCTCATCATTTGAGAATCTCCGTCATTTTTTCTTTCTCCTCTTTGGAAAGCTCTCAACTGATCAACTATGTATTCTTCCCACTGGCCCGCCAAGAGAGGAAAGCGAGCAGGCCCGTTGCCCATTCCGTTTGGGGAATGGCAAGAGGCGCAGGCTGCGATCTGTTTTCTTGGAATTCCTGATCTATAGATCGATTTGCCCATTTCTACTAAATCGGATTTAGCGAAACCGAACTGACGCTTTTTTCCTTCGTAAAATTCAGCAATGAGTAACAAATCTTTGTCCGACATATTATCCAAAAGCCCCATCATAGAGGGTATCTCCCTCTTGCCCTCTCTGACGTCCATTAGTTGCTTGTAAAGATATTGTTTACCTTGACCTGCTAGATTCGGGAAAGTTGGAAGCAAGCTTACTCCTTCGGAACCATGACAACTTGTGCATACCGCCACCAATTCCTTCGTGTAAGGATCTGAGTGAACAGGAGCAATACAGATAACCAGTATAATTAGAGCCAAAAATCTACATTTCATTAAAAAGTAATCGCCTTTTTTGTCCTTAAAGACCAGGACGGTGCTAAAATTGACCGACAATTATATACCCATTGAAGAAAAAATGTCCTTAAACTTCAGATCCGTTCAATTCTTAACAAGCGCCACTAAATTATCGGAATGTCCTACCGACTCTGGATCTGAAGTAGTCTTTTGTGGACGGTCAAACGCCGGCAAATCAAGTGCTATTAACAGTTTAACTGGAAATCGAAACTTAGCGAAAACAAGTAAAACCCCTGGTCGAACACAAATGATTAATTTTTTTTCTGTTGCTTCCGATAAACGGCTCGTGGATTTACCTGGTTATGGTTACGCCAAAGTTTCGGCATCCATCTCGGCAAGCTGGAGAAGAAACCTGGAAAACTATTTGTGCTTAAGACAAAGCTTAAGAGGCGTGATTCTTCTCATGGACATCAGACATGCTCCTAAAGATTCAGATAAGACGATGATAAAGTGGCTAGATTCTATAGGACTGCCCGTCCACGTATTGCTTACGAAATCGGATAAACTATCAAAAAGTTCTCAGGCTTCCGAATTTAAGCGTATCGAGAAAGATCTTGGGAGTAAGATTAGCAGTCAACTTTTTTCATCACAGAGTCAGGATGGCATTGAAGTCTTAGAGAAATCCCTAACTCGTTGGCTTAGTTAAAAGGGAGATCTGGAACACCATTTTCTTGGGGGAGAGTGAACCAGATCTCAGGCTCCGGTGGTCTTAGGGGAATACCGAAGCAACTCCTTCATAAGATCAGACAGCGAAAGAGAGAAAAAGTTCAATAAAGAGAAAAAATTGCTTTTTATCTCAAATTCCCAGGGAATCAATGCGCTTGATCCCAATTTCTACCTAAACCTAGGTCAACTATGAGGGGTATAGAAAGCGTAGCGGCGTTCTCCATTAAAGGAGGTAGCTCTCTAACAATCAATTCGACCTCAGATATAGGAACCTCTAAAACAAGTTCATCATGAACCTGCATGGTAATACCAGAACCAAGCTGATTTTCTTCCAACCATCTATCCACTGATATCATGGCTAGCTTTATGATGTCTGCCGCTGTTCCTTGCATCGGTGCGTTGATTGCTGTCCGTTCAGCGGCCTGACGCCTATGGAAGTTCGAAGATCGAATCTCCGATAGGTATAAACGACGTCCATACAAAGTCTCGACATAACCGTTTTCAGCCGCCTCAGACTTTATTCTCTCCATATAGGCCAATACTCCAGGGTATCTCGCAAAATATGAATCAATATAATCTTGAGCTTCATTTCTCAAAATACTTAATTGCTTAGATAGACCAAACGCAGACATGCCGTAGATCAAACCAAAATTTATCGCTTTTGCTTTTCGCCGATGATCTTCTGTTACTTCGTCTAAAGAGAGTTGGAATATCTCCGAAGCCGTAGTCTTATGTATATCAAGACCATCTTTAAACGCCGAAATTAAACCTTGGTCCCCTGAAAGATGGGCCATTATTCTAAGCTCAATTTGAGAGTAGTCCGCAGCAATTATCTTGCAATTTTCTTTCGCAATGAAAGCTTTTCTAATTTGCCTGCCTTCTTCTGACCTTATAGGAATATTCTGTAAATTTGGGTTGGAACTTGATAGACGCCCTGTAGCTGTAACTGCCTGATGATAAGATGTATGCACTCTTCCAGTACCTTGGAATATTTGACGAGGCAGCTGGTCAGTGTAAGTAGACTTCAGTTTTGAAAGAGCTCTATACTCCATGATTATTTTGGGTAACGGGTATGAATAAGCTAACTCTTGGAGCACCGATTCAGCCGTTGATGGTTGTCCCTTTGGAGTCTTTTTCAGAATCGGCAATTCAAGCTTTTCGTAAAGGATTCGAATCAATTGCTTAGGCGAACCCAAATTAAATTCTTCTTCCGCCAAAGCATATGCTTTCTTTTCAAGCTGATCGATCTTATCTTCAAGATTGGTGCTTTGTTCAGTTAGCAACTTCTTATCTATCAAAACCCCTTTACGTTCAAGCTGCGAGAGGTTTTTAACTAACGGCAACTCTATCTCTTCATAGATAGTCTTTAGCTTAGGTTCTTCCTCCAACTTACTAGTAAAAAATTTATATAATCTAAAAGTGATGTCTGCATCTTCAGACGCGTAATCAGTGGCGATTTGAATATTGATTTTATCAAAGGTTATCTGCTTAACCCCCTTACCAGCAATGTCCTCAAATGATGTTGTAGAAATTCCCAGGTACTTTAGCGCCAAATCGTCCATATTGTGACGAGAAGCTACAGAGTTTAAGACGTAGGATTGCAACATTGTATCCTCTATCCTCGCAGATACTCGTAAACCAAATTTTGCCAGTACGCTTAAATCATACTTAATATTTTGTCCAACAACTGTAATTTTGGGATCAACCAGAAGCTTGCTCAAACTTTTGAGCACCTCATCTCGCGATAGTTGCGCTGGGCAATTCTCATAGTCATGGGTTAGGGGAACATAAGCAGCTTTACCGATCTCAGAGCAAAAAGATATTCCAACTAAATCTGCTTCCATGTAATCAAGGTCAGTAGTCTCTGTGTCTAGAGAAAAGATCCTGCTTTCTTTAAGGTTCTTTAGCCATACATCAAGTTCAGCGTAAGTTAGAATTGTTTGATACTCTGTCTTATTAGGGGGCGGGTCTTGTTTTTCTCCAAGCACTTTACTTTCATTAGCCTCGGAAAATTCTTCGGCCCAGTTCTTGAATTCTAATTCCTTGAAGAGATCTAAGAGTTTTTGACTTTGTGGCTGTTTTTTCTTCAGCGAGTCTAACGACTCGTCAAGATTCAAGTCTTGCCGGATAGTAGCTAGATCAAAAGACATGGGAAGAAATTCGAGGGATTCCCGTAGATTTTCACCAACTTTTCCTTTAATTTCGTGGGCCAAGGACAATAAATTTTCTAGGCTCCCATAATGTTCCAACCATTTTACCGCTGTTTTTGGACCACACTTCGGCACGCCAGGAATGTTGTCTGCGGAATCTCCCACTAGAGCGAGAAAATCGATCATTTGTTTAGGTCTAACACCAAATTTTTTCTTTACTCCAGCTTCATCTAGGATGTTTCCCGTCATAGTGTTTAATAATGTGACACTCGGCGAGACAAGCTGTGCTAAATCTTTATCCATTGTCGAAATTAGAGTGCCAAAGTTTCTCTCAGAAGCCTGCGCCGCCAGTGTTCCCAAAACATCATCTGCCTCGACTCCCGATATAGACAACATAGGCAATCCCATTAGCAAGATGATCTCTTGAATTATTGATATCTGACTTTTTAAATCTTCAGGCATGGGAGGACGATTCGCCTTGTACTCGCTGTAAATTTCATTTCTAAAGGTTTTACCTTTGGCATCAAATACAACTACTACTTCACTGTCCGGATAATCAGACATTAGTTTACGAATCATGCTAATAGTCCCTTTAATCGCTCCGGTCGGTTGTCCTTTTGAAGAGATCAAATCGGGCAGTGCATGGTAAGCTCGAAACAGATAGGATGAACCATCGACAAGCACTAAGTTATAATCATTTTTCATTTTCATAAATCAATTGGGCTTATGGATAAAATTTGAAGCGCATTTTATTTTTTCTTAAGTTAACCACATTTTTTTCATTGTTAGTTATTTTTCCTCTAACTTGGTCAGCTACCTTTAGAAATGAGGACGGCAAAATTGAGATTGTTGAGGGAGAAAAAAAAACCAGGATCGAATATTGGAAGAGCGGAAAATTGGCCATGATCAAGATCATACCAAAAAAAGGTAAGGCTTATTATCTTGTTCCAGCTCAAGGAAAAAATCCGACAGAAGGAATAAAACATGAATCCAAGTTATATCCCGAATGGGTAATACTTGAGTTCTGAACACTTATCGTATTCACAAATATTCAAGAAAAATAAAAAAGCCCGAAATATCCTTTCTCATCAAACCAGCTTACGCTTCTGCTGAACCCGGCTTTCAGGGCCAGGCTCTCAATTTCTGAAGGAGAGTACTTGTAAGAGTCTTCAGTGTGAATTTTCTCTCCTTTACTAATCTCTATTTCAGTGTTTAAAACTTTAATTTTTTGCTCGAATTCGCTGACCAAGTGCATTTGAACACACCCTAATCCTTCATCGTAACCAGCAAGATGAGAAAAATTCGAGGGATCGAACTTGGCTGCACACAGTTTGTTTACATGATTTAAGATATTTAAGTTAAATCGTGCCGTTATTCCGGCGCTGTCATTGTAGGCTTTATCGAGGATTTTTTTTGATTTTTTCATGTCCACCCCCAACAGCAGCGCTCCGTCATCTCCTAAATGTTTTTTTGTCTGTCGCAAAAAACTCAAGGCGTTATGCTTATTAAAATTCCCTAAACTCGAACCAAGAAAACAGCCCACGCGTTTTTTGTCTAAAGTAAAAGGAAGTCTGAAGGGCCTAGTGTAGTCGACGCAGATTGCCTTTATCTCGAGGGAAGAAAATTCGCTGGCAAGGCTTTTGGACGTTTCTAGCAAGTAAGCTTTAGATATATCTAGGGGCATGTAAATAGAAGGCTTAATTGCCTTTAAAAGCATTCGTGATTTCAGAGATGGTCCGCTGCCGAATTCAATAAGGACAGAATCCTCTCCCGCCAGCTCGCTGATTTCGTCAAGATTGTCACCGAGAATTTCAATTTCGGCTTTCGTCAAATAATACTCTGGTAACTCTGTGATTTTCTGAAAAAGGTCAGAGCCATTTTGATCATAAAAAAATTTCGAAGAAAGCCACTTTTCATTTACTAAAAGGCCCTCCAGCGCATCTTCGGGGAAAAAAAGTGACTCTCTCGAAGAAAGATCAAAAAAAGATAGGTTCGGTCCGATTAATTCTTCGTTCAAAGAGAGTCCTTAGCTAATCTAATCCCAGAGAACTGCCATCGATCTCTTGGATAGAAAAAGTTTCTGTAAGTTTTTCGGATATGATCTTGAGAAGACACACAAGAGCCGCCCCTAAGGACCAATTGGCTCGACATGAATTTGCCATTGTATTCCCCAAGAGAACCTTCAAACGGGGAAAAACCAGGATATGGAGAATAACTAGAACTAGTCCACTCCCATACGTCTCCAAAGAGACCAGAGAAACTCTCCTTGTCATCTCTAGTGGGATGGAAATGGCCCGAGCTTAAAAAATTTCCCGAGACTGGCAAATCACTCGCAGCAAACTCCCACTCCTGTTCAGTAGGCAATCTCGCTCCTTTCCATCTCGCAAAGGCGTCTGCTTCGTAGGCGCTTACATGACACAACGGTGCATCGAGATCCAATGGCCTGGGGCCCTGCAAAGTGTATTCGAATAAGACATTATCTTCTTCAAACCAATATAACGGATATTTCCATCGGTTTTGCCCGAGGCTTTTTAAATGAGCCCATCCATCGGAAAGCCATAGGTCATGTCTTTCGTAACCATCGTTTTGGATAAATTCCAAGAAGTCTCTATTTGTTACTAAATGACTAGAAAAATGAAAGGGTGCAAGGAAAACTTTGTGCTTTGGAGTTTCATTATCAAATATGAAATCATTCGAATAAAAAGCACCAACTTCTGCTATTCCCCCTTTAAATTCTATCCATTTTTGGGGTAGAACTTGACCAATATTAATATCAATTATTTTATTGTAAGAAGGGAGGAGGGGATTATTACCAAAATTATATTTTACATCTGTGAGCATCAATTCTTGATGCTGCCTTTCGTGGTGTAGGCCCAGGGTTACTCTGAAGATTATCTCTGGATCCGGGTTAGTCTCCAGCAAATTCAAAATTCTCTCATCAATGATTTTTCTATATTCATAAATTTCGGCAACGGTCGGCCGAGAAAGATGGCCTCTGGAGGCTCTAGGATAAGGAGAACCTACCCCATTGTAGTAAGAATTAAACAAATAGTTGTATGCGGGGTTGAATACTTGGTAATTATGAGAATGCTTCGCTAAAACAAATGTTTCAAAAAACCAAGTTACATGTGCTAAGTGCCATTTTGGTGGACTCGCGTCAGCCATCGGTTGTATTTGATAGTCTTCGATTTCGAGGGGCGAACAGAGCTCTTCAGTCTGAGATCTGACTTTTTGAAAGTCATTCATTATTACAGGTTTTTCTATCAAAACTGACATTGCGGCTTAATTAAGAAATTATGTAGTGATCTCAAGTTCTGCTTGTCGTCCGGCCAGTCAAGCCTTATTAATGATAATGAGATCACCGCCTAAAAAGAGTTTAATATCGTCTGAATATTGCTTGAAGACTGTGGAGATTTAATAAAACCGACGTAGTTTCCACCTGAATCAACCAATGCTAAAGAAGCGTTGTGATCCATGGTGTATGTCCCGGGCTGCGATCCTGGGATTTTCCCAAAAGCAACATTGAGTTGTTGTGATAGTTTCACGGTTTCGTCAAATTCGCCCCTATAGCCGATAAAATCTTTATTAAAAGATCCTAGATAATTTTTCAAAATCTCAAAAGAGTCTCTGTCTGGATCGACCGTAACCATTATTATTCTCACTGGCATCTCCAACTCACTGTAGGCTTTAGATAGCAAGCTCAAAGTGGTCGGGCAGATATCTGGGCATGATGTGAAAGCGAAAAACAAAAGGTTCCAGCTACCCTTTAAACTTTCAAGATTCACTGGTTCTCCATTTTGATCTTGCATTTCAAAGTCATACAAGGGGCGCGGAGAGTCGAAAAGCACTAGTCCTAACTCATTTCTCTCAGACTCGCTAAGCGGCCTCGGAATTAAAAAACTCGAAAAGAAAAGGCCGAGGATTAAAGCCATGAAGGCGAAAATTGAAAAGATTGTATTCCTTATGCCTTTATCCATCCTGATATCTAAACGACCGTATAGGTGACGGGGAAAAAGTAGTGGTCTAAAAGCAAAGAAACGAACAAAGCCGCAAGGTAAAAAATCGAGTAACGGAAGGTATCAAAGGGAACGTTAGTTTTTTGACTGAAAATCATTAGGAGTGACCAAAACATGAATCCTGCGCCCAAAGCCACAGCTGACGAAAGATAAAAGAGATTGCTCATTCCGATTACATAGGGCAGAACAGAACAAATAAGCAAGATTACCGTGTATAAAAGAATGTGTAGCTTGGTGTATTTCTCTCCATGCGTCACAGGCAGCATCGGAACGTTTACTTTTCGATATTCTTCTTTTCGATCAATCGCTAAGGCCCAAAAATGCGGCGGAGTCCACGCAAAAATAATCAAAACTAAAATAAGTCCACCACCGTCAATGGAACCCGTGACAGCAGTCCAGCCAAATAGCGGCGGGGCTGCTCCAAACAGGCCACCAATTACAATGTTTTGTGGTGTGAGTCTTTTTAGGTAAATGGAATAAATAACTCCGTATCCGAGCCAGGAGCCAAAGTTCAACCAAGCAGTGAGCGGGTTAATGTATAGCGCTAGAATGGTGATACCCAAAGCACCCGTGACGCCCACAAAAATTGCGCCTTGCAACGGCCTAACCCTGCCTTGAGCAACCGGGCGATCTTTAGTGCGATCCATTTTTGCATCAATTCTTGAATCTATTAAATGGTTGAGCGCCGCTGCCGAACCGGCTACCAATGCAATTCCCAAGTTTCCAAGAACAAGAATCTCAACCCCTACGAAGGCTTCTGAGGCCAATAACATTCCCACTAAAGAGCAGAGCAACATCAGGAGTACAACCCGTGGTTTGCACATTTCCAAGAAGTCTCGCCAGGTGGGGTCCTCTAAACTTTCAGATAATGTCTGTGTCAAATTACTACCGCCGTCATTCGGTCGCAGCATGATACCTTAAAAGCAATGATTTTCAACGACGAGCGAACCTCATTATCGTTAATAATTAAATTCATTACTTTTATCCAATGTTAGAGAGTTTCAGAAGGTGCTTCAGGTCTTTTAGCATTGGCTTACCCGCGTCTTTTACTGGATAGAAGAGAATGATGTTCCCGTTAGGATCTCTCAAGAAGAGACCAGGCCGACCTAATGAAATCTGCGAAAGCGCTTCTGTATCCTGCGACCTTAGCGAGGTAAAACCCTTAAAAGCACTATTATCCGCGGTTATCGCCGGGGCTAGGTTATTCCGCATGAGCACCTTTGACACTCTGCTTGAATCTTTGCCAAGACCTTTCACTACCTGCGTCGCAAGGTAGCTCAATTGCTCGCATTCATTTCCGCATTCTATCTCTAAAACCATCAGTGACCATGATGCATCGGGTTTTCCCGAATCGTTGGCCTCGGCCATAAAGATCGGGGGGTCAATTAGCTCACCATTGTTTGTTGTGGTTGAAGGGAGAAGGGAAGGAAAATAAAAGAAAATCGCATACGCGATGAAAAGGGGGCCAAACCCTATTGCCGCGAGCAGCAGAAGTTTTGTTCTACTTCTTGTCTTATTAGTTGTCTCGTTCATTTCTGCTAAACCGGATGGTAAAAGAAAGCCAGGCGATTAGGATCGCTAGACTCATTAAAAACCACTGAACCGCATAAGCCTGATGCTTCTCGGGCTTGATATTACTCACCTGCCAGCTCCTCGGCAGCGCTCCTGCTTGATTATTTTGCATTCTAATAATGAACGGAGAAATCTCTCTGTTCAATTTTCTCGAAAGTTCAAAGACGTCTTCTTTTTGTACGATCTGCGGGAACTTATAGTCCACTTTTCCAGCTTCTAAGGCGTATGGGTTCGTTGCTTGCCGGTAGACGTATCCTTTAAAAACCCCCAAAAAATCTTCAATCTTCGGTATCTCTGGGTTTTCTGATCGAGTCCGCGCTGCAGGAACAAAACCCCTGTTCACGAGAAAATTTAAACCACTTGAATCCCGAAACAACTGCAAAACCTCGAATCCGACAACACCGTCCAATATCTTATTATCCAGAAGCAGAATCACTTTCTTATCAAAAGCCCCTTTTAATAAAACTGGCGTGCCCGACTCAGTATCGCTACCGATATTAGATGGCAGTATTCCCTGACTCTCGCTAAGTTCTGCCTTTTTCATAATCAACGTGATCTTTTCATCTTTCCTATCCAACTGCCAAAAACCAAGCTTTATAAAACTCAAGAAGAAAAATAAAGAGAAAAAAGTCAATTTCCAGTTTAGTCGAATCAAATAAGCGTTACTCAGTTAAATAAGAATATGTGAAACAAACACGGGCATAATGCGTATACTTCCTTAATTATCTGTCGATTAAAGCTATGTTTATTAAAGTCACAATAGTCATTTTGTTCATTGGCAACATAGTAGCGTTAGCCGTCGCCTTAGGAGCGCTCATGAAAGATCAGGGAAGGGAGGGCGGAACGCGTACTGCGAAATTCCTCTTATTGCGGGTTTCCCTTGCTCTAGCTTTGCTCGCTGTCACCGCGTTCGGTTTTTACACTGGTCAATTGGGCCTTTCTGCTCCTTGGTATAAGGGATAGAAAATAAGCCAGTGCCTTAACTTCCAAGAACGTATACAAATACGAAAAGACCGAGCCAAACCACATCAACGAAATGCCAATACCAAGCAGCAGCCTCAAAACCGAAGCAATCAGTCTTCGAGAAGTGTCCTTTCCTTGACCTAAAAAGCATAACGATTAGCATAAAAGTTCCGAGCGTGACATGCGCCCCATGAAAGCCCGTCAACATGAAAAAGGTTGTGCCGTAAATCCCCGAGGCTAATGTGAGGCCTAGATCGACATAGGCGTGATAGTACTCATATGCTTGAACGAACAAGAATATAATCCCAAGCGAAATGGTGGCTATTAACCAATTAACAAGTTTCTTTCTATTACCTTCGTTTATGCCATGGTGCGCAAAAGTGACTGTAAAACTTGAAGTCACAAGCAATAAAGTGTTCACGAGGGGCAAGCCCCAGGGACTAATCAGCTCACTCGGTCCCGGAAACTTTTCGGCGTCTGGAGGGCTCATCATTGGCCACACCGGCTCATAGTCTTGCCATAACATGTCGGAAGGGCCCCTTTCTCCGACCCCACCGATCCAATCCACGACAAAGGCTCTTACATAGAATAAGGCGCCAAAAAACGCTGCAAAAAACATGACCTCGGAGAATATAAACCAGCTCATGCCCCATACAAACGAACGATTTAGCTGATCACTGTATAAATTAGAGTGGTTCTCTTTTATGACTTCAGAAAACCAGAAAAAGAGGGTGCCGCCCATGACCAGCCCACCCAGAAAAAACACAATCTCGCCGAAGCTGCTATCGCTCCCAGCACTCATCTCATTAAACATGTTCCCCAACCCGTAAACCGTGAGGAAAATACCTAACGAAGCAAATATTGGTAACTTGCTGCTATGGGGAACATAATATTCTTGGTAAGTTTCTTCAGTGGACATCAATCTCTCCCGGGATTTATGCTTTTTTTCTAAGTTCTATCTGACTGCAAGTTGAGTGCTACTGGTTATATCATAAAGGGTGTAAGAAAGAGTTAAGCGATCGACATCTTTCGGGATTTCGCGGTCAACTATGAAACGCAAAGGCATATTTAGCTCCTCACCTTTCTCCAATTTCTGACTCTCAAAGCAAAAGCATTCAGTTTTATGCAAAAAGTCTGCGGCTTTAAAAGGCGTTACACTCGGTATTGCTTTACCCACCATAGTCGATTCTGTTTCGTTGCGAACAAAAAAATTAGCCTCGTTCAACTCTCCCGGTATCACTTTTACAGATCTGATCGCTGGTCTGAAAGACCAAGGCATATTGGCGTTTCTATTTGTGAGAAATTGCACGGTCACGAGACGACTTTCATCGACGGTCTCTTTCCCTGATAGCTCGTATGCTCCAGCTGTTTTTCCGTTAAACCCAGTTACTTCACATACAATGTCATATAAAGGCACCAGCATGAATCCGAACGCAAACATCCCGACCACAATCGCGGTCAGCTTAACAACGCCTCTCGTTTTTCCCTGGGCTTCTAACATCCTCTTCCTGCCTTAACCGTGGGCTTCAGCCATATCTTTAGGGGGCGTTGAAAAAGTGTGATAAGGAGCGGGCGAAGGTATTGTCCATTCTAATCCCTTTGCACCGTCCCAAACTCTTTCTGTTGCTTTCTGACCGCCTCTGATACATTTTAGAATGATAAATAAAAACAGTAGCTGACTGAATCCAAACAAGAAAGCGCCACAGCTTGAAATCATATTCCAATCGGCAAACTGAAGAGCGTAATCCGGTATTCTTCTTGGCATTCCAGCAAGTCCAATAAAATGTTGCGGGAAAAAAGTCACATTAACGCCAATGAAAGACAGCCAAAAATGCGTCTTCCCCAGAGTCTCGTCGTACATGTTGCCAGTCCATTTTGGCAACCAATAGTAGACCGCAGCCATAATCGAGAAAATAGATCCAGGGACAAGAACATAATGGAAATGTGCTACGACAAAATAAGTATCATGATACTGGAAGTCGGCAGGGACAATGGAAAGCATAAGTCCCGAAAATCCTCCGATGGTAAAGAGAATAACGAATGCAATAGCGAACAACATAGGTGTTTCAAAGGTCATTGAACCTTGCCACATTGTGGCTACCCAGTTGAACACCTTAACTCCTGTCGGAACAGCAATTACCATCGTGGCGTACATAAAATAAAGCTCGCCTGCTAACGGTATCCCAACTGTGAACATATGATGAGCCCAAACTATGAACGATAAGAACGCAATAGACGCTGTCGCATAAACCATAGAGTCATAACCAAACAATTTCTTTCTGGCAAAAGTAGGAATAATGGCCGAAACGACTCCAAAAGCGGGCAGTATCATAATGTAAACCTCAGGGTGTCCGAAGAACCAAAAAACATGTTGGAAAAGAACTGGATCGCCCCCACCTGCAGCACTGAAGAAGGCAGTTCCAAAGTGGATATCCATGAGCATCATCGTCACCACGCCAGCTAAAACAGGCATAACTGCGATTAACAGATAGGCTGTTATCAGCCAAGTCCAAACAAATAATGGCATTTGCATGAGCGTCATGCCAGGAGCACGCATGTTCAAGATCGTTACTATCACGTTGATGGAGCCCATTATCGAAGAGATTCCCATCAAATGAACCGCAAAAATAAAAAACGTTACGCTAGGGGGCGCATACTCGGTGGACAAAGGTGCGTAAAAAGTCCAGCCGTAATTCGGAGCGCCTCCCTCCATAAAGAAAGTTGAAATTAACATTCCAAAGGCGAAAGGGAGTATCCAAAAACTATAATTATTCATTCTTGGCAAGGCCATATCGGGAGCACCAATCATCATCGGGACCAACCAATTTGCCAAACCAACAAAAGCTGGCATCACAGCGCCAAAGACCATGATCAACCCATGCATAGTCGTAAGTTGATTAAATAGCTCCGGCTGCACTATCTGCAGACCCGGTTGGAACAATTCGGCACGTATCCCCAGCGCACAGATACCACCTACAAAAAACATAGCGAAGCTAAACCATAGATATAAGGTTCCAATGTCTTTATGGTTTGTTGTGTAAAGCCAGCGAGTTATGCCCTTTGCTGGACCGTGATCGTGATGATCGTCATGGTGTTCTTCAACTACCGCATTCATATTAAGTCTCCTACTGACTCGCCATCATGACATTGATTTCTTTTGGTTGAACTGAATCCTGCATGTTATTCCCCCATGCGTTTCGGGTGTAAGTGACGACAGCAGCTATTTCAGCAGCATTAAGCTGTTGGCCGAAGGCTTGCATTGCGGTGCCAGCGCGACCGTAGAGCAAAATGTCAATGTGCTCCGCAATCGGTCCAACGGGTATTCCTTGTCCTACAAGAGAAGGAAACGCAGGTGGGATACCTTGCCCGTTTGTTTGGTGGCAAGCTACGCAATTTCGAGCGTAAACCTCTTCCCCTTTTTCAATGAGCTCGTCGGTAGACCAAGATTTTCCTACGATTTCAAAAACCTTAGCGGCCTCTTCTTGTTTTTCCAATACCCAATTATCGTAGTCTTCTTGTTCCATGGCATGCACCACAATCGGCATGAACCCATGATCCTTTCCACACAACTCCGCGCACTGTCCCCGATATACACCCGGTTCCTCAACAATGGCCCAGCTCTCGTGAACAAAACCTGGTATGGCGTCTTTCTTCACAGCGAAATCAGGCACCCAAAACGAATGAATGACGTCATTGGAAGTAATCAGAAACCTAATTCGCTTATTAATTGGCACAACTAACGGGTTATCGACGTCTAAAAGATAATGTTCGCCTTTTCCGGCGCGGTTCTGGATTTCATCTTGAGGAGTCCTGAGCGCACTAATGAACTGAATCTCTTTCGCAGGATCGTCGTTTAAATATGTATATTGCCATTTCCACTGGTAGCCACGGACCTCAACGTCTAGGTCTGGCTCACCTGGCTCATACATGTCTCTAAGAGTACTGGTAGCCGGCACAGCCATACCTATAAGTATGACTATTGGAATTATCGTCCACGCTACTTCAAGTTTAGTGCTCTCGTGGAATGTAGCAGGTTTAACTCCCAAAGATTTTCTATGAAGAATCATTGAAACGATCATGGCTCCAAAGACAATGACCCCAATAACGCAGCAAATGTAGAAAATTAGCATGTGAAGGTCATATACCTCCCGGCTTATTTCTGTGACGCCTTTTCTCAGATTCCAGAAAGAAAAATCAGCTGATGCGGTCTGGCAAAAAAGTAGCATTGGCAACAACAAGTAGTGCCTCAGCTGCTTTAAATTATTCATTTGGGAAACTCCATTTAATGAAAGCACGATGACGTTGTTAAAGAGCATCGATGCCTTTGTTTTCAAACCTAACTTGACGATTTTCAGGTGCGGAGTATAACAGTCTATAAGCCAGTATCTCAAATCTATCCGGAGGGATATTGGCTAGCAAATTGCTGAACAACGATATGAAATCCTGTCTAATCAATGTCCGGAAGTTTGATTGGAGCCCACTCTTGAACGACAGTTTTAACGTCTTCAGTTTCTTTTTTTTCTGAAAAGTCACATTTGACGCAGTGCAGTGACTCTCCGTTTTCGCCATAATTTATGAATGTAGTGTCTTCAGCTTGGCAATTCTTGCACTTTGCACCGGCAATGAATCTTTTTTTCACAAAAGACCTCAAATCAACAAAAAAAATTTAGATTAAGCGCTTATGCCTGATTGCTTTAGCAAGGCATCGATACTCGGCTCTCGACCCATAAACTCCACGAACAAATCTCCCGCATCCTCTGAGCCTCCTTTTTCCAAGATTGAATAAAGGAATTTTTCCCCTGTTTGACGGTTAAAAATTCCGCTCTCCAAGAACTTAGAAAATGCATCGGCGGACAAAACTTCAGACCATTTATAGCTGTAATAACCTGCTGCATAACCTCCTGCGAATATATGAGAAAAGCTGTTTTCGAACCAATATCCATCCGGCGGTTTTATAACTGACACTTCGTCTCTAACTTCACTAAGGATATTTGCCACTTGCCCCTCCTTCTCTGGGTCAAACTCCATATGAATTCGCATATCAAAAAGAGCAAACTCAATCTGACGAACCAACGCCAAAGCAGAATTGAAATTCTTGGCTGCTGTCAGTTTTTTTAAAACATCTTGGGGCAAGGTTTCTTGCGTCTCGTTGTGGCCAGATATGAAAGCCAAAGCTTCGCTCTCCCAACAATAGTTCTCCATAAATTGAGACGGGAGCTCAACCGCATCCCAACATACTCCATTAATTCCAGAAACGGAAGCTACTTCTACTTTAGTTAGCATGTGATGTAGTCCATGACCAAATTCATGAAACAAGGTTATTACCTCTTGATGACTCAGAAGCGCAGCATTCGTGCCAATCGGACCAGAGAAGTTACATGTCAAAAACGCCACGGGTTTTTGCAGATCCCCTTTTAACCTGATTCTTTTCGCCCTGCATTCTGCCATCCATGCTCCGCCTCTCTTATTTTCTCGAGCGTAAAGATCTAAATAGAAACTTGCTACGACTTTCCCTCCCCGCTTAATGTCAAAAGTCAGAACATCATCGTGCCAAGTGGCTAGAGTATTATTTTCTTTTATGTCAATCTCAAAAAGCCGTCTCGCCACTTCAAACATCCCTTCTAATACTCTAGGGACAGGGAAAAAAGGCCGAAGGAGCTCGTCAGATATTTCAAATAGATCTTGTTTTAGTTTCTCTGAATAGTAGGCAACATCCCAAGGTTCTATCTCATCCAGACTGTGGTTATTTTTTGCATGACTTTCTACCAGTTTCATCTCTTCCTCAGCTTGGGGTTTTGCTTTTCTCCCAAGCTCTCGCAAAAAAGAGAGGACTTCTTCAGGAGAGCCAGCCATTTTCTTCGAAACTGAAAATTCTGCATAATTCTTGAATCCGAGAACTTCTGCTAGATCTCGGCGCTTTTCTAACACTTCGTAAATAATTTCGGTGTTGTCAAACCTCTCACCGCCTGGTCCAACCTTGGAGGAACGGGTACCATAAGCAAGGTAAATTTCTTTGCGAAGGTCTCGGTTATCGCAGTGAGTTACTATCGCCAGGTAGGTTGGAATATCGAGGGTCACTAGGTAACCCTCTGAGCCTTTCTGAAGTGCAGCTTGGCTCATCAAACTAAGCGCGTTTTCTGGAACGCCAGATAATTCCTCAACATTAGCAACGGTTTTCTGCCACTCTTGCGTTGAATCTAGGACGTTATTGCTGAACGTGGTACTTAAAGTTGATAAAGAACTTTTCAAGTCTAATAATTTTGCCTTCTCAGACGCGGACAGATTAACGCCCGTTAAATGGAAATCCTTAATTGCGTTGGTAACAGCTTTTTGTTTAGAGATCGACAAATCAGAAAATGCTTTGGAATCTCTTATCTCTTCATAGGCTAGAAAAAGATCGGGGTCCTGATCCATTTCGGTGTGCAACTTAGTTATCTCTAAAAGGCCTTCCGCGTAAACTTTCCTTAAAGCGTCTTCGTTGCAAACCGCTTGGAGGTGCGAGATCGGTGACCAAAAATTGTCAATATTGTCCTCAACCTCTTCTCGTAAAGCAGCTAAAGAGTCATAGGTGAAAGTTTTCTTCTTAATCGCTTCTTCAAGGGAGGAGCGCGCTAATTCAATAAGATGATTTAATTCTGGCAAAATATTTTTAGTATCAATATCCCGAAAATTTGGTAAATTATTTTTCTCCACTACACTCATCCCTTGTTGGAATTATGTCTAATCTGGTTGATCACTGATTGGGTATCTGGTTTTTTTCCAAACCATAGCGCAAATGCCTCGGAAGCCTGCTCAACGAGCATGCCCAAACCGTCAAAAGCCTCCGCATCAGAATGCGATCTGCACCACCTTTGGAAAGGCGTGGGCTCATTACTGTAAACCATGTCATAACTAAGCTCTGCGTTTTTTAAAATCCTCTCTGGAAGGTAAAATTCTCCGGCAGCTACCCCAATTGAAGTGCCGTTTATGACGAGGTTATAGTCGTCACGCAGTTCTTTCCACCCGACAGATCTTACTAGACTAGGATAACGGGAGGCCAACAAATCTGCTTTTTCAGGTGTCCTGTTGAAGATAGATACGGAAAAAGGCCGTTTGTCGATTAATTTTTTTAAAACACCGCTAACTGCTCCGCCAGCACCGACGACCAAGATATTTTTTTTATACAATGTGCTGCCTAAATTACTCTCAAGATCTCTTACCAAACCGACTCCGTCTGTATTTTCGCCTCTCAAAGAACCGTTTTCTTTGATAAGAACTGTATTGACCGCCATAGCAGCTTCTGCTTCCTCCGAGCGTTCACTTACTAATTTCCATGCTTCATTTTTGCAAGGCAGAGTAACGTTAAATCCATAGCCTTGATTTTTTACAAACGACGTAACAGTTCGTTCAAACCCCTCGTCGGGAACCAGAATCCTTTCATAGCGGATGGGTAAATTTAACTCTTGGGCAAACATCTTATGAATTATCGGAGATTTGCTGTGCTGAATAGGGTTGCCCATCACGGCCAGCCGATAGGTGTTCATCTCAAAACCTCTCCTGTTACGATGTTTTTTATTTTGGTCGGTCTTCCCAGCTTGCCCAGCTCTCCAAAAAGGACATAGTCAATTTCGTGGCTAAACACCTCTTTAATTTCCTCTGCTGATTTCATAGGAGGCGAACCGGTAAGGTTGGCTGAAGTCGAAACAAGGGGTCCTGTAAGAGAACAAAGGGCTTTAATTACAGGGTGATCGCTGATTCTGAGTCCCAGGGTTTGGTGCGCCCCTACAACCCATCGCGGAGCAAAGCCATTGTCTGGGACCAAATAAGTAGTAGGCCCTGGCCAAGTTCTATCCAATTCGTCGTAATGTTTTCTTTCGAGCCCCTCCAAAAAAGGATCAAATTGACCTATGTGTGTTGCTACCAACAAGAGTCCCTGGGCAACAGATCTCTTTTTAAGATTAAGTAATTTTTCGACGGCGCTATAGGAGAAAGGATCGCAACCAAGACCCCAGACACCTTCTGTTGGATAAGCGATAACACCTTGTGTTTTGATAATTTTTACTGCTCTCTCTAAATCTGCACTCTTTTCCATTCTTTTACCGTAAAGTTTGTTCAATCTATTTCAGGATCGATCTTGAATTAACAAATCCTCTTAGTCCTTTTCAGGGATTGAAGATTTAAGCTCTGAAAAAGTTTATAATCCCGAGCTTTAAGAATTCTCCTCTAGGGAGTTTAACTTTTCGGGGCTAGAAAATGCATCCTCTCGAAATACTAGAGTTTCCAGATCCCAGATTAAGAACTGTCGCTAGCCCCGTCAAAACCATCAACGGCGAGATTGTAAAGTTTACTGAAAGACTCCTTTTTACTATGTACGGTGCTTCGGGTATAGGGTTGGCTGCCTCCCAAGTTAATTTCCATCAGCGTATAATTGCAATTGATATTTCCGAGACGAAAGACGATCCCTTAATTCTTATCAATCCAAAAATCATTGAACGAGCGGGAGAAATCGAAAGTAACGAAGGTTGCCTATCGATTCCAGGCTTCTATGAACCTGTAAAAAGGTTTAGCGAAATTAGCATAGAGGCAATCAACCCAAACGGTGATAAATTTTTTTTAGAAGCGACGGAGTTGCTCGCGATATGTATTCAACACGAAATCGATCATTTAGATGGGAAGTTGTTCGTAGATTATGTGTCCAAGACTAAAAGACAACTCATAAGGAAAAAGTTAAAAAAAACAAACTCCAATCGCACAGGTGTCAATTGAGAATTGTCTTCGCGGGAACGCCTGAGTTTGCCGCAAGACATTTAGAGGCTCTTTTAAAAAGCCGTCACGAGATTGTGGCTGTGATTACCCAACCAGATAAAAAAGGAAAACGAGGGCGAAGTCTAGTCGAGTCTCCAGTTAAGAAATTAGCTCGAGAATTCGGATTGCCAGCTCTCCAACCGCTTAGGTTAACAAAAAAAGATCTTTCCCCTTTCAGTTTTGAACTACTGGTAGTGGTTGCATTTGGGCAAATACTTGATCTTGATGTCCTGGAAACGCCTACTAAAGGCTCTATCAATGTCCATGCATCATTACTGCCTCGATGGAGGGGCGCGGCTCCCATACAAAGATCTATTTTAGCAGGAGACAAAAATTCAGGGATTACTATTATGCAAATGGACGATGGATTAGATACCGGAAATATTCTAGCTTCTCAGTCTATCCAGTCCTCTGAGGAGAGCTCAGAATCACTAAGCCAGAAATTATGCTCGCTTGGACAAGAACTAATGCTAAAAACCCTAGAAGACCTAGACCAACTTCAAAAAGACTCAATCCCTCAGAGTGACGAGCTCACTACCTACGCAGCAAAAATTTCGAAAGACGAGGCCAGAATTAACTGGCTTAGCGACTCTACCTTTATCGAAAGACAAGTGAGAGCATTTAACCCTTCTCCCGTTGCCTATACTTTCATAAATGGAATTCGAGTAAAGATACTCTCAGCAAAAGAGACAAACGAAGCAGAAGGAAATGCCGGCGAGATTATAGAAATAAGTAAAGAGGGGGTTTTGGTAGGAACAAAAACTAAGGCTATAAGAATAAAAGAGCTCCAGCTGAATCAAGGCAAAGGAAATATCCTCAAGGAGGCCGACATTCAAAACGGATGGAGTCATATTTTTTCATGTGGGAAAACTTTCGATCAGTCATGAACGATTATTCGATTTCAGCTTTAGTTCTAAAAGGGGTAGTAAGGGAAGGAAAATCTCTAGATAAATGCTTACAGGAAAAAAAACCGATTGTCAGTCAAATATGTTTTGGGAGTTTGCGCAATTATTTCCTTTATTCAAAACTCTTAGAGAAAATTGTAAAAAAGCCGATCAATAAAAAACACTCTGACCTTTTTAATCTTCTCATAGCTGGGCTCTACAGTTTAGATAATTTAAAGAAACCAGTTCACGCTTGCGTAAATGAGTCCGTCGAGGCTAGCACGTTTTTAGGAAAATCTTGGGCTAAGAACTTAATCAATGCGGTGTTACGAAATTATCTAAGAAACAAAGAATTTCTCAACAAAACGGTTGTCCAAGCCTCTTTAGAGGCAGAGACAAATCACCCAGAATGGCTTGTCTCTCTACTTAAAAAGGACTGGGACAATTGGCGAGGTATCATCAATGCAAACAGTAACAAAGGTCCAATGACTCTAAGAATTAATCGGCAACGCATCTCAAGATTGGAATATCAAAAAATGCTAGAAGCCGCTCGAATAAAATCAGAAAAAGGAGCTCTCTCAGAGGAAGCACTTTACATCAGCGAGGCAAAAAATGTTGAAATGCTGCCCGGTTTTTCGAAGGGGCTTGTATCTGTGCAGGACGAAGGGGCTCAGGTCGCGGTCAAATTTATGAATTTAGTGCCTGGTTTGAGGATTTTAGATGCGTGCGCCGCCCCAGGAGGAAAAACGTGCCATATCTTAGAAACAAATCCCGACTCGAAAGTGGTCTCAATCGATAAAAGTAATGAACGACTAGCTTTACTAAATGAGAACCTAAAGCGTCTATCGTTAAGAGCAAATGTCATAAATTCTCACCTAGAAAATTTTAAGACGAGACAGAAATTTGACCGAGTTCTTTTAGATGCTCCATGCTCGGCAACGGGAGTAATACGAAGACATCCTGATATAAAATTACTGCGGAAGGCGAACGATATTGGTAAGCTGAGAATTCAGCAAGACCGGCTTCTTCAGCACTCCTTCGATCTACTTGCTGAGGGCGGCGAGCTCCTTTACGTTACTTGCTCAGTCTTAAAAATGGAAAACGATTCGGTAGTGAAAAAATTTATTAGCAAAAATTCGGATGCGGAGATTAAGAAAATAAACCAATTGAGCAAAATTGAAAAATTTAAATTTACTAGGACCGAACTAGGTGTTCAGTTTTTTCCTACAGCTGAACACCACGACGGATTCTATTACTCTTCGATCGTACGGAAACTAAAATGAAAATAATTATCTTAGGGGGAGGACAGGTGGGAGCTAATTTAGCTCAAAATCTCACCAAAGAAGATTCAGACATAACGGTAGTGGACAAAGATTCGGAAAGGCTGAGAGAACTCCAAGACAAACTGGATATCCAGACAATTAGAGGCATGGCCTCGCATCCAGAAATCTTGAAACAAGCGGGCGCCGAGGAGGCTGATATGCTCATCGCGGTGACGTCTAGCGATGAAGTAAATATGGTCGCCTGCCAAGTGGCCCATACAGTTTTCGATATAGATAAAAAGATAGCGAGAATTAGATCTTCAGCCTACATAAAAAACGGCGGCATTTTTAGAGATGAGGCGATGCCTGTAGATGTTATTGTAAATCCAGAGGAAATAGTCACTCTGGATATCTTGAGACTGATAGAAAATCCTGGAGCCCTTCAGGTAATGGAATTTGCAAATGGAAAGGCCCAATTAGTTGGAATGAAAGCTTTTTATGGGGGTCCTCTCGTCAATCAAGAGCTAAGATATCTCAGGCAACACATGCCAAAAGTTGATACCAGGGTAGTAGCAATTTTTCGCGGAGACAGCCCAATTATACCTCACGGAGACACGGTAATCGAAGCCGATGACGAGGTCTTTTTCATCGCCGCTAAGCAAGATATAAAAAACGTTATGTCGGAAATGCGCAGAGCGGAGGCTCCGAATAAGAGAATAATAATTGCTGGAGGAGGAACTATAGGAAAAGGCTTAGCGAAGAGCGCCGAGAAAAAATTCAGTGTGAAAATTATCGAACAAAAAAAACATAAGGCTTTAGAGCTTTCTGAGCAACTTGATGACACGATTGTATTAATAGGCGACGCCTCGGATAGAAGTCTGCTGCTGGAAGAAAACATAAACGAAACTGATGTTTTCTGCGCGGTAACTAGTGACGATGAAACGAACATCATGTCCGCGATGTTAGCAAAAAGTCTGGGGGCGAGAAAAGTAATAGCCCTAATGAACAACCAGGCTTACGCTGACCTAATTGAGGGAGGCAACATCGATGTGGTCATTAATCCCCATCAAGCGACCCTAGGGTCTATCCTCACTCACATAAGACATGGAGACGTCGTCCGCGATCATTCACTTCGAAGAGGGGCAGCAGAAGCTATCGAAGCTATCGCCCACGGGGATAAGAATACTTCTAAAGTTGTTGGTCGAAAAGTTGAAGAAATTGAACTTCCGTCTGGAACAAACATTGGGGCCATTGTGAGAGGTAAAGAGGTGCTGATGGCGCATGACGATATCGTGATATCACCAGACGACCATCTAATAATGTTTGTCGTTGAGAAAAAAAGAATAAGAGACGTAGAGAAACTTTTCGAAAACAACACTCGACTGCTCAATTAAAAGATGCATTTCCAAATAACAGCTAAAATTCTAGGAATATTGTTAGTCGTTTTCAGCGCTACGATGGTGCCGCCAATCGTGGTCGCCGTAATATTTGATGAGCCTCTCCTTGTCTTTTTGAGAGCTTTTGGGATCACCTTTACGTTTGGGGCAACCCTTTGGGTGCTCTTTTCAAGGAGTAGGGCAGATATGAGAACAAAAGAAGGATTCTTAATTACTGTTTTCTTCTATATTGCACTTGGCTCTTTCGGAGCAGTCCCCTTCATTGATGATAAGGGGCTTGGATTGAGTATCCCTGATGGATTATTTGAATCTTTTTCCGGGCTCACCACTACTGGGGCTACCGTTATACAAGGTTTAGATCAAATGCCCAAGTCAATCCTATATTACAGACAACAATTACAGTGGTTAGGGGGGATGGGAATTATCGTATTAGCGGTCGCAATTTTACCTATGCTAGGAATTGGAGGAATGCAACTTTATCGAACCGAGACGCCTGGGCCTGTAAAAGACTCGAAACTTACTCCTCGGATAAAAGAGACTGCTCTGGCTCTTTGGTCAATTTACCTAGGTCTTTCGGTAGCATGTGCGACATCATATTTCGTGGCAGGCATGACGATGTTTGATTCAATCTGCCATAGTTTTTCTACTATCGCCATTGGGGGATTTTCTACACACGATAGTTCCATAGGATTTTTTGAATCGCAACTGATAGAGACGGTTTGTATCATTTTCATGCTTATCGCAAGCTTGAACTTTGCACTTCATTTTTTTGCGCTAAAAGAAAAAACCGCTCGGCACTATCTCCAGGACGACGAAGTGAAATTCTTCATTTCTATAGTCATTGTAAGCATCCTTCTAGTAACTCTTTTGTTGGTAAACGAATCTGTTTACAGTACGAACACTGCTCTTCGAATGAGCACTTTTGAAGTAGTTTCAATTTTTACGACTACTGGCTACACGACTGCAGGATTCTCCTCTTGGCCGTCAATAATTCCTGTCTTTATATTTTTCGGCGCTTTTACAGGAGCATGCGCGGGGTCTACAGGTGGAGGGATGAAAGCGATAAGAGTCCTTTTGATATGGAAACAAGGACTAAGAGAAGTTCATCGTTTGATCCATCCGCACGCGATGTTTCCCGTCAAAGTCAATCATCGACAAGTACCAAGTGAAGTAATGCAAGCGGTTTGGGGGTTTTTTTCGATTTACGTAGTGATTTTCATCTTTATGCTCCTCGCTCTTATGCTGACTGGGCTTGATTTTCTGACCTCCTTTTCAGCAGTTGGAGCAACCATAAACAATTTAGGACCCGGACTTGGAGGAGTATCCGAGAACTACGCAAATATTTCCGATTCTGCAAAAATTTTACTTTGCTTCGCTATGGCTCTGGGTCGATTGGAGATCTTCACATTACTGGTTCTTTTCTCACCAATGTTTTGGAGAAAATGAGCGAAAAAAGGCGAGAAAAATGGAACTATCATTACAACACACTCACAGATGCTGGGTCGGTGGCGGATGTTTTAAAGGAGAACGTTTCTCTTCTACCGAGAGAAGGCGTAGCTCTTGATATTGCTTGTGGCATAGGTGCAAATAGTCTCTTTCTAGCGAGTCTCGGAATGGAAGTGAAGGCTTGGGATTTTTCAAAGACGGCCATAGATGCAATAAAGGGTGTGCTAACGAGCGGTGAAAAGATCTTCCCGGAAGAAATGGAAATTTCAAGTTCTTCTTTCGATAACCATCAGTTTGACCTTATTCTATGTTGTCACTATCTAGATAGAGCTATCGCCAAAGCGATATATAATGCCACTGCCCCTGGGGGCCTAATAATTTATCAGACATTCACCTCAGAGAGGAGATTTGATGTTGGTCCTTCAAATCCAGAATTCTTGTTACATTATCGAGAGCTATTTTTTTTAGTGCGAGAATGTGAGATTTTGTCTTACAGAGAGCAACTTACAAAAAGATCTGAGAAAGACAAGATGTTTGGAAAAGCCTACATGATAGCCAAAAAAATCAGCTAGTACGAAATGAAAAGGTTTGTAATCTTAGATCGAGATGGAGTAATAAACCGAGAATCATCCTCTTATGTAAAAACGGAAGACGAGTGGATTCCCGAAGAGGGATCTGTAGAAGCAATTGCAATGTTAACACTGGCTGGAATTCCAGTTTTTATAGCAACTAACCAGAGTGCGGTAGGGCGAGGGATCATCTCAGATCTCGATCTTCAAAAAATACACAAGAAAATGATGAAAATGGTTGTGGAGGCTGGCGGAAAAATTTCTGACATAAAATACTGTCCTCACTTACCTAGCGCAGCTTGCAATTGCAGAAAACCAGAGCCCGGCTTGTTAAATCAGATTTTCGTTGAAAATAAACTGAAGGGTTCGGATGGGTTCTTCGTTGGCGACGCCGCTACCGACCTCCAAGCTGCCAAACTAGCTGGATGCAATCCAGTTTTAGTTCTTACTGGAAAAGGCAAAAAGACAATTGAAAGTTGCCCTGAGCAGTCACTTGTATTTGATAATTTGAAGTCATTCGTTACCTCTTTATTGAAGAAATGAGTTAAACTATCGTCTTTAATAGTGAGTGCTTACTCCGTTATATATCAAGGTTGGCAACAGCTAAAGCGTTTTCCTCAATAAATTCTCTTCTCGGCTCGACCTGATCTCCCATCAAATCGCTAAATGCTAGATCAGCTGCTATAGCGTCTTGTATCCCAACTCTCAACATAGTTCTACTCTTTGGGTCCATAGTGGTCTCCCATAGTTGATCGGGATTCATTTCGCCTAGACCTTTATACCTGCTGCGCGTCTGTCCTTTTATGGCCTCTGATTCAAGCCATTCAAACGCTAACTCAAATGAATCAGTAACAAAAGATTTTTCCCCTTTAGTAGCTACTAGGTCATTACCTCGGAGTTCCTCAGTCATCAACGAGAATCTGGAGACGGATTTGTAATCTCCGGAGTTGAAAAAATCTCTGCCAAACGGAAAAGACTTTCGCGCGCCATGAAGTTCAGAGGTAACAACTGGAAAAAAAACGGATTCATCGTCTTGACTTAACACCTCAACTTGATAAATCGCTCTTGAAGTTTTAATAGAATCCAGTCTCAGCTTTAGGGCATCTGCCCATTTAACAACATATTCATTGGAGAACAGATCCTTCGATTCAATGACAGGAAGACTTATAAGCGCATTTAGCACCTCAATAGGGTAAATCTTTCGCAATCGAATGAACTTTTGCTTTACTTCAGTGTAAGCCCTTGCTAGCTCATCAAGATCCTCATTTTCGAACCTTTGTTTAGTTCGATCGATGGTAATTGATGCGTTTTCCAGTGATTCTTTAAGAACAAAAGCGGCAAGCTCTTGTTCATCTTTTATGTATTGCTCAGCTTTACCCTTCTTTATTTTATAGAGTGGGGGCTGAGCAATGAAAAGATGTCCATTTTCGACTAATTCACACATGTGACGATAAAAAAAGGTGAGTAATAGGGTTCTTATATGGGCGCCATCAACGTCGGCATCGGTCATAATTATGATCTTGTGATATCGAAGTTTATTAGGATCATACTCGTCTTTCCCTATTCCGCAGCCAAGTGCAGTAATTATATTGCCTACCTCCGCGGAGGAAAGCATCTTGTCGAATCTTGCTTTCTCAACATTTAGAATCTTTCCTTTCAAAGAAAGTATTGCCTGATATTTTCTGTCTCGACCCTGCTTAGCAGATCCCCCTGCGGATTCCCCTTCCACAATATACAGCTCGGAAAGGCTTGGGTCCTTTTCCTGACAATCAGCTAATTTACCAGGCAATCCAGCAACATCCAAAGCCCCTTTACGACGGGTCATTTCTCTTGCTTTTCTTGCGGCCTCTCTTGCTCGGGCAGCATCAATCATCTTTTGAACAATTGTTTTAGCTTCAGAGGGATTTTCTAATAGATATTCGGAGAAACATGCACCCATCTCCTTTTCTACTGCTGTTTTTACTTCGGAGGACACCAACTTTTCTTTTGTTTGAGACGAAAATTTTGGCTCCGAGACCTTCACAGAAACTATAGCCGTCAGCCCTTCCCTTGCGTCATCGCCCGTTGTATTTGTCTGAGCCTTGTTCAACAAGCCTTCAGATTCTACATAGTTATTCAAAGTTCTTGTCAAGGCTCCCCTGAACCCCTGAAGATGGGTACCACCGTCTCGCTGAGGAATATTGTTAGTGTAGGCTAGTATCGTTTCCTGATATGAATCATTCCATTGCAGAGCAACTTCAACCCCTACGCCGTCATGCCCTTCGGTAGAAAAATGAAAAATACTGTTTATTGGGCTTTTACTAGAATTCAAATGCTCTACAAAGGTTTTAAGCCCACCTTCATAACTGAAAGTCTCGCCCTTATTGCTCTGCTCATCTAAAAGTTCAATTGATACTCCTGCATTTAAAAAAGACAATTCCCTCAAACGCTTGGCCAAAATATCGTATCGAAAATCCACGTTAGTAAACGTTTCTTCAGATGGGTAGAAACGACAGAGTGTGCCCGTCTGTGAGGTCTCTTCGATAGGCCTTAATGCAAAATCGGGAACTCCATCGCTATATGTTTGCTCCCATACTTTTCCATCTCTCCAAACAGTAAGTTCTAAGCGCGATGACAAAGCATTGACCACTGAAACACCGACACCGTGCAACCCTCCAGAGACCTTATAATTGCTATCGTCAAATTTCCCTCCTGCATGCAAGACGGTCATGATCACCTCTGCAGCTGAACGGCCCTCTCCTTCATGCAGGTCTACAGGAATGCCGCGCCCATCATCACTCACAGAAACGGAATTATCAGAGTGGATGATAACCTTTATTTTAGAGCAAAAGCCCTCCAAGGCTTCATCTATTGAATTATCTACAAGCTCTTGGACCATATGGTGAAGACCTGTGCCATCATCGGTGTCTCCAATGTACATCCCAGGCCTCTTTCGAACCGCGTCTAAGCCTTTAAGTACTTTGATACTTGAAGAGTCGTACGATTTTTCGTTAGCCACTTACTTCTCCAACTAATTTCTAATTTTTCCTCGTTCCACGTGAAACAATTTCGCTGATGTGGTTTCAGTAAATCTCGAAAGAGCAAAATGATCAACTGCAGTGATTATTGTTTGATGCCCTGTTTCGTATAAATATTCTTGAATTTTTCTGCGATGTTGCTCATCAAACTCAGCCCCAAGATCGTCGACAAGAAAGATTGGTTTGTTCTCATTCGGCACCTTTTCTGCGAGCAAGAACTGGCCCTGTGCTAACTTCAATGCCCAAACTATGGATTTAAGCTCGCCCCGCGAACATATTTCCGTTACTGGCCTTCCCCTAATATAAATCTTTAGTTCAGCCCGATGAAAGCCGGAGCTAGTATAACCTCTCTTGATGTCGATTTCAGAATTTCTATCAAAAACCTCATCTAAGTGACTTTTCTCCCCCCAACCACGAAAATAGCGAAGCTCGACGTCTTTCAGTCCGCTGATTCTCTCAAGGATCTTTGAAAAGAGAGGGGAAAGGTTCTTAATATAATGGGTTCTGTATTCGTCAATTTTCACTGAGTTTTTAATTAATCCATTTGTCCAGCTCGCGAGCTCATCTCTCTCCCGAGCTCTAAGCTGAAGAGTGGAATTTCTCTGTTTAAGACAACGATTGGCTCTCTCCCAAACTTCCTTAAATAGGGGTTCCACGTGAAACGTACCCCAATTCATAAAACTCCTTCTCCTAACCGGGGAACCAATCAGCAGACTAATGCTATTAGGACCGAGTACAACCGTTGGAAGGCATAAGGCAAGTTCACTGGCCCGACCAATTTTTTCTCCATCTATTCTGATTTCCAAAGCCCCGGATCTTGATCGTGACACACCAACACGAGAAAGCTGGAACTCCTTCTTGATTTCTCCCCGAACCATGCACTCTTCTTTTCCTTCCATTATAAAGGAATGCCGATTACTTGTTGTAAAAGACCTGGCACTAGACAAGAAGTAAAAAGCTTCCAAGAGACTAGTTTTTCCGCTCCCGTTCGCCCCTAACAAAAAATTCGACTTTGGATCTAACTCTATTCTTACGTTTGCGAGGTTTCGAAAATTCGTGATCGAGACACTCCTCAAGCTCATGACGCCTCAGAATAAAAGGTAAAAAGATTCAACTTCACCCTCTCATTATTTCTATGTCTGTGAATGTGCTCTTTTTTGTTCACCTTTTGTTTGCCCGTCTACGATCAACGAAAGAAGTTTTGAAATCTGCGTGAATAACCGAAAGAATCCTCAGCTTGATAAGTTTGCCTAAACTATTAAACTAAGCGACAAGAAACAGAAGGTGAATCGTTTCATCTAAATTCATTTAAGCTGACTTTTTGAGCTTCCCCTATAGTTTCATAGGCATAACAACATATAAAAATTGGTCAACGTCGGGGTCCTCTAATATAGCGCTGCTGTTAGAGTCATGCAGCGTAATTTTTACCTTCTCATTATCTACAACGTTTAAAACGTCTTGCAGATAACTGACATTAAAACCTATCTGGAGCTCTTCACCTTGGTAATCCACACTAATACTTTCTTCAGCCTCCTCTTGCTCAGGGTTATTGGCGGATAATTCAATCTGGGCATTAGACAAATTTAGACGAATACCGCGAAATTTCTCGTTTGAAAGGATTGAGGTCCTATTCAATGCCTGTCGTAATTCATCCCTTTCCGCTAAAACAACCTTACTTCCGTCTTTCGGGATAACCCTTTGATAATCAGGAAACTTCCCATCGACTAACTTTGTCGCAAAAGTATAACTATCCGACAGGACTTTTAAATTTGCCTGAGAAAACTCTATTTTTACGCTGCCCCCCAGCTCAGGTAACAGTCTTTGTAACTCCAAAACGGCTTTCCTAGGGACAATTACCTGAACCTCTTTTTCGTTCAACCCCGCCTGCTGGATATTACTTAACGCTAACCTGTGTCCATCGGTAGCTACCGCTCGCAGAAAATTTTGTCCAGACTCGATTAACATCCCGTTAAGGAAGAATCGAACATCTTGGTGCGCCATAGCGAAGCTAGTTTTATCAAGAAGCAACTTGAATTCTTTTGCATCTGCCTCGACAGTCAAATTAGGCTCACTCTCATCGAAACTAGGAAAATCATCCGCAGGCAAAGTTGAAAGCGTAGAACGAAAACGTCCCGACTTTAGCTCCAAACGATTCTGCTTTAAGGAAAAATCTATCTTCGCTTGGTCTGGGATCTCTTTACATATATCGAAAAGTTTTCGCGCAGGGACTGTTACCAAGCCCTCCTCTTCTGCAGAAACCTCAACGTATGTTTTAAGCTCTATTTCTAAATCTGTTCCCGTAATTAACAGCTTTCCATTTTGTATTTCTAACAAAAGGTTCTGAAGAATTGGCAGCGCCTGTCTTCTCTCAACGACTCCTGAAACCTGTTGTATAGGTCTTAATAGAGAGTCTCGATCAACTGAAAATTTCATGAGATTTTTCCTAGTTCATTTAAATAGTAAGCGTTTACTTTTTTATGCATCTGAACTGACTTTTAGTTAAGAGGTCAGCATTCTAAGTAAATTATTGTAATCTTCCCGAATATCGTTGTTGAATTCTCTTAGTTCTTCAATCTTTCTACAAGCATGAAGAACTGTAGTGTGATCCCGTCCACCAAACGAATCTCCGATCTCCGGTAGACTATGGGTTGTAATCTCCTTTGATATAGCCATTGCTAACTGCCTCGGCCTCGCTATAGACCTGGTTCTTTTCTTCGAATTTAACTCTCCCACCCTAACCTTATAATAATCTGCCACTGTCTTTTGGATGTTTTCGATACTTACTTGACGATCTTGTATCGCTATTAGATCCCTAAGCGCGTCCCTTGCCTGCTCGATATTAATTTCTCGGCCAGTAAACTTTGCGTTAGCAATCACCCTTTTTAGAGCTCCTTCCAATTCCCGCACATTTGATCTGATTCTCTCTCCGAGGAAGAAAGCAGTGTCACTGGGCAGCAAAACTCCCTCCAACTCTGCTTTCTTCATCAAAATTGCTACTCTTGTCTCTAGTTCTGGTGGCTCTACTGGAGCGGTCATACCCCAAACGAACCTACTCTCCAATCTTTCCTCTAAACCTTCTATTTCCTTTGGATAACGATCACAGGTCAAAACGATCTGACTTCCATCTTCTTGTAGTCGATTAAATACATGAAAAAATTCTTCCTGTGTTTTCATCCCTTTTGCTAGAAATTGTATATCGTCCATCAATAGGACGTTGACAGTACGGTAGTATTGAGTGAAATCTGCCATTTTCCCTCTCTCGATAGCCCGTACCATATCTTCCATAAATCTCTGGGAATACATATAAGCCACTTTTAACGATGGGTGACGTTCTGCTATCGAGTTTCCAACTGCATGCATGAGATGTGTTTTCCCTAAACCAACCCCACCATACAAAAGAAGAGGGTTATAGGAAGAGCCTCCTACATTCTCTGATACCTGCAGCGCTGCAGCCCTCGCCAATTGATTCGATCGCCCTTCAACAAAAGAATCGAAAGTAAACTCTTTGTTGAGTTCTAGGAGAGGGAAGAATTTTTCTCTGGTCGCGAAAGTATTTGAATTCGATGAAGGCCTCAATGACGGTGTTTTTTTCTCCAAATCGCTACCACCAATCTCAATTCTTAATTCGTTATCAATAAGCCCATATTGGCTTAAAAGCTCTTTTATTCGCGATAGGTAATCTCGATCGATCTTATCTCTTATAAATTTATTAGGTGCCAAAAGGCAAATATCTGAATTTTCTTTTACTAGCTGCAACGGCAGTATCCAAGTCTTAAACTCACTGCCTGGCAACTCTACCCTCATATCAGCCAAACACTGAGCCCACACCTTCTCAGACAAAATTTACCTCTCAGAAACATTAAAAAGTGAAGAATCTTTAAACGACCAGATTACTGCGCGTGATTCTAGAAACACTAGAAGATGGTAACCTTAAAACAACTCCCACGACAACAGAATTTTCCTGATAGAGGGAAAAAAAATACTATTATCATAAGCTTATAGGATTAACGTGTTAAAAAAGCGTTGCTTACTTGTGGAAAACTTGTGGAAAAAGTTTGTTAAAAAAGGAAAAGTGGATAACCCTTTTATTTTAGAGACTTTGTCCACAAGTTATAAAAATGTTCCTAACCGGTTATGTTTCTTTTTTCCCACGCGGAGGGCATTGATCTAACTAGGATTTTATCGTTTCTTAACAGCAAAAACTTGCCTAATAAAAACAATAATAATAATTACTTAAGAAGTATTAATTATATTAATAGGAACCATGTTTGACGTTAGTACACATACTAATTTAGAATCTGCTCCGCACAACATAGTCTATCCGGTAAGAAACGATGAAAAGAACTTTTCAACCAAGTGTATTAAAACGCAAACGTACTCATGGCTTTAGATCTAGAATGTCAACTAGAGCCGGTAGATTATTATTAAATAGAAGAAGAGCTAAAGGAAGAAAACGCCTATCAGCGTAGTGCTAAGAGTTTTGTAAGTTTACTATATACCTTTCCTCTACCTAATCTGTGAGTATGCCGAGAGGTGAATCAAAGATTCTCTAGTAAAAACAGACTAGCCAATACAGCTCAGTTCGATGAGGTATTCAAAAAGTCTAACAAAACTCTAAAGACCAAAGAGTTCCTGTTTCTACTGAAGGGTAACCTAATGGAAGAAAATCGGCTTGGCATAATTGTTGGCAAAAAACACGTTTACCTATCAGTTGAAAGAAACAGATTAAGACGTTTAATCAGAGAGGGCTTTCGGACTATATTGAAACCGGGATTAGGAATAGACTTAATCGTTCTGGTTAGACCAGGAATTAATAAGAATAAAAACCACTGGCTTTTGTTAAAGAACCTTTTCCTCTTAGTCAATTCAGAAGAACTAGGTAATAAACTTTGAAATATATCCTTTTACTTTTAATAAAAGCTTATAAATATTCACTATCTTTTTTTTTAGGAAGACAATGTAGATTTTATCCAAGTTGTTCATCTTATGCCTATGAAGCTATCGATACTTACGGTTCAGTTAAAGGTTTAGCACTTAGTTTGAAACGAATTACACGATGCCATCCACTCTGCGAAGGCGGATATGACCCTGTACCACTAAAAACAGAAGGACAAAACTGAATGGATTATCAAAGAGTTGCTATCCTTTTTGGTTTGGCGGTTACTTCTTACCTACTAGTCTTGGCTTGGAATGAAGATTACGGTAGCGCAAGTAAAGTTGACAATGTAGTAGAGGTCGTGAATAAAAACTCACAGGAAAGTCTCGAAGAAACACCAAGCTTAAGCAACCTTGGTGATGAAGATTTTATCCCGAGAATAACAACCCAAGATTCATTCAGCGAAAGCACTGAGAAAGAGAAAGAATTTTATAGTCCATTTATAACTATTTCGACAGACGTTTTTGATTTAAAGATAGCTTTGAATGGCGGAGATATTATTAGTGTTGCCCTCCGTGAATATCCGCAGGATCTTGATGATCCTAAAAACCCATTTGTGCTCGTTGACCCCAGGAATTCCTATGCAGCTCAGACTGGATTAATAGGTCAAAACGGCACTGACAAGAACGGTGTTAGACCTACTTTTAGAAGTTCGAAGACCGATTACACAATAGGAACGGCTGATGAACTTGTAGTTGAGTTGTTCCATACACAGGAAAATGGAACCGAAATAAAGAAAGTTTTTACATTTAGACGGGGGGATTATTTAGCGAACGTATCTTACAAAATAAGCAATAGATCATACGAATCATGGATAGGCGCGATGTATGCCCAAATTAAACGGGATGGAAAAGTGCCAGCTGGTTTTGAAGGAAATTTTATGGGTATGCAGCCTTTCGTAGGGGCGGCTACCAGAACCAAAGACCAGATCTTTAAAAAAATAGAATTTGATGATCTAAATGAAGCACCGTTTCGAGTGACGAGAGCGGAAGGTTATATGGCTATGGTGCAGCATTATTTTATCACAGCTTGGGCGCCAACTGATAAAGCTGCTTTGCAGAACTATTATGCGAGGAAACTAGCATCCACCGGTGTTTACTTGATGGGACTTACTACTCAGCCAATTTCGATAGCGCCCGGAGATCAGGAAGAAATATCGATAAGTTTTTATGCTGGACCTAAAGATCAGTATAGATTGCAGGAAATAGCTACAGGCCTTGATCTCACTGTGGATTATGGTTTTCTCTGGTGGTTATCTCAGCCTCTCTTTTATCTTCTTACATATGTGCATGGATTAGTTGGCAATTGGGGATTGGCAATCATCGGACTAACTTTAATAGTAAAGTTGTTACTCTGGCCGTTATCAGCCTCTGGTTATCGGTCTATGGCTAAGATGCGAAAGCTTAGTCCTGAAATGGCCAGATTAAAGGAGCGGCACGGAGAAGATAGGCAAGCATTTTCTCAAGCAATGATGGAGCTCTATAAAAAAGAGGGCACAAATCCACTCGGCGGATGTTTCCCTATCCTACTGCAAATGCCAGTGTTTTTAGCGCTTTATTGGACGTTAATGGAAAGTGTAGAGTTGCGACAAGCACCTTTTGTTTTTTGGATAAAAGATCTTTCTGTTATGGACCCCTATTTTGTTTTGCCGATTTTGATGGGTGTTTCAATGTACCTTACTCAGAGAATGCAGCCTGAGCCACCAGACCCAGTGCAAGCGGCTGTATTCAAGTACATGCCCGTAATTTTTACGTTTTTGTTTCTATGGTTCCCCGCAGGTCTGGTGCTCTACTGGCTAGTCAATAATGTTCTTTCTATTCTTCAACAATGGTTCGTGACACGCCAACTAGAAAAATCAAGCTAGAAAGGAACTAACTATGGCCTACATCAAAGATACGATTGCGGCCATAGCGACTCCACCAGGAAAAGGCGGTGTGGGCATTGTTCGTATATCAGGTCCTGTGGCGGTTCGGATCGGTAAAGAAATCTCAAAAAGAGAAACGGAGCCTAGAGTAGCAACCCTTGTCAGTTTTTATGATGACCGAGGAAGGACTATCGACCAAGGATTGTTGATTTGCTTTCAGGGCCCCCATTCGTTCACGGGAGAGGATCTAATCGAACTCCAAGGACATGGAGGTCCTGTTGTAATGGATCTTTTGTTAAAAAGAGCGATTCAATTGGGAGCGAGACAAGCTGGCCCTGGAGAATTCAGTCAGAGAGCTTTTCTCAATGACAAAATTGATCTTGTTCAAGCTGAGGCTATAGCTGACTTGATCAATAGCTCGAGTGAGCAGGCTGCGCTCGGGTCAATGAGGTCCCTACAAGGGGATTTCTCAAACCAAATTAATTCCACATTAAAGAAACTCGTACAACTTCGAGTTTTAGTCGAAGCAGCAGCGGACTTCCCTGAGGATGGGATAGAAGCGGAGATTAATAAGGATGAAAAAGAGAAATTGAAATATCTGTTAAATCAGCTAGATCAGCTTCTGGAAGGTGCAAAGGAAGGACATGCTTTTTCGCAGGGCGTTTCGTTAGTTCTTACCGGAAAACCAAACGCTGGAAAATCGAGCTTGATGAATGCTTTATGCAAGAGAGATGTTTCAATAGTTACCGAGATTCCAGGGACAACAAGAGATGTAGTGAGGGAAGACGCGATAATAGAAGGCGTAACCTTTAGGATCTTAGATACAGCGGGAACAAGACAGGCAAAAAATAAAATCGAGGCTGAGGGTGTCAAAAGGGCACTTAAAGAAGTAGAGCGGGCAGACATTGTTTTGAATCTAGTTGACGTGAGTGAAAATATAGAACTCGAAATGATGGAAGAGCTTGAAAAAAATAAGCGAGCCAAGGAAATAGTGGTTTACAATAAGGTAGATCTTTTACACAAAAAATCGATTCCGAGTAGCTTTCAGTGTGTTTCAGTAAAAACTGGCGGTGGTTTACAAAAGCTAAAAAAAAGATTAATTAAAGAGCTAGGAGTTCTTAGCGGTGGAGATTCAATTTTTAGTGCAAGACGCAGGCATATCACAGCAATAGAACAAGCGCGCATTCATATTCTTGAAGCTATAGGTTTTATAGGTATAGAAAACCAGATTGATCTTCTTGCAGAAGAGCTAAGGTTGGCTCAGTTAGCTTTGGATTCGATTACGGGCACCTTTACATCCGATGATTTGCTAGGAGAAATTTTTAACAATTTCTGCATCGGAAAGTGACATAATAAATCAAGTTGACCGCTACATTTTGAGTATAAAAACGGTCTAAAACTTCAATTAGAGATTCTTATGAAAGCATTCGATGTGATCGTTGTAGGAGGGGGACATGCTGGCACAGAGGCGGCTTTAGCATCTGCCCGGGCCGGGGCTAGTACTTTGCTGCTTACTCAAAACATCGAAACGATTGGTCAAATGTCGTGCAATCCTGCCATTGGAGGTATAGGAAAGAGCCATTTGGTTAAAGAGATTGATGCCCTTGGTGGGGCCATGGGGATTGCTGCTGATCGCGCTGGGATTCATTGGAGGATACTTAATTCCCGAAAAGGACCTGCCGTTCAAGCAACTAGAGCACAAGCAGATAGAGCTTTATATAAGGCTGCAATTCGTAAAATAGTTGAGACCCAAGTTGGGCTTTCAATATTTCAACAATCGGTTGTCGATCTAAGATTCAAGGGACAAAAGGTAGATTCTGTAATAACTGATAGTGGGTTAAGGATAAAAACCAAAGGGTTGGTTTTAACAGTTGGTACTTTCCTTGGTGGAGTTATTCATGTTGGCTTGAATAAGCAAACTGGCGGAAGAATGGGCGACGGCCCTTCTAACTTATTGGCCCAAAAATTGAGAGACATAGAGTTCGGCGTTGATCGCCTAAAAACCGGTACTCCGCCGAGAATCGACGGGAAGACTGTTAATTTTGGCCTGCTCGAAGAACAGCCAGGCGAGTCTCAGCGGCCCACTATGTCTTTTTTAGGAAAGCCAGAAGATCATCCACGACAAGTTCTCTGCCATATTGCTCATACCAATGAAAAAACTCATGACATAATTAGGAAGGGTTTAGACCGTTCTCCCCTTTTTACAGGCCAAATAGAAGGCGTTGGCCCGAGATACTGCCCTTCAATTGAAGATAAGATCGAAAGGTTTTCAGACAAGAATCAGCATCAGATTTTTATAGAGCCAGAAGGCCTAGGAACTCAGGAACTTTATCCTAATGGTATTAGCACAAGTTTACCCTACGATGTGCAATTGGACTTGGTTAGGTCGATTAAAGGTTTTGAAGATGCTCACATAACAAGACCAGGTTACGCCATTGAGTATGATTTTTTTGAACCAAGGAATCTTTACCCGAGTCTGCAAACAAAGAAAATCGTAGGTCTTTTTTTTGCAGGTCAGATTAATGGGACCACAGGGTATGAAGAGGCTGCTGCTCAAGGTCTAATAGCGGGGTTGAATGCGGCGCGCTTGTCCCAAGAAAAAGAGCCGTGGGTCCCAAAAAGAAGCGAAGCTTATGTGGGTGTGATGATCGACGATCTTGTCACAATGGGAACGAAAGAGCCTTATCGTATGTTCACTTCTCGAGCGGAATACCGATTAATTCTTCGCCAAGATAATGCTGATAGAAGACTAACTCCCAAGGGCCGAGAGCTGGGGATCATTGACGAAAAAAGATGGACAAAATTTTGCGAAAAGAGAGATCGAATAGACGAAATAAGCAAGAAAATAAAGAAAATCTTTATTTCGGCGGAGGACAAAAAAGTTAACGCCATGCTCAATAAACCTTTAGGTAGGGAATATAGTGTTTTTGAAGTCATGAAACGCCCTGAAATTAAGGGGATGGCCTTATTGGAGGCAGCGGGTTTAAAAATGATTTCTTCAAGTGTCGCGGAACAGATAGAGATAGATTGCAAGTATCAGGGCTATATTAGTCGGCAGGAAAAAGAGGTGGAAAAAAACAAGTCTCACTTTGATCAGCCTATTCCATCAGACTTTTGTTTTGATTCGATACCAGGCTTATCTAATGAAGCAAAACAGAAGTTAGCTCTAATAAAACCAAAGAACCTGGGACAGGCAGGACGTATCCCTGGTATGACCCCAGCTGCTGTCTCTCTTTTGATGGTCTATTTGAAAAAGGGAGACAGTATACAAAACGTGCAAGCTGATTGATGTCTTTGGACAGCGCTATAAAAGATGGGCTGATTTCTTTAGGCCTTAGGCATACCGAAGCTTTTATTTCTAAGCTGGAGGCTTACCTTGTTTTACTTTCTAGGTGGAACAGAATCACTAATCTCTCCGGGATTAAAAGACTGACTGATATGGTTTCTGTGCACCTAATGGACTCTCTATCTGTTCACGCTTACCTTGAGGGAAAGACCATTTTAGATGTGGGGAGTGGTGCTGGCTTGCCTGGCATACCGCTAGCAATTTTGTACCCAAAAAAGTTTTTTACCCTGTTAGACTCGAATGGCAAGAAAACAAGATTTATGCGACAAGCGGTAATAGATTTGAAACTCGACAATGTTCAGATAATACAGGAAAGAGTAGAGGCTTTTCAGGGAGAGTTTGATCATGTTATTTCTAGAGCATTTAGCTCGCTAAAGAATTTTTTAGATTCTAGTGAGCGATTAGTGAAACCGGGCGGAACTCTATTGGCTATGAAAGGAGATAAAATGGAGCAGTTAAACAACAAAAAAATTAGCGTGTATCCATTATCTGTTCCTGAATTAAAATCCCCACGCCATTTATATGTGATTGAAAAACCTGCGAGGCTTATTTAGTGACTATAGTATTTGCTGTTGCAAATCAGAAAGGAGGTGTTGGAAAGACGACCACCAGCGTTAACTTGGCTGCCTCGCTGGGATTGATGAACAGAGAGGTGCTACTTATAGACCTTGATCCTCAAGGAAATGCAACGATGGGGAGTGGGATGGAAAAAAAAGAACTTCCCCACTCAATTTATGATGTACTAATCGGAGAAAAATCAGCTGAGGAGAGTTTGGTTAAGGCAGAGGCCGCAGGCTACGATGTCCTTGGAGCAAACTCTGATCTAATAGGAGCGGAGATAGAACTGCTAGATTTGGATAGAAGAGAATATAGACTGAAAGATGCGCTATTAGGTTTTGGGGGCAAATATGATTTTATCGTATTAGACTGTCCGCCTGCATTGGGAGTTTTAACCTTGAACGGATTAGTTGCTTCAGACAGTGTTATCATACCTATGCAGTGCGAATACTATGCGCTTGAAGGTCTCACTGCACTTTTAGATACCATTGATAGGATATCGTCCAGCCTAAACCCCAAACTCAAGGTTGAGGGACTGTTACGAACTATGTATGACCCACGCAACAGTTTAAGCAGAGACGTTTCTTTACATTTGATAGACCATTTTGGTGATGCTGTTTACCGGACTATTGTCCCAAAAAATGTTCGGCTTGCTGAGGCTCCTAGTTATGGCGTTCCAGTGCACTTTTATGACAAATATTCCAGAGGATCCAAGGCATACTTAGCTTTAGCTGGAGAGGTTCTGAACAGGCATCCAGAAGCGGCAAATAAAGGCGGAGAGAATGGTGATTAAAAAAAGAGGTCTTGGAAGAGGGCTGGATGCGTTGTTGCCTAAGAAAAACACAAATCCGGCAGAAGAGAGTTTCGAAGAAGGCTTACGAGATATCCCGGTCACAAACATTTGTCCTGGCAAATATCAGCCCAGGAGAGTTTTCCGCGAGGAGTCGTTAGAGGAATTAAGTGCGTCAATTGTTTCTCAAGGGCTTGTGCAACCCATTGTTTTGAGAAAAATTGAGAAGGGCGATTACGAAATTATATCAGGCGAGCGGCGCTGGAGAGCAGCAAAATTAGCGGGGCTTGAAACAGTTCCTGCAGTTGTGAAAGAAGCGAGTGATGAGTCGGTTCTTGCAATGTCTTTGATAGAAAACATTCAGAGAGAAGATTTAAACCCCTTGGAAGAAGCCTATGCAATGCAACGTCTCATAGATGAGTTTAATTTAACTCATGAAGACGTAGCTAAGTCTCTAGGCAAATCAAGAAGTGGAGTTTCGAATACGCTTCGTTTAATCAATCTAGATATCGAAGTCGCTCAAATGCTTTCAGACGGAAAAATAGAAATGGGCCATGCAAGAGCGTTACTAGGAGCAGAAAGCGCTCGACAACTTAGTTTGGCAAATATAGTTCTTAAACAATCTCTTAATGTTCGGCAAACAGAAGAATTGATAAGAAAAGATTTGAATAGGGGAGAAGATGCAGAGTCTTTCCCGAAAAAGACCGATCCTGACAAAGAGCGTTTGGAAACGGGATTAAGCCAAACGCTAGGACAGCCAGTTAAAATTACCAGTTCAGTTTCAGGGAAAGGGAAGCTAGAAATATCATTTTCCTCTCTTAATGAACTTGATGGCCTTTTAGCTCGTCTTGGTTATCAGGATTAAATAAGTAATTAGTAATTTTCTGAAACTTGGAAAGTGTTTAGAAATTCCAAGAAATTCATTAAAACCTCAAGTTCCAAGTTGCTCACTTAAAGCTTAATCACTATACTTCGCTTGGAAAATTTGATGTGTTTGAGGAGAGTTTTTACTGTTGGCAAAAATTTCAGAGCCGCTGTTAAAGATTCTCAAACTTCAAACTCTTTTGGCATTAATTTTCGGGCTGCCATTGTACTTTCTGAAGATTGATGCGGCAGTGGCTGTCTTGGCCGCAGCAACAGTGGCAGTAGTGCCCGGACTGTACACCTTGTTCGTTAATGCGCTGCCTTTGGAGAGAGGTTCTACAGGAATAGGAAGGGTTGTTAAGGCAGAAATAGGGAAATACTGCATTACGATAGCGCTGTTAATTGGGATATTTGTGTCGATAGAGGATTTGAACCCGGGGATATTTTTTGTTTCTCTGCTTGTTTTTTACTTCAGTCCATCGATGCTGCCTTTTTTGCCTAGGTTAGAGAAAGATAAGATTTAATGGTCAACCATTAGTCAAGAAATAGGAATATAGATAGAAAGAATTGTATGGCGACAGAATACGAAACTTCAGCGGATTACATCCAACATCACTTGACCAACCTCACGTATGGGCGTTTCCCTGAGGGCCATTGGGGCTTTGCTCATGGCCAAGAGGATATTAATGCTATGGGTTTTTGGGCCATTAATGTTGACACCATGTTTTGGTCCTTATCCCTGGGACTGGTTTTTCTAGCAATATTTTCTTGGGCAGCGAAAAAAGCAAAACCTGGAGTTCCGGGAGGATTGCAAAACTTCTGCGAGTATGCGGTGGAATTCGTTGAGAACAATGTTGCACAAGTCTTCGGTACTCGTCCCAACCCGATCATCGGGCCACTTTCCTTAACCATTTTGATTTGGGTCTTTTTGATGAACCTCATGGATCTTGTGCCGGTAGATTGGATACCCCATGCTGCTGCGTTGGCAGGGATACCCTATATGAAAGTGGTATCAACCACTGATCCAAACGCGACGCTCGGTATGTCGATATCGGTGTTTTTGCTGGTCTTGTATTATAATTTTAAGATTAAAGGTCCAATTGCTTTCGGGAAAGCCTTAGTGACTCATCCAGTTCCTCATTGGAGCATGTATTGGTTTAATTTCATTTTAGAAATGGTCGACATGTTAGCGAAGCCTCTATCGCATGGGTTGAGGCTTTTCGGTAATTTGTACGCTGGGGAGATGATCTTCATACTAATCGCCCTCTTACCATTCTATGCTCAGTGGCTCCTTTCACTGCCTTGGGCAATATTTCACATATTGATTATTTGTTTGCAGGCTTTTGTGTTTATGATCTTAACGATTGTATATCTTACCCAAGCACACGAAACTGAAGAGCATTAAATTGAAAAGAAAAAAGACTTTATAACGTAGGAGAAAAAAATGGAAAGCTCGCTTATCTTGGTCGCTGGAGGAATCCTCATGGGTTTAGGCGCGATTGGTAGTGGAGTCGGTATTGGAATTTTGGGAGGTAAATATTTGGAAGGTGTTGCACGCCAGCCAGAGCTTCAGCCAATGCTTTTGACTCAACTCTTTATCTCACTGGCATTGGTTGATGCAGTTCCTATCATCGCCGTGGGTATATCACTATATATGATATTTGCGCTTTAACAGCCGAGCCTTTTTTAAGGGAGAGCATTAGTGAATATTAACTTGACGATATTAGGACAAGCTATTTCTTTTGCGTTTTTTGTCCTTTTTTGTATGAAGTATGTCTGGCCACCTCTGACCAGTATTCTTAGGGAACGCAGAGAGGCAATAATTGAAGGTCTAGAAAAAGCAGCTCAGGCTGAAAAAGAACTTGAAAAAGCGAATGATGCAGCGGGACAAGAACTTGAACAGGCTAAAAAGCAGTCCGCCGAATTAATTTCGCAGGCAAGATCGAGAGCCTCTCAGCTTGAAGAAGAAGCTAAAGACCGAGCCAAAGAAGAAGCTGCAAGGATTATTGCCGGAGCGCAAGGCCAAATTGACCAAGAAGTTAGTAGAGCCAGGGAAGAGTTAAGAGCTAAGGTAGGTGCGCTAGCTGTTCAAGGTGCTGAAAAGATATTGGGTGCCGCTGTGGATCGCAGTGCTCACGAAAATATGCTCAAGAAATTGGCAGAGGAGCTCTAGGGGTTTTATGGCTGAAGCAGAACTCGCTACAGTTGCTCGGCCTTACGCTCGGGCAATCTTCTCTAGCGCTTTAGAAGGTAAAAGTAAACTCGATCATTGGTCGGAGATATTGTCTTCACTTGTGGTGGTGGTGTCCGATGACTCGGCTCGGGCGATATTGAGTAGTCCGGGTTATACGAATCAGCAGAAGACTGAATTTTTCGAAAGTATTTTAGGTAGTAGGCTAGACATTGAAGCGAAGAATTTTATCTCGCTACTAGCGGAATATAATCGGGTGAATTTACTCGCCTCTATTGCGGATATTTATGAGCGGATGAAGGCTAACCATCAAAAAACTTTGGAAGTTAAAATAACCAGTGCTTACGAACTATCCGATAATGAGTCTGAAGCTCTAATCACTGCTTTGAGTTCCAAGCTCGGGAGAGACATTGGCCTAGAGATAAGCGTGGACGAGAAGTTAATTGGCGGAGCAATCATAAAGACCGAGGACAACGTCATAGACGACTCCATCAAAGGCAAGTTGGAAAAGTTTGCAAACAATTTGAACTAATATAAGAACCCCTATTGGAAATATAAATTTCCTTCGAGGAATAGAATATGGAACAACTAAACCCTTCTGAAATCAGCGACATTATAAAACAGCGAATAGAGAGCCTTGATGTTTCTTCAGAAGCGCGTAATGAAGGAACTATCGTTAGCGTTTCCGATGGTATCGTTAGGATTCACGGACTCGCCGACGTTCAGAACGGAGAGATGATCGAGTTTCCAGGAAACGTATTTGGCTTCGCGCTGAACTTAGAGCGAGACTCTGTGGGCGCTGTGGTTCTTGGTGATTATAAGGCTCTCAAGGAAGGCCAAAAGGTTTACTGCACTGGACGAATTCTTGAGGTCCCCACGGGCCCGGAACTGTTAGGGCGTGTAGTAGATGCGTTGGGAAACCCGATTGATGGGAAAGGCCCAATCAATTCAACAACCTCTTCGCCTGTAGAAAAAGTAGCGCCAGGTGTTATTGCCCGTCAGCATGTGGATCAGCCTGTTCAGACAGGATTGAAGTGCATAGATTCCATGATCCCGGTTGGAAGAGGGCAAAGAGAACTTATTATCGGAGACCGGCAAACTGGCAAAACTGCTATAGCGTTGGATGCCATTATTAACCAAGCTCAGTCCGGGATTAAGTGTGTCTACGTGGCGATAGGTCAAAAGAATTCCTCTGTTGCGAATGTAGTTCGCACCCTTGAAGAACATGGCGCGATGGAGAACACCATAATTGTTGTCGCTGGTGCTTCTGATCCTGCACCGATGCAATATGTATCTGCATACTCTGGCTGCGCGATGGGCGAGCACTTTCGAGATCGAGGAGAGGACGCACTAATTATATATGACGATCTCACTAAGCAGGCATGGGCCTACCGTCAGGTCTCTCTTTTGCTGAGGCGACCGCCAGGCAGAGAAGCTTATCCCGGAGACGTCTTTTATCTGCACTCTCGATTATTAGAGAGGGCTGCGCGTGTAAACGAAGACTACGTTGAGGAGTTTACTAAGGGCGAGGTGAAAGGAAAGACAGGTTCTCTTACGGCTCTTCCGATAATCGAAACACAGGCCGGTGACGTTTCTGCATTTGTCCCGACTAACGTGATATCCATTACAGACGGACAAATTTTTTTAGAGTCTGACAAATTTAATGCCGGAGAACGGCCTGCAATGAATCCGGGAATATCGGTTTCTCGAGTAGGTGGTGACGCTCAAGTTAAATTTATGTCTAAGATTTCAGGTGGCATTAAGCTGGCTCTGGCGCAGTACAGAGAATTGGCAGCGTTTTCTCAATTCGCCTCGGATCTTGACGACGCAACGCGGCGGCAGTTAGAGCATGGCGAACGAATTAATGAATTGATGAAACAGAAACAATACTCCCCCATGACAGTCGCTGAAATGGGAGTGGTTTTATATGCTGCGAACGAGGGCTTTCTTCAAGATATCGAAGTTGAAAAAATATTAGATTTTGAATCGGCTCTTATGTCCTATATGAACTCTGAAGAAGCTTCTTTCATGGCACAAGTTAATAAAGAAGGTGCTTATACTGACGAGGTTGTGAACAAAATGCATCAATCAATAGAAAAGTTTAAAAACACACAGACTTGGTAAAAAGTAGACAGCTAGATTATGGCAAGTGCAAAAGAACTCAGAAAACAAATAGGCAGTATAAAAAACACTCAGAAAATAACGAGCGCTATGGAGATGGTTGCTGCTAGCAAAATGAGAAAAGCGCAAGAGCGAATGGCTAGGGGCAGACCTTATTCCGACTACATCAGGTCAGTGATTGGTCATGTCGCCAATGCCTCTCCTGAGTATAGACATTCCTTCATGATGGAAAGGGATGTGAAAAGAGTTGGGTATATAGTAGTCACCACAGACAAGGGTTTGTGTGGTGGGTTAAATGTAAACCTTTTAAAGGCTGTGGTCGCTGATTTAAAAAAACTTTCTGAGCAAGAAATTGAATATGAGCTTTGCTTGATTGGCAACAAAGGAGCGCAATTCTTTCGAAGTTATGGAGGTACTGTTACAGCGGCAAGCAGTCATTTAAGTGAAGAACCAAAGATCAGCGATCTTATTGGTAGTATAAAGGTAATGCTTGATGCTTTTGAATCTGGCGGAATAGACAAGATCTTTCTTGCGAATAATGTTTTCGTCAATACCATGACTCAGTCTCCAACGATTCGACAATTGGTCCCATTGGATCCGTCGAAAGAAGAAGGTATTGACGGACATAGGTGGGATTATATTTACGAGCCAGACGCCAGGCAGTTGATCGAAGGCCTTGTTACTCGGTTTTTAGAGGCGCAGGTATACCAAGCCGTAGTTGAAAACGTGGCGTGTGAGCAAGCAGCTAAAATGATTGCTATGAAAAGTGCTACAGACAACGCTGGTGATTTGATCGACGAGTTGGAGCTAGTTATGAATAACGCGCGACAAGCGGCGATTACACAGGAACTTTCTGAAATAGTAAGTGGGGCGGCAGCTGTATAACATTTTGTCGTCAAGAATAAGGTAAAGAGGAAAAAACAATGGGCAGTGGAAAAGTCGTATCGGTTATTGGCGCCGTCATAGATGTTGAATTTCCGAGAGAAGAAGTGCCGCAAGTTTACGATGCTTTAACAATTGACCAGAGCGGCACTACGCTTGAGGTTCAGCAGCAGTTAGGTGATGGGGTTGTTAGAACAATTGCAATGGGGGCATCAGAGGGAATCGCTAGAGGCATTCCCGTCTCAAATACAAACGCCCCCATCTCAGTCCCTGTTGGGGATTCTACTCTCGGAAGAATAATGGATGTTCTGGGAAATCCCATAGACGAGAAGGGACCCATCAACGAAACAGAAAGAATGCCAATTCACAGAGACCCGCCCTCCTTTGAGGAGCAAGCGGGCGGAAGAGATCTTCTGGAAACTGGAGTAAAGGTCATAGATTTGATATGCCCTTTTGCCAAGGGGGGTAAAGTAGGTCTTTTCGGCGGAGCGGGTGTAGGAAAGACAGTTACTATGCTGGAACTGATTAATAACATCGCAAAAGAGCATTCGGGCCTTTCTGTTTTCGCGGGCGTAGGAGAGCGTACGCGGGAAGGAAATGATTTCTATCATGAGATGCAAGACGCAGGAGTGATTGATAAGATTTCGATGGTGTTCGGGCAGATGAATGAGCCGCCTGGGAACCGCCTAAGGGTTGCGCTGTCAGGTTTAACAATGGCGGAGAAATTTCGAGACGATGGTAAGGACGTTCTTCTTTTTGTCGACAATATTTACCGTTATACGCTTGCGGGCACAGAGGTGTCGGCCTTATTAGGAAGAATGCCCTCGGCGGTTGGATATCAGCCGACCCTAGCTGAGGAGATGGGGGTGCTTCAAGAGCGAATCACCACCACTAAAGATGGATCGATCACATCCGTGCAGGCAGTTTACGTCCCCGCGGACGATTTGACCGACCCGTCACCTGCAACAACATTCGCTCACCTCGACTCAACGGTAACGCTTTCAAGAGATATTGCAGCTTTAGGTATCTATCCTGCAGTTGATCCTCTAGATTCGACCAGTCGACAGTTAGATCCACTTGTGGTTGGAGAAGAGCATTACAACGTTGCACAGGGTGTCCAGGGTATATTGCAACGATATAAAGAACTAAAAGATATTATAGCCATACTTGGAATGGACGAGCTTTCAGAGGAAGACAAATTAACTGTATTTCGAGCGAGGAAAGTAAGCCAATTTTTCTCTCAACCGATGCACGTCGCCGAGGTCTTCACTGGACAGCCAGGGGTATATGTTTCTCTTGCAGATACTATTAGAAGTTTTAAGGGAATATTGGAAGGAGAGTACGATTCACTTCCAGAAGCAGCTTTTAGTATGGTCGGAAGTATTGAGGAAGCTGTCGAAAAAGCCAAGACTCTTTAATTAGGAAAAGTTTTATGGCCTCTACCGTACTTTGTAGTATTGTCAGCGCTGAAGAAGAAATCTTTAGTGGCCAGGTTGAGATGGTTGTCGCAACCGGAACTATCGGTGAATTGGGTATACTCCCCGGCCACACGCCGCTGCTGACCGGTGTTCGTCCTGGTCCTGTTCGCCTAATCTTAGAAGGTGGCCACGAAGAAACCTTCTATGCCTCCGGAGGTTACCTAGAGGTTCAGCCCACTTCCATCACGATACTTGCGGATACAGCCCTGAGGGCAGAGGACCTGGACGAGGCAGCTGCCATAGAGGCTCAGAAAAAAGCGGAGCAGGATTTAGCGGATCAAAATAGCGATATTGATTTCGCTCGAATCGCTGCAGATCTAAACGAGCAAGCTGCTATCCTAAGGACTATAAGAAGAACCAACGTTGGGAAAAAACTAAGCAAAGAACGGTCCAACGACCTATAATAAAAAACGATTAAAATCGAAATATTTAGGCGGTTATCCTAAACCTGAGAGAATTTAGGGTAAACTCCTTCCTCATGGTAAAACCCATCGAAATAGTGATTCTAGCCGCCGGTGTCGGAAGCCGTATGCGCTCTGAAAAACCGAAGGTTCTGCAAACCCTAGGAGGGGTGCCTCTTCTTCATCATCTCCTTGAAACAGTCCATGATTTAAATCCTATAAAAATCCATGTCGTCGTTGGGCGTCATGCTTCAGAGATAAAGAATCAGACGGATAATAGAATGGAGATTAACTGGGTTATCCAAGAAAAACCAAAAGGAACCGGTCATGCGCTGGCTCAAGTTGTTCCTCACCTATTGCTTGAAAGCAGGTTACTCGTTCTTTTGGGAGATGCTCCTCTGGTAAAAAGAGAAACAATGGAGGCCTTGGTATCAGACAAGAGTGACCTTGTTATTCTGACCACTAAAGTTTCGGATCCAACCGGTTATGGAAGAATTGTGAGAGAAGGCGGAGAATTTTCCGAAATCGTTGAAGAAAAAGATACCAGCAGTTCGCAAAGGCTTATCAACGAAATTAATACAGGCGTGATGGTAATTAACTCTAAGAAGGTGGGAGCTTGGGTAAACAAAATAACTGACAACAACGTCCAGAAAGAACATTTGTTAACAGATATGGTTAAGATTGCTAATCATGAAAAAGCAACAGTGTCCTCTCTAGAGGTTTTTGATTCCTCTGAGGTCCAAGGAGTCAATACCTTTTCTCAGTTAGCTAATATGGAGCGAGTTTTGCAAAAAAATAAAGCGGAGAGGTTGATGGAATCAGGGGTCCAGATTATGGATCCAACACGTATCGACATTAGAGGAACTTTGAAAGCAGGCAAAGGAGTCGTCTTAGATATCAATTGCGTTTTTGAAGGACAAGTTGTGCTCGGCGACAATGTACTAATAGGGCCAAATTGTGTTGTTTCCGATTCTAAACTCGATTCGGGCACAGTTTTAAAACCAAATTCGGTTGTAGAGGGCGCAGAGGTAGGAAAGAACTGCAGTGTTGGTCCTTTTGCACGTCTGCGACCGGGTGCCGTGCTCGGGGATGACGTCTCTGTTGGAAATTTTGTTGAAGTGAAAAAAAGTGTTTTTGGTGTAGGTGCTAAAGTAAATCATCTAGCGTATGTCGGAGATTCCGAGGTAGGTGCTGGTGCAAATATCGGAGCTGGAACGATTACCTGTAATTACGATGGCGCTAATAAGTCAAAAACTAAGATAGGAAAAAATGCCTTCATCGGCTCTAATTCATCCTTGGTTGCGCCAGTTTCTATAGGCGATGAAGCAACTGTCGGGGCCGGATCCACTATTACCAAAGACGTGAAAGACGGGGAATTGGCGGTTGGGCGGGGCTCCCAAAAAAATGTCGCAGGTTGGATGAGACCAAAAAAAAAGGATTAGAAAATGTGCGGTATTGTCGGTGCAGCGGCTAAACGAGAAGTTGGTAATATTCTTCTGGAGGGATTGCGTCGCCTAGAGTATCGAGGCTACGACTCTGCCGGGCTCGCTATCCTGAACTCTGCGGGAAATCTTGAAAGGCTGAGGCGTCTGGGAAAAGTCCAGAGCTTGAACGAGGCTTATAAAGAAAAACCATTAGAGGGCTCCTTGGGAATTGCACATACGCGATGGGCCACTCACGGGAAACCTAGCGAAAAAAACGCTCATCCTCATCAATCGGGTGGAACCGCCATAGTCCACAACGGCATAATAGAAAATCACGAAACCTTGAAATCTGAATTGAAGGATTCTGGTTACATCTTTGAATCAGACACCGACTCGGAGGTGATTGCTCACCAACTTCATTTCGAATTGAAACACGCTAAAAGCACAAGAGATGGAATGATATCTCTCCTTAATAAATTAGAGGGTGCTTATGCAATCGCTGTAGTTGACGAAACAAATCCTGAGAAGATATTTGCTGCACGTCTTGGAAGCCCCTTAGTGCTGGGTCTAGGAATTGGAGAAAACTATTTGGCCTCTGACCCCCAAGCACTCAGACCTGTTACCGATAGGTTTATTTTCTTAGAAGATGAAGAGATAGTAGAACTGACTAAAAGTGAAATTTCTATCTTTGGTCACAACCGTGACTCAATTGAACGGCGTGCGATTACTCTTGATGCGCGAAATGATCCAGCGGATAAAGGAAATTTCCGACATTACATGCAAAAAGAGATATTCGAGCAGCCCGAGGCTGTTAAAAAAACTTTAGCCGGCCGCATGGGAAAAACCAAAGTGTTAGTTGATTGTTTTGGCGTCGGTGCCGAGTCAGTTTTTCAAAAAGTGAAATCAATTCAAATTATAGGATGTGGCAGCAGTTATTATTCTGGACTGGTAGCAAAATATTGGTTCGAACAATTAGTTGGTGTTTCGTGTCAGGTAGATATTGCAAGTGAATTTCGTTATCGAAAAAATGTTGTGCATGAGAACACAATACTCGTAGCTATTTCTCAGTCGGGAGAAACTGCTGATACGCTTGCTGCGGTGAGAAACATCAAAGATGAGAATTATCTTGCAACGTTGAGTTTGTGCAACACACCGAACAGCTCCCTCGTTAGGGAAACAGATTTCACGTTAATGATGGAGGCGGGTGTAGAGATATGCGTCGCCTCGACTAAGGCATTTACAAATCAGCTCGTAAATCTTTTGATGCTTGTGAGTGCGATTGGCCAGTCTAGGGGGTGTTCTCCAGGAGTCGTCCAAGAAATTTTTGACGCACTGAATTCGTTGCCATCTGAAATAGAGGAGATTTTAAACCTAGATATCGATATTGAACGGATTTCTGAACGATTTGTCGAAAAAAACAATGCCCTCTTTCTTGGAAGGGGTAGTCATTATCCGATTGCTCTTGAGGGAGCCTTAAAGCTAAAAGAGATTTCGTATATTCATGCTGAAGCTTATCCGGCGGGAGAGCTAAAACATGGGCCCCTTGCGCTGGTGGATGATTCTATGCCAGTAGTTGCAGTAGCACCAAGTAACGAATTGATAGGAAAATTAAAATCTAATTTAGAGGAAGTCAGAGCTCGTGGCGCGCAATTATTGATATTTGCGGACGAGAGTATCTCTCTAAACGAAGAATCTGCTCTGACGGTTCTGAAGATACCCGCCTGCTCAAAGATTACCTCTCCTATCTTATATACGATTCCGGTCCAGCTGCTCGCTTATCACGTTGCGGTTTTTAAAGGGACAGATGTGGATCAACCCAGAAATCTAGCGAAGTCGGTCACTGTGGAGTAGTTTACAACAGTAAATTAGAAACACACTTTAGAAAACCAATCATGTTATCCCTATAAGAAGTAAAACGCTTAAAGCGATTAGCGATATGCCAAGATACTCTCTGCGAGAAATTTTTTCACCAAAGTACAGATAAGTAATTAATAGACTGACTATAAATTCTACTTGTCCTAATGCTTTAACTAACGCGGCGTTTTGCAGGCTCATCGCTGTAAACCAACCAATAGAACCTGCAACTCCAGAAAATCCTATAAATAAACAAGTGCCTAAATTATTTCTTATTTTTGCAAATTGTTCCGGTTCTTTTACTGAAATCCATGTTAAGCAAATCAATGACTGCAGAACTACCATATAAAAAAGTACCGCCGCCGCACTAACTATCCGCGGAATTTCGAGAGAAAGAGATGCGTCCCGAATCCACAATGATGCAAGGGCAAAACCAAGCCCTGCGCCTATGCCATATCGAACACTTTGGTTATCTGAAAAATCTCTTAATGTCACTTTCCAATTACTCGCAACTAATAAGCCACAAACCCCAACAAAAACCGAAAAATATCCCCAAAAATTTAAATGTGCCGAAAAAAACATCGCACCCAAAATTGCAGTGAGGAGCGCCTCTGTTTTTGCCAGAGCAGTGCCTACAGAAAAATTTCTTAGAGTAAGCGCTTTAATCAAAAATACCGTTGCTAAAATTTGAGAAACACTAGCTAGGGCTCCTGAAATAATAAATTTACTGGTTAATTCAATATGAATAGGTCCATAAAGCCGCATGACGAGGAAGAAATAGAGCGCCGCAAATTTAATGCCAAATAGAAACCTAACTAGAGTAGCTGCTTGGATGGATATTCTTTTACTTACCTGTTTTTGACTAGCCGTTCGAAGCGACTGCATAACAACTGCTAATAATGTGAACGTTATCCAAGCTTCCATTGGTACAATATAAAATTAAAGTAATAAAAAACAAGGTAATGTTATTTACTGTCGTAAAACACTCGATAACTGTGGATTAGATAAAGGTGTCTATTACGATATAAAGAGGAAAGGAATGAAAAAATTATTTCAAACTGTGTGTGAAACACCAATTAATGCACCCAAAGAAGCATTCAATCTTCACGATTGGGTTTTCACCCTATCGGATAAGGACTACCAAACCACAGCACGCGGACATATTGCTGCTGGATCAAGTATTCATACTGATGGAACACAAACCTCTGTCAATGTAGAGAGCGTTGGAGGAAACTTATTAGTCCAACATTATGTAGCAGAAGTTAAAGAACCTGATTACGTTAAGATGGTTTCTATGTCTGATCTTTGGTTAATGAAGTTAGTACACGTAGTTGTGAAAGTTACATGGGAGATGCGTCTAATTTCTGTTTCTGAAAATGAATGTAAATTCCAAAACACCGTATTGGTAGAACACCCTAATTTTATTATGAAAATTTTGTCTGCTCTAGCATTAGGCGGTTATTTTGTGAGAAAACATAACGAAGAAGAAACACCCTTATTCGCTAAAAACTTATATGAAAGGACATTTAAAGAAAGGGTTTAGACTTTCTAAAAACTGAAGAAAAAACACATAGAATTTTTAATAAGATTTCACAAACCAACAAGTAGACGCCTTTATACACTTCGTGACCGTGGAGTAATTTAGAACAGTGAATAAAAACAAGGGGGAGTTATGTTCGCAACAGGGTTAATAATTTTTTTTGGAATTCATTTAGTTCCATTTTTCCCCAAAACGAAAAATGCTTTGCACTCTAGGCTAGGCGAGAATCCTTATATGGGAACTTTTTCCTTTATAAGCTTAATTGGCTTATTAATGATCATATTTGGCTATGAACGCGCAATGGATAATCTATATCCAATATATTCACATGCCTATGCATATTCTGAATATGTTATGTTTTTTTCCTTAACTTTTTTGGTTGCCGCTTATCTACCAACACACCTTAAAAAAATAACAAAACATCCCATGTCAATAGGGATTGGTATTTGGGCGCTATTTCACCTAGCTGTCAATCCAGACATAATTTCAGTTATTCTTTTTGGTGCATTTTTAGCTTATTCAGTTTTAGATATTTTGGTTTCTGAATTAAAAAAAGAAGAGAAGAAATTATATGAAGCAAAGATACTTTATGATGTTTTGTCAGTTGTTGTTGCAGTTTTAATTACTACTTTGGCATACAACTATCATGAATACTTGTCAGGAGTTCCACTTGGTTAAAATAAACAAAACATTATTCACCGTTCCAAAACACTCCGTTACAGTGGAGTAGAACGAAATAATGAATAAGATAATAGAGGGCGGATGTTTTTGCGGTTCAGTTCGCTACAGTTTTGAGTCTAACGATTATCTTTCCGCAAATTGTCACTGTTCTATCTGCAGACGCACTTCAGGAGCACCTTTTATTTCTTGGATGGCCATTCCATTAACTTATTTTGAATACAACGAAGGGACTCCTAGAAAACTAATTTCCTCATCTCAAGGAACGAGATATTTTTGTAAAGATTGTGGAACGCCCTTAACGTGTCTTCTTGATGAGTATCCCAAATATATTTATGTGACTATTTGTAGCTTGGACACCCCCCAGGATTTCAAACCGAATAGTGACATGTATGTTGAGGATATGCTGGGCTGGGTAAAAACATAATGTAAGCTTATTTACCGTTTAAATATGCGCTGTAACGGCAAGGCAAGTTTAAACAGAGAGTTGTAAAATAAAATTTTAAATGACTTACGCGAACTCTATGTTCGTCTTGTAAGCAATTTCACTCAGTTTGTATATCTTCATAACCAAAAAGAAATAAAAGGAGAAAAAATTGTTAATAGCAGTAAGAGCAAAAGTAGAAAGCGTTGTTCACTGGAGAGAAAAATTTAAGACACACGTCGAATTATTCAAAAGTCAGGGCGTATCTGTTGCTTACATGGGAGAAGCAAATGATGAAACTGTTATTGCAGTTTTTGAAACAGATAATCCTGATGAATTCATAAAAATATTTAATGATCCAGCAACAGCGAACGCAATGTCAGAAGACAAGATAACTGGTGGTGTTGAGATGTTTGTTTTAGACGAAACCTTAAAATTATAAACGTAGAATTAGCCAAATACGCTATATAACTATAGCTATGATCCCTGTCCTAGCGAATTAAAAATGAAGGAATTCTTATGGAGATTTTATACCCAATGTTTCTTGTTATTACCCTTTCAGGAGCGTTATTTTTGTTGCTCGCAGCCACTAGGGTTCCTTCAATTATTAAATATTTCGGAAATTTACAAGCTGCAAAACATTCTGAGGATTTGAGGCCGAAACTGCCCAGCGCTGCAAGAAATATCACAGACAATTACAACCACCTATTTGAGCAACCAACTCTTTTTTACGCTCTTGTCACATACATTTACTTAATGCAACACGTAGACACCATTCATCTTTATTTAGCATGGCTTTATGCAGCACTTAGGGCCGTTCACTCTGTTATTCAGATTACTTCGAATAATGTTTCATATAGAGCCCTAATTTTTATAGGCTCGGGCGCTTGTTTGATGTTTATGATTGCGAAAGAAATTTTGTTTTTCTTGTCTTAGAAAGGGTCACTACTTATGATTTTCTTTAGAAAATTTTTAAAATGCTATTTTATAATCAACCTGAACTAGTGGGCCCTAATATATTAAGGTGGCGAAAAGAATGAATTGGTACTTTTTTCTTTTTATTGCGATCTCTCTCGAAGTGCTCGGCACCATGCTTCTCCCCCTATCTCAGAATTTTTCTAAGTTAATCCCAACTGCTGTTTTGCTTCTCGCTTACGCAACATCCTTTTACTTTCTAGCTCTTGTTTCTCAGAAACTTCCTTTGGCTGTAATTTACGCCTCTTGGGCTGGATTAGGAGTTTTTTCGGTAGCTATCCTTAGTAATCTAATTTACAGACAACCATTAAATTGGCAAATAATTCTCGGTCTATTTTTGATAATTATTGGGGTGACGATCGTAAATGTGTACAAAACCTCATAGCCTCAACGGTTGCATGTTCAAACAGTTTTAAAGAAATATCTAAATAAGTTTATATAAGGCCCTAGTTAGTTTATTTGTAGTTTGATAAAGCTCCTGTAATTTGTGCATCCTGTTGCACAGGAAGCCATAGCCGATTTTTTTCTCTAGGTCTCCAAATGCAACTGAGCCTCCAATTCCACAGTGACCAAAAATCGAAGCGGGATGTTTTTTGGAAGCGATAGTTGTGATGCCTAACCCTATATCAAAACCCACACCAAAATTTATATCTGCCCCGAACAAAACAGTGTCCGGTCCATTCGACAATGGTTTGATGCTTTGTATCAGAGTGTTTTCGTTCAAGAGCTTTTTTCCTTCCCGTTCGCAACCCGTGCTCAGGATACCAAACAATTTGGCCAAAGATTTCGCAGTCCCGTGTCCATTCGCGGAGGGTATTTCCGCTTTCCGCCATTCATCTTCGTTGGCGTAATTAGAGTCCGTTATGCCGCTATCAAATGCAATTTTGAAATCTCCTTTGCTTAGGAATTGCTTCAAGTTTTTCAGTTGCGCCGGAAGAAGAAAGCTAGGCACAAACTTTAATACCTCAAAAGATTTAGGGTTTGGTTTCGAATCAACTAACACGTCACCACATCTAGTTATGTCCTGGTCATTAAGGCCAATCTTGAAGTCAATCCCAAATGGATCGGCTATTTCCTCTCTAAAGTATTCACCAACAGATCTTCCATCTATTCTTCTTATGATTTCCCCGACTAGCCAACCGTAGGTCAAGGCATGGTAACCTTGAGTTGAACCTGGCACATAAAATGGGGCCTGATTTTGAAGTAAGTCGATCCAGCCTTCCCAGTCTCCAAATTTAATATCAGGAAAGCCTTTTTCAAATCCGAACATTCCGGCGCGATGACAAAGGAAGTCGCTGACTTTCGTTTGTTCTTTCCCGTTGCATCCGTATTCCGGCCAATATGTTGTTACTTTGTCAGTCAGATCAAGTTTTCCTTCGTCTATGAGTTTGACGATACATAAGGCTGTGATCGCCTTTGTCGTAGAGAAAACATTAAGGATGGTGTTTTCAGACCAGGGCTCAGATCTATTACGATCTTTGTGCCCACCCCAAAGGTCCACGAGCATTTCACCGTCTTTTTCTATTGCAATAGCGGCACCAGTATCAAAGCCGCTTTCCAATGATTTTCTAAAAATCTCTTCTATTTCTGAAAGTCTTGAGTCACAGTGTCCGGATACGGCTACTTTTTCCATTAGGGGGTCCCTCGAGATTTTTTATTGAGGCAATATAGCACGGCCACTTGGTCGTTCTACTTTATTCGGAGTCTTTTTCTGAAACGCTGGCGGATGCATTGATTTTTAACTATCGTTTGATCTAACAATATTAGGGTGTAAAAAATTGAGCTATTGGTTTTTCGTTTCAGCTTCATTTATCTCGCTGGGGAGTGCTATATTTCACGGGTTAGTCGGAGCAAGAATTTATCTAGACAATATATCTCAAAGTGATATGACGACACTTACCAAGTCCTTAAGCCTAGTAAGTTGGCACGTTTTTACGATATTTCTTTTAGTCTCTGCTGTGACGTTCGTTTTGCTAGCATATCACCCTAGGTTTGAGAGTGCGGCATATCCCCTTATCGGGATAAATTTTTTAGGCGCTACCTTGTTTTTTTTCTTGGGCTTCGGGAATCATAAAAACCTAATGAAACTGCCGGGCGCCTACTTAATGTCAATCACAGGTCTTTTAGCTTTGCTTGCAGTTGTTTGAATCGGTTGGCATCCAGAAACTCTTGTTGAGAATGATTCTCAATTAGGTAGAATGATCATCTATGAGATATTTAATTACTGTTTTATCAATCGTCCTTTTACCGCAGATTCTTGCCGCGTCTGAAGTTAATGTTTATACCTCCCGACACTACGATTCTGATGCGGCTCTGTATTCGGAGTTCACAGATCTAACTGACATAAAAGTTAATATTATTTCCGGCAAAGGACCTGCATTGATAGAGAGGATAAAATCTGAGGGAGTAAATTCACGAGCTGATATTTTTTTTACCGTAGATGCTGGTAATTTATGGAAGGTCCAAAAAGAAGGTTTATTCCAAGGCATTAAATCAAAAAACGTTCTTACGACAGTTCCAGAAAATTTGAGAGGTCCTAACAACGAATGGACGGCGATCGCAAAAAGAGCGAGAGTGGTGTTCTATAACCCTCAAAGAGTGAGCCAAAAAGAAATTATCGACCTTGCTTATGAGGATTTGGCAGATGCTGCATGGAAAAATAGAGTTGTTATTAGGAGCTCTAGTAATATGTATAACCAATCCCTGGTTGCAGCGCTTATCTCTAATATTGGTCTTGAAAGAACAGAAAAATGGGCAAAAGGCTTAGTGGAAAATTTCGCAAGGAAGCCCCAAGGGAACGATAGGTCCCAGATCATGGCGGTCGCAAATGGTGAAGCTGATTTGGCTGTCGCCAATAGCTATTACTTTGGCGTGATGCTCTCTGGTTCTGCTGGAGAGCAGCAACAAGAAGCAGCCAAAAAAGTAAGAGTTTTGTTTCCCAATCAAAAAAGCCGAGGAGTTCATATAAACATAAGTGGTGCGGGTATCTTAAAGCACTCGCCAAATTCTGAAAACGGTAATAGATTTCTAGAATTTTTGCTTTCGCCGAAAGTACAAAAATATATGGTCGATCGATCATACGAATACCCTATATTGGAGGAGATTCTGCCTAGCCCAGAAATTGCTGGGCTAGGCCTCGGTTTTAAAGAAGATGACATTTCAGTCAAAAAATTTGGTGAACTAAATCCCGAGGCCATCAGACTTATGGACCGGTCAGGTTGGAAATAGAATTTCACTGGTTTAAGCTCTATTCTTCTATCGTAGCAGCTTATTAAAATTGAGATTCAGTAACTTTTCTCTCTGGAGATTTTTCCCCTATCTAGTTTTAATCGTGTTCACGGCACCTCTTTTCGTGGTCTTGGCTAGTCTTTTTGGAGAGTATTCTGAGAACTGGGCGCACTTGTTTGAGTACGTCTTAGTCGATTACGTAAGTACAACGGTCACCTTGGTAGTTGGGGTCTCTGTTTTAGTTTTTTTGATAGGGACTACTACCGCATGGATAGTTACAAACTATAATTTTCTAGGTAGGAATATATTTGAGTGGGCGCTTATTCTTCCTTTAGCTATGCCGCCCTATGTTATGGCATATACGTTCACAGGTTTATTCGATCCTTATGGAGACGCAAATAATCTAGTCAGAGATTTCTTTCAACTGAGTAATGAGACCGTTGTCTTTCCCAATTTTAGGAATGTTTATGGGGCCATTATTGTTTTTTCTTTTACCCTCTACCCGTATGTATATTTAGTTTGTAGAAGCGCATTTTTAAATCAATCTAAATCAATGAAAGAGGCGGCGCGAATCTTGGGATTGAGTCAGATACAGGTTTTTTATAGCTTGGCGCTTCCTATCGCGAGACCAGCGGTAATTGGGGGACTAGTTTTAGCCATCATGGAAACTCTTTCGGACTTCGGCGCGGTAGATCATTTTGCAATCCAAACATTCACTACAGGAATTTTTAGAACTTGGTATGGAATGTATGATCTTGGTACAGCCATGCAACTGGCATCCTTTCTCTTGCTTACGATTGGCATTCTTTTTCTGATAGAAAGGAGCGCGAGGACAAGACGGAACTACACATCAAATAATTCAAGTTTCTCCCCGCAGTCTGAGCTGAAACTCAAAGGCCTGAATTCTTTAATTGCTTTTTCAGTTTGTCTCTTGCCATTGTTGATTGGTTTTATTCTCCCAATTTTAGAGCTCGTTCAATGGGCTTACCAAAGTAATTTAGCTTTTTTTAACCAAAAATTTTTCATTACCGCTTTCAACACGTTGTCACTGGCGATATGTTCGGGAATCATCTGCGCTTACATAGCCTTGTTGATCAATTTTTCAATGCGCTTCGCTCCTAACCGGGCTATTAACAAGCTTAGTTTCCTTTTATCAATTGGTTATGTGATACCAGGTTTGATTTTGGCAGTTGGGTTGGTGCAGCTTTATTTATACCTAGATAATAGTATTCTGCAGAGCTCAAAGTTTTTCCTCACGGGTTCTTTAGTTGGCTTAGTGTTGGCCTACATTATAAAGACATATGCATCTGCTAATTCGTCCATCGAGTCAGGCTATGAGAGACTTAGCAAGTCCTTAGACAATTCGGCAAGGGTTTTAGGAGCCGGAAGCTGGACATTGTTGCGAAAAATACACATGCCTCTGCTTAAAACTAGCCTTTTCACTTCGATACTTCTCGTGATGTCCGATGTTGTCAAAGAATTACCTGCCACATTGATACTAAGACCGTTTAATTTTGATACGCTAGCTGTTTCGACTTATCTTTACGCTGCTGAAGAGCGAATGCATCAGGCAGCTGCGCCCGCTATCGCGATTGTTGTAGTCGGGCTCATCCCAATCATATTGCTTACAAAAATGATCAGAGAATCAAGAGTATCTGTGAAAAATGACAACTAACGTTCTAAAAATTGAGCAACTCTCATACTCGTACATTGGAAGCAATAGGGTCTTGGATAACTTGGAGCTAGAGATTCAAGCAGGTGAGAGGGTAGGATTACTTGGGCCCTCTGGTTGTGGGAAAAGTACCTTGCTCCGTTTAATAGCAGGCCTAGAGAAACCTGATGTTGGAAGTATAACTATATTAGGAAATCTAGTATCTGGTCATAGGGCAATGGTTCCCCCAGAAAATAGAAAGGTAGGATTAGTCGTTCAGGAAAAAGCGCTTTTCCCTCATATGTCGGTTAAAGACAATATTATTTTTGGAATTAGGAAAGAAAAAAATAAGAACAAAGTTGTTTCTGATCTATTGGAAATACTAAAAATCACGAGCCTGTCTGAAAAGTTTCCTCATGAGATTTCTGGAGGCGAGCAGCAACGAGTTGCGCTAGCACGATCCATCGCCCCTGCCCCTAAATTATTGATGCTTGATGAGCCCTTTAGTGCTTTGGATCAGTCTTTAAAGAACGAGCTCTATTCCGAAATATCTAAAGTGATTAGTGAAAAACAAATCACTATTTTGTTGGTCACCCATGATGTTGATGAAGCTAAGATTTTAACAGATAGGCAGTTGGAGATAGCTGATTTACAAAAAAAATAAGTTAAAGGTTGGCACTCCTTTTCAGAGGAAGGTTTGGGCTGAGCTCACCAGAATCCCGCCTGGTGAGACAAGGTCTTATAAAGAAATTGCAATTTTGATTGGATCGCCAAAGTCGTCCAGAGCCGTAGCGAATGCGTGTGGAAAAAACCCTCTACCCATTATTGTGCCATGCCATCGAGTCATCCGGTCCGACGGGAGTCTTGGGGGCTACAGCGCTTTAGGAGGTGTTGAACAGAAACGAGCCTTGCTCAAGTCTGAGCAGACTGAAAAAACAGGCAGAAAGTGGACTTAATTTAAGTTGAGCGATGCTTTTCAAAATATCTTCCAAATAGTTAATTTCAAAGGCCTTGGAAGGCTCAGGTCTGCCAATCCTGCTCTCCGTTCGTGGTTTTCTTGCGAAATCTCTAGATGTTATCGATTGTTAAATTTTAATCGAAAATTAATATAAATTCGCTTTACAGATCAGATATGATGGCCCTCTCATTACCGTTAGGTTGGAAGAAGGCTGTGGAGAGTTTGTTTTTAGATCCGACCTTGATTTTAATACTAGCCGCACTAGCTGGCTTTTTTATGGCTTTCGGTATTGGAGCTAACGACGTAGCAAACGCGATGGGGACGTCTGTTGGAAGCAAGGCAATAACCCTAAAACAGGCCGTCATCATAGCAGCAATCTTCGAATTTCTAGGCGCTTATCTAGCGGGAGGGGAAGTCACGTCAACGATTCGAAAAGGCATCGTTGATCCAAATCTCTATTCTGAGAATAATAACCTTTTCATAATAGGAATGATTTCATCCCTTCTTGCAGGGGCAAGCTGGTTATTTTTTGCAAGTAGAAGGGGTTGGCCCGTATCGACAACTCACTCGATAGTCGGTGCAATTGTAGGGTTTGTGGTTGTATCAATGGGCTTCGAGGCAGTATCTTGGAGTAAAGTTGGAAATATCGCGGCGAGTTGGGTTATCTCTCCAATAATTGCTGGAGTCATCTCTTTCTTGATTTACTTAAGTGCTAAGGCGCTAATTCTAGATAAAAAAGAACCTACTGTTGCTGCTGTCAGGGTACTCCCTTACTACATTTTCGTCGCAGCTGTAATTGTTGCCTTGGTAACGGCGAGAAAGGGCCTAAAACATGTGGGGCTTCCTCTAACTGAAATACAAATAATTTTGGTCACTTTGGGCTTTGGTGCACTTGTGATGATCATCGCCGCAATAATATTACAGCGGAGCCGAGAGAAGATAGAGCAATATGGTGTAGAGTCTGGTTTTGCCGTTCTCATGTTAGTTACTGCTTCTGCAATGGCTTTTGCCCATGGATCGAATGATGTAGCAAATGCTATAGGCCCAGTGTCGGCCATCATAAGCGTGGCGATGGAAGGAGAAATAGGTTCTCGCGCTGAAGTAGATCCGCGAGTGCTTTTGCTGGGAGGGGTTGGGATAGTTTTTGGTTTGGCCATGCTTGGAGGGAAAGTTATAGCTACCGTGGGTAACAAGATTACGACATTGACTCCTAGTCTAGGTTTTTCAGCCGAATTGGCTGCTGCATCTACTGTGGTTGCAGCGACGTACGTTGGATTTCCAATATCGACAACTCACACTTTGGTGGGGGCAGTAATTGGTGTTGGTTTAGCGAAGGGTATCTCGCACCTTGACCTCGGCTCAATAGGGAGAATTATTCTTTCTTGGGTGGTTACGATACCCGCTGGAGCTATTCTTTCAATTTTATTTTACCTTTCTTTGAAAGCTTCATTCGGTTTGTAACCAAAAACAAGCCACCGTAACTGGGTTGTTCGACTCTGCTCGAGCCTAATGTAAACTGCTATCCTGAAGGGATAGTTCAGGAAATCCTTCATGTGCAAAGATAAAAGAGATTTAATTATTATTCGGCACGCGCAAGCTAAACTGGCCTCTCATTCAGGTCTTGATTTTGATAGACCCCTAACAAGTTTAGGAGAGGAGCACGCGATGTTAATGGCCCGCAGGGCGATAAGCTATGAGCTAAAAATTGATCAGTTGATTTGCAGCCCAGCCCTTCGAACAAAAATGACGGCCCTAGCTTTTTGTCGAGAGATTGGCTTTCACGAAAACAGAATTCTCTATCTAGATGATCTCTATGAAGGAACCCTTCAGAATTACCTAAAGGTCTTTTCAACATTAACTGAAAACACAACTGTTATTTTAGGGCATTACCCTGGAGTGCAGAAATTAGGAAACTGGCTGTGCGGCATTCATCTCGAAGATTTTCCTACAGCTGGAATGATGCATTTGAACAGCTCCGTAGACCAAATAGCCAATATCTCAGCAGGGGACGGAAAATTGCTTCGATTCGAATATCCTAAAATGTTTGAGACCTGATCTACTAAAACCAGTGAATTAACTAATAAAACACAAATTCTGTTACCCTTATCTTTAGAAAATTACCTAAAATTCTCATTTCATAAAAAAAGGAATGAACATCCGTGCTCTTTATAAAAGACCGAGTGATATCCAACTAATCGAGAAATATTAATGACAGCTAAAACGATGGAAGAGCTGGTCGCTCTTTGCAAGCGACGAGGCTTTATTTATCAAACTAACGAAATCTACGGGGGATTGCAGGGTCTATTTGACTATGGTCCATTAGGTGTTGAGCTTAAGAATAATCTAAAACAATCTTGGTGGAGCTCAATGGTCTATGAGCGGGACGATGTGGAGGGGCTAGATGCCTCAATCCTAACTAATCCGGCTGTGCTTAGACAATCGGGTCACGAGGACACTTTTACTGATCCTCTCGTTGATTGCAGGAGCTGCAACGCGAGATGGAGAGCTGATCACATAGAAAAACAAGAGTGTCCGGCATGTGGGTCAACTGATCTCACCGAACCAAGGGCCTTTAATTTGATGTTTAAAACAGCTGTCGGGCCTGTAGATGACGGCTCTTCCTTTGCATATCTTAGACCCGAAACAGCCCAACAGATTTTTACCAACTTTAAAAATATTGTTGACTCTACGTCGCGAACCTTACCCTTTGGAATTGCCCAGATTGGAAAAGCCTTTAGAAACGAGGTGACCCCCAGGAACTTTATCTTCAGAGTAAGAGAATTTGAACAAATGGAGCTTGAATTCTTTGTTGAGGAAGGCTCGGACGAGGAATGGCATGAAATTTGGGTCGAAAAAAGATTGGCGTGGTGGAGAGATCAAGGAGTTAGTGAAGAAAACCTTAAACTACTTTACGTCCCAGAAGAAGATCTCTCTCATTACTCGAAGGCGACGGTAGATATCATGTACAAATTTCCCCACGGTCTAGAAGAACTCGAGGGGATTGCAAATAGAACGGATTTTGATCTCGGTTCTCATTCAAAGAATCAAAAAGACCTGAATCTGACGGCAACCGTTAAAGAAAATAAGTCTTCTAATTCTAAATTAGCGATTCAAAAAAGGGATACTGGAGAATGGATTGTCCCGTTCGTGATTGAGCCGTCTGCTGGAGTAGATAGAGGCGTATTGGCGGTGATTAATGAGGCCTATAAGGTCGAGATTTTGGGAGAAGGAAAAGAGAGAACGGTTCTTTCTTTTCCTGCTCATCTTGCTCCAATTAAAGCAGCGGTGGTTCCCCTAAAAAGAAATAACGAGGATCTTGTAAAAGCTGCGCATGAGCTTAAGGATCAGCTCCAGTCGCTTAGGCTTGGACGTGTAGTAGTAGAAAACTCCGGAAACATAGGAAAAAGCTACAGACGTCATGATGAAGTTGGAACCCCAATGTGTATTACTATTGATTTCCAGACTCTCGAAGATGGCACGGTGACTTTGAGGGACAGAGATTCTATGGAGCAAGAGAGGGTCCATCTAGACATGGTCGGTAAAACTTTTCAAGAGAGAATAGTTAGGCCTGATTCGAGATGAATAAACTAGAAATATAAAAAGTCTGAACAAGCGACTAGCTATTAATAAATAGCTAAAAAAGGCCCTAATAGCGAGGGCCTTTAGATAACTTAGTCTTCAAGTGGTGGAGCATTATCTAACAACATGAACATCGTGGGTCAGTGTGCGCTTAAACCCATCAAAGACGATCTTGTCTAGATTTTGAGTGCCATCATCCATTCGGACAAGCGTATACATGGTAAAAATAGTACCTTCACGATGATAAACCCCGCTGAAGGAGGCGTAACCAAAATATCCATCAGGGCCAAAACCTCTGCCTTCACCTGTCACCAGGCCCCCTGATCTTCCAGAATCTGCAGTGAGTTCAAAAGTGGTGTAGACCCTTCCGTACTCTCCCATTGTTCCCTCAGCCATAATTATTCCGCCTCCTGGCTTTAATTGCACAGAAGTTATTTCCATTTCCGCGCTAGGCTGCCGCTCTTCAAAAGTTATTGTGGAACTTTCGTGGTCCGATGCCATCGAATTTAAGGCGAATATAGTTAGAAGCAATGTAATGAAAAAGTTTTTCATAGATTTTTCCTTTGAATTAATGCTTAACATTTTTAGGTTCAGGTCAGCTTATCTAGTAAGTGCTGGTTTTTCTATAACAATGGTTCGTCTGAATAGATCTATGTATAAGAGAAGTGATATGGTGACTTAAATCAGCATTAAAAAGTGATTTTCCTTGTTTCGTAGCCTTGATCATTTAATTTTAATGACGCGTGATTTGTCTTCCGCGTCATCCGATTATTCAAAAGTTTTCGGATGCAAACCTGTTTGGCGGGGTGTACATGATGACTTAGGAACGGAAAATGCGATCTTTTCTTTTAAGAATACATATTTAGAAATCTTAGCGCCAAAAAAAAAGGGGTTGGGAGCAGATTTTGTGACCTCGATTATCGACTCTGAAGGAGAAGGACTGACTGGTCTAGCGTTTCAGACCTGCGACATAGGAAGGCTAAAAAAAGAACTTTCAGAAAAGGAAGTGTCTACAGAAAAAGTTGTTTTCGGAAACGGCTTCGACGCGCATACGGACAAATCGCGATCGTGGCGTAACTTGTTTTTTTCTAGACGCTTAACTAGAGGTCTTTTTCTCTTTGCAATTGAGCATGAGTCTGGAGAGCTCCCAAAACCTAAAGTAAACCGATCTCAAATCGATCGATTAGATCACGTGGTTATAAATACCAATGACCCCGACGGATTTATTTCTTTATACCGCGATAAGTTTGGAATAAAGCTTAGCCTCGATCAGACGGTAGAAAAATGGGGTGGGCGAATGCTTTTCTTTCGGCTAAATAAGACAACGATAGAAGTTATCGGAAAAATAGACAAAGAAACCGAGCCTAAAGATTCGTTTTGGGGTTTAGCTTGGTCTGTTAATGATTTGCATTCGGTCCATCGGCGACTGGCTGATGATGGCGTTGAATTGTCGGATATCAGAGAAGGACGAAAACAGCGAACGATTGTTTGTACCGTAAAATCTCATACCTTAGGTGTCCCTACTCTTTTGATTCAGCACCTCGATCGTTGAGTCTTGCCAAGCATTAGTGCTTTTGGAAATTCGATATTATCCGGGCAGATCGGAGAGAGGTTTTCTTAATCCTCGGCGGAACGCGAACAAAGGCAATAAAAGGAAGGGCCATAATTTTTGATAGTGATTAGGCGTTAGGCGTTGCGTAAGATCCATGATTTTCGCATCGAGCCCGACAAGGATCCGAGACCTTTTTGCTTTGATTCCGCTAAGAATAATCTTTGCAGCCCTGCTTGGATGCATCCCATTTTCTCTGAATATTTTGCCTTGTTCTTCTTGAGATATGTCTTTTCCAACTATGTTGACTAGGTTCAAATCGGGAACGGATTCTTCTCTTTTAGCCGACGAGAGGATGTTTGTACCTATATGGCCGGGATGAACAGAATGTATTTGCAAGTTTGTTCCTTTGAACTCCTTCGCAATGGACTCTGTAAAACCCCGAATAGCAAATTTAGCGGCGTGATAAACACTTTGATTGGGCACTGTAATCATCCCAAAGATGGAGGAAGTATTTATAAGGGCAGCCTCTGGTCTTAGTCTTAGGTGAGAAAGAAACTTCCTGGACAGATTAATTACCCCATGAAAGTTTACGTCAATAACGCGATCCCAATCTTTTTCAGACATGTTTGCAAAGTCGGAAAGCACCGTTATCCCAGCATTGTTAAAAAGCAATTCAACCGTCTTGTGGCGTTCCAGAACTTTTTCGTAGAAGTTGTCTATTTGTTCTCTATTCGCGATATCAACGGTGTGCATCGAGCAGGCAACGTTGTAGTGATTCACCATTTTTGAGGTTTCAGCGAGCGCATTTTCATCGATGTCACAAATTGCTACGTTGCACCCAGCCTTTGCCAAAAGCACGGCTAAATACCTCCCCATACCAGAGCCCGCTCCGGTGATCACTGCAGTTTTGTTTAAAAAACTTTGCATAATTCGTTTCTACTCTTTTAATTGTGACATCGTTCGCGGAGTTAGTTTAACTAAAGGTTTTGGTTGAAATTTTTTTTTCAGTTTCAATCTAGCAACTAATCTTGCAGCCTTCAATGGTTTGGTGAGAGTCTTTGTCTGCTATGGTAGTCTCCTCTAAAAAATAGGGAAAACCAATGAATGATCTTATATTACAGCCTGTTTTGTTTATGGGAGCACTCACTACGTTAATGTTGATTTGGATGTACGCTACCAGATTGCCTGCGTCTTTGGTTCTTCAACAAAAAGGTACCAATCTTCAGCATTTATCTCATCCCTCTGCGTTGGGCGGCGTTTTTCCAAGCAAAGTGGAAAGAGTAGCAGATAATTATAACCATCTTTGGGAGCAGCCTACTCTTTTCTACGCGATCGTATTTGTCATTTGGGCTCAGAATCATACGGATCAATTCTACTTAATTTTAGCATGGAGCTATTGCTTTATAAGGTTCTTTCACTCCATTGTTCAAGCCACGGTAAACCATGTCTGGGCCAGGTTCTCCTTATTTATTTTGAGTTGGTGCGTTTTGATTTTTATGTTGCTCCGGGAAATTTTTGCAGTTCTGGGTTGAACAGAGTAAGAGTTCTTACGGGTCCTTTTAAAAAAAATTAGGTAATCCTCTATATGTTCTTAGTTTTTGCCTCGCTGATACTCTTAGCTATTGGGTTAACGCTGGAGTCCCCAATTTTAGCCTTAGGCTTAGGCGCTGCTTTTTCTATTTTCAGTGGTATAGATGACCGATTCTATACCCGTATTTTTGCAACACGGTTACTCCAGATAGGTATTATCTTAATCGGGTTATCGATAAATGCCGTTGACGTTTTTGAGTTAACAAAAGTCTTTTTCCCTATTTTAGCTTTGTTCGTAAGCCTCGCTTTTTTTTTGGGCTTATTGATCGGTCGAATTTTTCGGGTCGGCAGCAAATTTTCATTGCTCATAGCATCAGGCACTGCTATTTGTGGCGGAACAGCAATGGCAGCAATTGCTCCTATTATAAGATCGAGACCAGCCGATCTTGCCACTGGAGTAACCATTGTTTTTGTGTTAAATGCAATAGCGATAGCATTTTTTCCAATGCTGGGAAAATTACTGGGGTTTTCGGAATTGCAATTCGGCGCGTGGGCTGCACTAGCGATCCATGATACTAGCGCTGTTCTTGGTGCGTCCTTAAATTATGGACCCGGCGCAGTAGATTCCTCTACGACGATAAAAATGTTGCGCACACTCTTCTTGGTACCTTTGATGGTTCTCTTGATCTTTTTCCAGCGGAGCGAAAAAAAGAAGATAGCTTTCCCCTTTTTTGTTGTTTTCTTCGCTGTCTCGGTTGGAATTGGATCATTTATTGACTTGCCCGTCGGATCATCAGTAATTAGAGATGTTAGCCAGGTCTTTCTTTTGTCTGGTTTTTTTGCGGTTGGAACTCAGATCTCCAAAGAGGCTATTATTGAGCTCAAAGCAGTTCGTTTGGTTTCCTCGATTACCTTATGGGCATTGATTATCCCCATCGCTTATTTCTTTGTCAGTCTCGGCGCTCTTTAGTTCTAATTCTAAGGGGTTCGGGAAAACCCTTAGAGTTCAAGGTCACGACGAATTAATTTCGTAGTCTGAGCTTAATACTTTTTCGTTTAGAGGATATTCAATTACTATTCTCAATCCTTTTTTCTCCTCCAGCTATCATGTGTCGTGTTAGAGCTAATCACTTGTAACTTATTTTGATCAAATTTAGATGCCAGGGATTAATGTTTAAAAAGTTGCTAGGATCATGGTCGATCACCCATTCTTACTTTATAGTTTTAGGTCAATTCTCCTCTCCAAAAATTTTAAATGAAGAAAATTGAGCGCGCAGAGTTTATACTCAGACATCTGAATGAATTATACCCCGAGACTCCGAGCCCGCTGAATCATCGAAATAATTACGAGCTGCTCGTCGCTGTGCTATTGAGCGCGCAGTGCACTGATGAGAGGGTCAATAAAGTTACTCCCACTCTTTTTCGAGCGGCAAGAACGCCAAAGAAGATGAGAACGCTTGATCCAGAAACGGTTTATAACATTATTCGCCCTTGTGGACTGGCTCCAAAAAAATCTCGGGCAATCTTAAAGCTATCCGATATCTTAGTTCGGGAATATGAAGGGTCTGTCCCCGAAAGCCTTGAAGCTCTAGAGCAATTACCCGGAGTAGGCCATAAAACTGCTAGCGTTGTTATTTCTCAGGGCTTCGGTCATCCGGCATTCCCAGTCGATACGCATATTCACCGACTTGCTCAAAGATGGGGTTTATCTAATGGAAAAAACGTCAATCAAACCGAAGCAGACTTAAAAAGAATATTCCCAAAGGAGTCTTGGAATAAGTTACATTTACAGATTATTTTCTACGGTCGAGAATTCTGCAGTGCAAGAGGGTGCGATGGAAGACAGTGCTTTATCTGTAGAGCCTGTTACCCGAATAGGAAAAGGCCAAAAAAGACAAAAAAAGCTTAGCTATACTTAGCGAGAGAACATTTTTTGACAAAGAGACAAATGGAGGCTTTATCATGGAGGATTTTTCATATACTGGTTTAACAACCGGGATTGCGCTGCTAGCTTACTATTACACCCTCATGAAAGCTGGTTCAGCAAGAGGAAAATTTGGTGTTCAGGCTCCGTCGCACGATGGTCCGGATGAATATCTAAGATATGTTCGAGCCCATCAAAATACGTTAGAACATATCGTGATTTTTCTTCCTGCACTATGGCTATTTTCTTTCGCCGTGGATTCTTTTTGGGGAGCCGTAATTGGTCTGCTATGGCCAGTCGGCAGGATGCTTTACGCTTTTGGATACTATGTAAGTGCTGAAAAAAGGATGCCCGGGTTAATTATCAGCATGCTACCTATTTTTGTCTTGGTTTTGGGAGGCTTTTTCGGATGCGCCTGGAATCTCTTTGAAGTAATTTACTTAAAGGACTAAATAACTCTCTTGAAGAGAACAATACTTAAAATTAAATTAAAGTTTCTTAAGTTTTATGATGGGAGTAATTGATCATGTTGATTTCAATAGCCAGTAAACTTTCGCTGTTACTAATATTATTGTGTTCATTTAATTCGTACTCAAATGATTTAAAAGATTTTGTTGAGAGCAGCTCGCGAAATGAAGCTAATGTACTTAGAGATGTTTATAGAAATCCGTTTGAGACCCTATCTTTTTTTGGTCTTGAATCTGATATGAGTGTTGTTGAGCTTTCTCCAGGAGGAGGCTGGTACACCGAGATATTAGCACCATACTTGAAAGAGTCAGGAAATTTAATCGTTGCTCATTTTAATCCTGATTTAGGTGGTTATTACGAAAAAAGCCGGCGCCGTTTTGAAGAAAAAATCAAAGATAGAGAGATTTTTGAAGCGATGACTATCGTAAATCTCGATGCACAATTCTCCAAAGCCGGTGAGATCGACGCCGTCCTTACTTTTCGTAATTTGCACAATTGGATAGGTCCGCAGCTGGATGTTATTTTGAACAGTGCTTATTCAGCACTTAAGTCGGGAGGGATACTAGGCGTTGTCGAGCACAGGGCTGAACCGGGAACAAGCATCGAGGCAATGAAGAAAAGTGGATACGTCACTGAAGAGTGGGCGATTTCCGAGGTAGAGAAAAAGGGATTTGTTCTATTAGGTAAGTCAGAATTAAACGCCAATCCGCGCGATACAAAAAATCATCCTCGAGGGGTCTGGACACTTCCTCCGTCCATGGCAATGAAAGAACAGGATAAAAAGAAGTATGAGGCAATTGGGGAAAGTGATCGAATGACATTACTCTTTCAAAAACCCTAGAAAATGAGTTATATGAAATTAGACAGAACCGATGTTCTCGAAGGTTATTATCCTTCTCGTTGGCCTGTTGAATGTGGCGGAAATCGTAGGCAAAAGGCTTCCTTGGGTGGAGTTTTTGCGCGAGAGGGAGATCCCGAAGTCGTAAGTGTCACGAATGGGCGATGGAATGTAATGACAATTCATAGAGGCCCGGGAGAGCTTTATCTTGCAGGGACAATGCCCTCGTTTAAGGGGCCTCCACCCTTCGGCTGGTTGCAAAAATTAGATCCAGAGTCACTTGATGTAATTTCTGAGTCTCGAGAGTTGCCGTGTGGAGAGCACGTTTGGTGTGGTGCGATAGCCGCTCACGCCAACGGCAATATAATGATGGTTAATGGAAATTATCTTCACAGCCTCTCACCTGATTGTGAAGTAGTCAGGGAAGCCAAACTGCCTGTAGACCAGGCGCACAATGGATTGATCGTTTTATCAGATGGAACCATTGTCACCAAAGATTTACGTTTAGAAAATCAAGGCCAATCGACTATTAGCCGGCTTGATCCAGATACCCTGGAATCATTGCACAAGCCTTTGATCCTCCCAGAGGGGTCGATGGGCAGAATAGCAAGTGATAGAACCGAAAATGGAGAGTTTATTTACGTGCCAGGCATTGAAAAAGTTTGGCGAATTGCTGTCGAGCCTAATGGTCTCAAATTGGATGAAACTTGGTGTCCCCGTTATCGTCGCATTGGAGGATCACAGGGATTGTCTTGGGATGGGTGTCTATCAGAGGATTATCTTTGGCTTATGGATAATGGCGATATAGATTCTCTAAGAGCAATATATGGAAACCACCCCAACGGAAGGTTTAAAGCTGAAGATCCTGAGGTGCTCTCACGTTTGAGTTGGCAAAGAGCAGCGCCTTGGATTGGGCAACAACGATTATTAAGGTTTTCGCTTTGGGATGGATCCCTCAAAGAAATTTCACCCTTTGGCGCAGCGGGCGGAGGTATCATAGCGCCCCCCGTCAACGTTCCTGAGCATAAGATGTGTATAGCATGGGATAGCATTAACGGGGGTTTAGCCGGTATTTCAACTGATTCAGAAGAACTCACGTTGACCTGGAAGACTGATGTTAGGCCCACCATGCAACCAGTGGTTTTTCCAGACTCAGGCGAGTTAGTGATTAATCACTATCAAGATAATGATGATCAAATAATAGTTGTGGATATTAGAAGTGGCGAATTAATAAGCAAAGTTAGTCTCGGCTCGCCACTAGCTAACGGAATGTTCCTTAGTCCAGGGTTTGAACGAGATATTTATTACTGCTCGACCCTAACTTTTGCTCGAGTTCGGTGGCGCTAACAATGCTTCTCTATTAAGCTCAAAGCCCAAGTTATGATTCTCGGATTATCCTCAGCATTCAGTATGTATTCTTGTCCTTGACCCTTGCACTCTAGGGTGCATTCACTCTCGTTTTCCCATTTCAATCGGTTTAAAAACAGATCTTTAGATTTAGAAAAATACTTTTTGGGGAACCTCCAATGAGACCTTGTTTTCCCTTTTTCGGTGAGAATGAGATCAGAGCTAGTTTTTTTAAAAACGCCGTAGCCCGGGAGTTTTTTTTTAATACCTGACAGGTCTATTCTCTCCCGTCCTATGTATAGAGCGTTATTCGGGTAGTTCGATTTTTCCCCAAAGCCATGAGGATGGACAAGTCCTCGTTGCTTTAGATAATTTTTAATATCAGTGTCGGAAGTCAAAATGTCCTCTATTTGTAACCAACCGAATAGATGATGGGTATCCCCTTCTTTTGAGGAGAAACGTCTGAACCAGCCGAAAAATAAAAATAGATCATCTCTCTTGACCTCCCTATTACGAAGTTCAGATTGTGATGAATTGGCTTGTCCAAATAAACCGACTCCAGTTCGTAGGTCAGGGTCGAAGTGACAGTAATCAGTTCTCGAAACTGACGAAACAGAAGCTTCCCTCAAAGCAGCTTCTCCAGATATTCCATGGATCTTCAGATCAGAATATTTGTGGGGGGACGGTACTTTAGAAGGAATTGGGATCGAAAAGATTTTGTCATCTGGGAATATAGGCGAAGCCGTTCTTCCCGAGCTCGAGTCAAATCCTTTTCTACTTAGAATTATTCTTCTCATCTTTGTAAGCCTTAGTTTGTTCAGAAAATACCGATAAAAAAAACTTGTTACAAGCGGAACGAAAACATTGTTAAATAGTGAATGATGGATGTTTCAAATCTCCTAGATAATTTAAACGAACCTCAACGCGAATGTGTTGCCGGACCCAAGGGTAGTTCTTTGGTGCTCGCTGGTGCGGGTAGCGGTAAGACGAGGGTTTTGGTGCACAGAATCGCTTGGCTTATTAAGGCAGAGGGTATTTCGCCATTCAGTATCCTTGCAGTTACCTTCACGAATAAAGCTGCTTCAGAAATGAGAGCGAGAATTGAAGACTTGTTAGGGTCTTCACTTCGAGGGATGTGGGTAGGCACTTTTCATGGTATTGCCCACCGAATTTTGCGGGCTCACTACGAAGATGCCGGATTGCAAAGAGACTTCCAAATTTTAGATTCGGATGATCAGATTAGGTTGGTGAAGCGGGTGATCCTTAGCTTGGACTTAGATGAAAAAAAATGGCCGGCGCGGCAGGCCACTTGGTGGATAAATAGTCAAAAAGACGAGGGCTTAAGACCAAAAAATATAGAGCACATGGATGACCTCTACCTTAAAACGCACCTGGTGATATATACCGCTTATGAGGATGCCTGTTTGCGTGGTGGTATGGTTGACTTCGCAGAGTTGCTTTTGAGAGCGCACGAGCTTTGGTTAAAAAAACCTGAACTTCTTAAGCATTACCAAAATCGGTTCTCCGCATTGTTGGTAGATGAGTTCCAGGATACTAATTCTGTTCAGTATGCTTGGTTGAGGGTGCTTGCTGGAAACAACGACAATCTCATGGTGGTGGGGGATGATGATCAATCCATTTATGGTTGGCGCGGAGCGAAGATCGAGAATATCCAGCAATTTTCGAAAGACTTTCCACAGTCCAACACTATTAGGCTTGAACAAAACTATCGGTCTACCTCGAACATCCTAAAGGCTGCCAATGGGCTTATTGATCAGAACTTTGGCCGTCTGGGTAAGGAGCTCTGGACAGACTTGGGCGATGGTGAGCCTCTTAACTTGTTTGCAGGTTTTAACGAAATTGATGAAGCTCGTTACATTGTTGACCGTATTAAAGACTGGATTTCTCAGGGAAATATGCGAAGTGAAGCCGCAATCCTATATAGATCTAACGCGCAGTCAAGGGTTCTCGAGGAAGTCCTTCTGAGAAGTCAGATCCCATACAAAATATATGGAGGGCAAAGATTTTTCGAGCGTATGGAGATAAAAAATGTTCTCGCGTATATGCGTTTGATTAGTCAACCACATTCAGACTCAGCCTTTGAGCGAGTTGTTAATACACCGCCACGGGGGATTGGCAGTAAGAGCGTTGATGAAATTAGAGGTTTTGCGAGGGGAAATAATATCTCTTTGTGGGACGCGTCTCAGCGGTTAGTTGAGAATAATTTTCTTAGCGCACGCGCTTCTAACTCGGTCCGTGGATTTCTCGATTTTGTAGTTCTATTAACAAAAAAAAGTGAACAGTTAGATCTTGAAGAAATAGTTGAGCTAGTAGTCAGAGAGAGCGGACTTAAAGAATATCACATGAAAGAAGGTGGTGAGCGTGGCCAGGCGAGGCTTGAAAATTTAGCAGAACTCGTCACCGCAGCCCAAACATTTGATCCCTCTTTCGAGTATTTGTTAGATGATGATGGTCTTGAACCTGAGGAATCTCGGCTTAGTGATCTAGAAGAATTTTTAAGCCACGCGTCTCTTGAAGCAGGAGAACAGCAGGCCGGTGATAGTGAGGATTGTATTCAGATGATGACGATGCATAGTGCCAAGGGTTTGGAATTCCCATTAGTCTTTTTGGCGGGTATGGAAGACGGGTTATTCCCTCACACAATGTCAATGGAGGAGCCAGGAAGGTTAGAAGAAGAAAGAAGATTGTGCTATGTCGGAATCACTCGAGCGATGAGAAAACTTTATTTGACCTACGCGGAGTCCAGAAGAATCCACGGCAACGAGACAATGAACAGGCCATCAAGATTTATCTCTGAAATTCCCGAAGAGGTTTTAAAAGAGGTACGAATGAATAATACCGTGGTACTCAACACACCGAAACGGAAGATAAGAGACGGAGCGGTTGATGGGACAGACCTTCGATTGGGTCAAAGAGTAATACACGAAAAATTCGGGGAGGGCGTGATCTTGAATTATGAAGGAAATGGAACCTCTGCCAGAGTTCAGGTAAATTTCAATTCTGGTAGTAAATGGCTAGTTGTGGCTTACGCTAACTTAAAAGCGGTGGGATAAAAATGAAGAGATTATTTTTACTATTTTTCGTATTGCTGGCAACCGCGTGCGATACGCAGACACATAAGGACGGTGCGCAGATTTCCGGTCCTGAAATTGAAAAAACTTACAACTGGAAAATGGTCACAACCTGGCCGAAAAATTTACCTGGGCTTGGTACCTCGCCGGAGCGAATGGCAAAAAAAATCGAAGCCATGAGTAATGGACGGCTAAAAATTAAAGTTTATGGTGCGGGAGAGATTGTCCCGGCGATGGAGGTATTCGAGACCGTTTCGCAAGGAACCGTTCAACTTGGTCATGGTGCCTCCTACTACTGGAAAGGGAAGGTCCCAGTTGCCCAGTTTTTTACAGCTGTACCGTTTGGCTTGACCGCTCAAGAGATGAATGGTTGGCTTCTCCATGGCGGGGGTCTCGAGCTGTGGCGAGAGCTGTATGATCGATACAATCTTTTCCCTATCCCGGGTGGCAATACTGGGGTTCAAATGGCAGGGTGGTTCAATAAAGAGATTACATCCTTGGAGGATATCAAAGGTCTAAAAATGAGGATTCCAGGTTTGGGAGGCGAAGTTTTTGAAGCAGCTGGAGGGACTGCCGTCAGGATGGCAGCTAGTGAGATATTTACAAGTATGCAAACAGGAGTGATTGATGCGACGGAATGGGTGGGTCCATACAATGATCTTTCACTCGGACTTCATCAAACTGCAAAGTATTACTATTATCCTGGTTGGCAAGAGGCAGGTCCTACGCTAGAAGTTATAGTCAATAAGGATGCATGGAATAGTTTGCCCGCTGACCTTCAAGCTATTCTTGAGACTGCTTCTCTGGCTGCAAACACTGATATGCTCGCGGAATATACAGCGCGAAACAATTTCGCGCTGAGAGAACTCGTAGATAACCAGAACGTTGAGCTTCGTCCACTCCCGCAGGACGTCTTGGATGTCTTCAGGGAGATTTCTTATAAAATGATTTCCGAAATTCCTTCTGCTGATGATGAATTAAGTCAAAGAATATACGACTCTTATAATGCGTATAGGAAAGGAGTGATAAGTTATCATCAGATATCAGAACGTGCCTTCATTAATGTTAGAGGCGACGGCGAATAATGGACCACAAACGGATCCGCACATGAACTCAGAACGTCCAAGCTGGTTTGCCCGAAGAGAGATAGCACCATTTACGCTAAGAGAATCAGAGGTTGAGAAAATATTAGAAACAGCAACTCACGCAGTCGTAAGTTGGGTGACTAAGGATTCAAGACCAGTGACAGCCATAATGTTGTACGTAATGGTTGATGGAAAGGTAACTGTTACCTCAACTACAAATCGCGCCAAATATTATGCTTGGAAGAGAAATCCAGCTACTTCTTTTTGTATTTGGGATCCAAATAATATTGGACGTCAGGTTATATTGAGAGGCGAAATTGAAATCACGCAAAGCGATGAACTACTTCGCAAGTATACAGAGGGCTTCCTCACAAGTGCCAGAAATGGACGAGCCCCATCACCTGAGCGGTTAGAAAGGGAGCTTGCTAAATTCGATGCTCCCGATCGACATATGATGCAACTCAATGTAAAAAAGATTCTGTCGCACAATCTTGACGAGCTTCTGAGAGTCGAAAAAGAAGGAAGCGACGTTTGGTCGTAGCAAGACTATCCGTATAAAATTCCTGGCAACCACGTTGCTAGACTTGGATATAAAGAAAGTAAAAGCAACAAGATTACTTGAATCAAAACAAAGGGAATTATTCCTCTATAGATATCTTTCGTTTCCACTTGGGGAGGGGCAACCCCTCGAAGATAAAAAAGAGCAAAGCCAAAAGGCGGCGTCAAAAAAGATGTCTGCAAATTAACGGCAATCATTACTCCTAACCAAATTGGGTCAACTCCAAGAGCCAGCAATGCGGGTCCGACGATCGGGACGACTATAAAAGTTATTTCTATAAAATCTAAAATAAAACCTAGGAGGAAAATAACTAGCATGACTATGATCAATGCGCCGGTCGTGCCTCCAGGAATAAGAGAGAACCAATGTTCGATTAACTCCTCTCCACCATAGCCTCTAAAAACCAATGAGAATACAGAGGCACCGATTAAGATAAAAAACACCATTGATGTAGTTTTAGTTGTAGATATCGATATCTCCCGAAGGTTGTCTAGATTAAATTCTTGTTTAAAGATGGCGAGCAAAATTGCTCCCAGGGCACCTACACCAGCTGCTTCCGTGGGCGTTGCCGCACCGGTTAAGATAGAACCAAGGACAGCAAAGATAAGAGTTAGAGGCGGGATTACGCTTTTGAAAAGATCCGATGCTGTGACAGATTCTTGGTTCTGTATCGCTGGTGCCAATTTAGGGTTAGAGGCAGAAACGAAAACTATATACACAAGGTAAAGTAACACTAGCAACAATCCTGGTATTAAAGCTCCAGCGAAAAGATCTCCGACGGAAACGGCTTTGGTGTTAAATATCCCTTGTGACAATTGAGCCTGCTGATAAGCATTTGATAAAACGTCTCCCAATAATACCAAGGCGATTGAAGGGGGAATAATTTGTCCTAGAGTGCCGGTAGCGCAGATTGTCCCTGTTGCCAGCGGAATATGGTAGTTTGACCTAAGCATTATTGGCAACGCCATGAGGCCCATGGTCACAACAGTTGCCCCAACAATCCCAGTGCTTGCGGCCATTAGCATTCCCACTAGGGTTACCGAGATCCCAAGTCCACCTGGAAATTTTCCAAACGCTCTTCCCATCGTATCTAGGAGTTGCTCCGCGAGTTTAGTTTTTTCCAACGTGACACCCATCAAAACGAAAAGTGGAACGGCAATCAACGTTTGGTTTGAGATAATCCCGAAAATCCGACTTGGAATAGCAGACAAGAAAGCGGCGTCGAATGTTCCAAAAAAGACGCCAATCGCCGCAGCAATTAACGCTGTCCCAGCTAGAGAAATTGCAACCGGATAGCCGAGTAAGAGCACAGCAAAAACGGCTAAAACTAAAATAATTGGGGCTAGTGTCATAGTGATCTTAGACGACAGAAATTTTTTAAGGTCTCGGAAATTCCCTGAAAACCAACGAGTATCGCCATGATTGGGATCAATGTCTTAAGGAGAAATACTCCTGGCAAACCTCCGGGATCAGGCGAGCTCTCTTGAACAGTCCAAGCAAATCTCACATATTCAAGACTTATAAAGAATATAAAAAAGCAAAAAGGCATGAGAAAAAAAAGAGTGCCTATAATATCGATAATCGCTTTATTTTTTTCCGATAATTTTTCATTTAGGACGTCGACACGAACGTGCCCCCCTTCTTTGAGAGTAAACGCAATGCCTATCATAAAAACGCATCCATGAAAATACATTACTAATTCTTGCATCCCTATAGAACCGATATTAAAAATGTAACGAGCGGCCACAACTCCACATGTAAAAATTACCATTAACGAAGTAAACCAGGCTACCGTCTTCCCAGCGATGTCAGTTATCTGATCAATCGTTCTAATTATCTTAAAAATGGATGCTCTCCTTTGACTGAGAGAATATTATAATAGATGTTCGCCGAGCTAGCCCGGAGGCTTTTTTTTCATAACCCTCTGGAACCGACTAAATTATACCCGAAAGGATTTATAAAAAATTTCCGCAAATACCAAGGAAGAGAAAAAATCCTACCCAATGGTTATTTAAAAAAGCGGCAAAGTAATTTTCCCGAGTTGCCTTTGAAAGCAAGAAATGTTGATACAAAAAAAACAATCCAGCACCGAGAATAGCAATTTGATATACCATACCGAAGTCGTGAGATGTTCCTAAAATAGTTAAAATGCCGAGACAAAAAAATTGTAGGACTCCGATGATTAGACGGCTAAATTTTCCAAATATGATCGCAGTCGACTTCAAACCGAGTTTAATATCATCGTCTTTATCGACCATGGCGTACTGGGTATCGTAGGCGATTACCCATGCCCAATTCGCTACTAGTAATAGCCACATCGTCGCATCAAGGCTCCCTCCTCCCGCCGAGAAAGCCATAGGTATACCCCAGGAAAAAGCAATTCCGAGAATGGCTTGGGGGAAATGCGTATATCTTTTCATAAAAGGGTAAGCACTCATTATCGCGAGTGCCCCGAAAGATAATATTACTGTCGAAGTGTTTAAAGTTAAAACCAGAAATAAGCATGGAACTAATAAACAGACGAGTATAAAAAAAGCATTGTTTACAGAAATTGCGTTGGTCGCTAAGGGCCTTAATCTTGTTCTTTTTACATGTGGATCAAAATTCTTATCTGCGAGGTCATTTATCACACAGCCTGCGGATCGGGCTAGGATAGTTCCTATTGTGAAAACGAAAAAAAGATGGAAACCTGGCCAACCAGCGGAACATATCCATAGAGCCCAAAGAGTTGGCCAAAGTAGGAGAAAAATCCCAATAGGGCGATTCAGCCTTGTTAAAGAGACAGCCGCTTTAATTGGCATTAACCTGTCTGCTGGTAACGGATTTAACATGAGATGATCTCGGCTGCTAGTTTTAATGGTACCTATAATTAATGTAGTATACGACGCTCAAATAGTCAGTGAAAGCTAGGCTATTAAAGTTTATGAAGAACGCAAATAAGAGTGAGTTAAATGAAGACATGGCAGTGTATTGTTTGTGGTTTTGTATATGATGAAGAAGAGGGATGGGAAGAGGACGGAATACCTCCAGGAACTGCCTGGGATGATGTCCCTGACGATTGGTTGTGCCCTGAGTGCGGTGTGGGTAAGACAGACTTTGAAATGATGGAGATGTAACTAGTGACGGATCGGTCGGCGCTAACCAAGAAGATCCTCTTAGGGATGTTCTCGGGTTTGCTTTTGGGGTCCTTGGCACACTCTATAGCTCTAGACGACTCTAATCCCATAATGCAATTTGGTATAAATGGTTTAATAGACCTGGGGGGCCAGATCTTTATCGTTACCCTGAAATTGCTTGTGGTCCCGCTTGTTTTTGTCTCCCTAGCGTGTGGCGCGAGCAACCTTTCCGGGGGGACGAGCCTTGGAAGGATCGGGATTAAAACGCTTGTCTTATATCTCTTTACAACGGCAGCTGCGATAAGTTTGGCACTTATTGCTGCGAACATAATAAATCCCGGTCTGGGAATGTCTTTAGCTTCGGATACAGTCTTCGTAGCAAAAGAAAGCCCGCCGATAAAGCAAGTTTTTTTAGAGATTTTCCCTAGCAACCCTGTCAAAGCAATGGCGGAAGGAAACATGCTACAGGTCATAGTTTTCGCGATTTTAGTAGGCGTGGCTATTTCAAAAAGTGGCGAACATGGCTCTAGATTGCGTGATAGTTTAGACGATTGGAACGAGGTCATAATGAAACTTGTTCTTATGTTAATGTCAGTAGCGCCAATCGGTGTTTTTTGTTTGATGACAACGGTCTTTGCTAATATGGGGTTTGGCGGTATTTTCGACCTCGCGAAATACTTTTTTAATGTAGTCCTAGTGTTAGTTCTGCATTTTTCATTGACATATTTTCTTCTTTTGAGATTTCTTGCAGGTTTGAACCCGCTTAGATTTTATAAGGATTTTTATCCAGTCATGGTCTATGCATTCTCTACAAGCAGCTCTAGTGCTACTTTACCAATTACCCTTGAAACACTTGAGAAGAAAATGGGTGTTAGGAAAGAGGTTGCCTCCTTTACCGCTCCTCTGGGAGCTACAATCAATATGGACGGAACTGCGATTATGCAGGGGGTAGCGACTGTATTTATAGCTCAAGCTTATTCAGTAGAGATAGGATTAGCAGGCTATATGACAGTTATATTAACCGCGACGATGGCTTCAATCGGAACAGCAGGAGTTCCCGGCGTTGGTCTGATCACCTTAGCTCTAGTCTTGCAGCAAGTGGGCCTTCCAGTAGAGGGAATTGCTTTAATCATTGGAGTAGATAGATTGCTGGATATGTTAAGAACCTCAGTTAATGTCGGCGGCGATGCGACTGTCGCCTCTATTGTTGCGAAGAGCGAGGGCAAGCTAGACTATTAGAACTTTATAAAGGTCTGCCTATGCAAGATTGATTTTTTCTTCGAAAAAGATCCATCGCTTAACTAATCGCTTTGCTTTTTCTTTGTCTTGGATCAAGAGATTCACAGCCGCTTTTGTTGATTCAGCGGCGATTTCTTTATCTCTTTGAAGGTCTGCGATTTTTAATCGGAGTTCGCCAGATTGAAGTGTTCCAAAAATTTCGCCAGGTCCTCTCATTTCCAGATCTTTTTCTGCAATAAAAAATCCGTCGTTACTAGTTCTCATTACATCTAGTCTTTGTCGACTTATAGCCCCGAGTGGTTTTTTATAAAGCAAAAGACAATGGGATGCCTCGCTACCTCGGCCAACTCTACCTCGCAATTGGTGCAGCTGTGCAAGGCCCAACCTCTCCGAATTTTCGATGATCATTAGACTTGCATTGGGTACGTCTACACCAACTTCTATGACGGTAGTGCAGACAAGAAGATCAAGGTTTCCCTTTTTGAATTCCTGCATACGTCTATTTTTCTCTTGCGACGTTAATCCGCCATGTACAAGTCCTATCGAAACTTTCGGCAATTTCTCTTGCAACTCGCTAGATACTTTCTCAGCTGCTTCGCATTCGAGAGCTTCGGATTCGTTAATTAGTGTGCAGACCCAATAAGCCTGTCTTCCTGATTGGCAAGCAAAATTTACTTGAGCAATAATGTCTTCTCTTCTTTCAGACGATAAAACAGAAGTTTTTACAGGTGTTCTTCCTGGCGGGAGTTCGTCTAATATTGAGACATCCATTTCCGTGTAAAAGCCCATAGAGAGCGTTCTTGGAATTGGCGTAGCGGTCATAATAACTTGGTGAGGACTGGAGTTATCGCTCGAGCCCTTTTTTCTGAGCGCTAGGCGTTGATTTACACCAAATCTGTGTTGCTCATCGATTATCACAAGCCCGAGATTTTTGAAATTGACTTCTTTTTGGAAAAGAGCATGTGTTCCAATTGCTAGGTCGATTTCTCCTTCGTTAATTTTCTTCATCAATTCCCTCCTAGCAAGGCCTCTGACATTTGCGGTTAGCAAGCAGACTTTTACACCGATCGGACGCAACCAAGTTTCGAGAGTTGCTAGATGCTGTTCCGCTAGTAGTTCCGTTGGAGCCATCAACGCTGTTTGAAGACCATTCTCATGTGCGTGGACAGACGCTAAAGCGGCCAGTACTGTTTTTCCTGAGCCTACGTCCCCTTGCACCAGCCTATGCATTGGAAAATCGTTCAGCATATTCTCGGAGATTTCGGTAGAAACGAGTTTTTGTGCGTTTGTAAGTTGAAACCCAAACTCGTCAATGACTCTGTTATATAACTTGCCTGGAATTGAGAGTTTCGGAGCTTTAAGACCTTTAAGCTCTTCACGGAGCAACTTTATTCTGACCTGATGAGCGGTTAGCTCATCTAAGCTCAATCTTTTCTGCGCTGGGTGTCTGCCTTCGTTAAGCAGATCTGTTTCGGCGTCGGCCGGAGGCTGATGAAGGTATTGGAGACATGTCGTTAAATTAGTAGATGAGGTCATGGAAGTTAGATCTTCAAGCGGGAGCCTATGAAGTTGTGATAATGCCTCACCTACGATTTTTCGATACCGGCTTTGAGTCATCCCCTCGGTTGAAGGATAGATTGGGGTTAGATTTTGTGATTCGTGATTTTCAATCTTTGCTTCCGAATATTCGGGATGATAGATCTCCGGCCCAGTAGCCCCTTGCCTAACTTCACCGTAACACCTAACTTTCTTGAGGCTGTCTAAATTTTCTTGTTGTCGCTTAGAAAAATAAAAAAACCTTAAACCAATTCTTCCGGATGAATCTTCAAGGAAGGCAATTAGACTTCGTCGACGCCCATACATGACCTTAATCTCGCTTATCTTCCCTTCTAAGAGATAAGCTCCTCCTGTGACAACCGAACCGATAGGTGAGATCCTTGTTCTATCTTCGTATCTGTAGGGAAGATGGAAAACAATGTCTTCGACCGTTTTTATACCAATTTTTAAAAGTTTGTTCTGAAGGCTCGGTCCAACGCCTTTTAATGACTCAACTGGTAATTTGCTGAGATCATTTTGAGGTTGTTTCTCTGTCAATCGCACTTGGCAATTGCATCAATCTCTACAATTGCCCCTTTGGGAAGACATGAGACTTCAACCGTGGCCCGAGCTGGGTAAGGAGGTTTAAAAAGTTGTTCCATTTTCTTGTTGACCAGATCGAAGTTTGCCAAGTCTGTCAGATAAATATTTAATTTCAGGATATCATCTAAAGATGCATCTGCTTCAGAAAGAATCGCCACTATGTTAGCGAAGACTTGGTCGATCTGTTCTGAGATGTTTCTGTGCACAATTGCGGTGTCCCCCGGGATAATCCCAATTTGGCCGCTGATATACAAAGTTCCTTGATTTTTTATTCCTTGGCTATAGGGCCCAATTGCGGAGGGGGCTGATTCTGTTGACACGGGTGTTTTCATTAGTTTCTTGCTCTCAGCATACGATTCACCCCTTTGATCGTCCTTATCTTTTTTATAATTGCGGCGAGGTGAATTCTATCTTTAACACTAATAACTATGTTAACGATACTGAGGTGGGCATCTTTTTCAAGAAAATTAATTCGCTCTATATTTGCATTCGCATTAGTTACTGCAGACGCAAGTACAGCGATCATGCTTCGGTTGTGTTCAAGTTCCAATCTCAGTTCTACCGAAAACTCTTGGTCTACGCCGGGCGCCCATCTCACTTCCATTATCTCTTGAGGCTTTTCTAGAAAGTCGGCCATGTTTTTACAAGCATCTATATGAATAACAATCCCCTTTCCAGCGGAGAGGTGGCCTATAATGGGATCTCCGGGAATAGGCCAGCAGCACTTGCCATAGCTTACTACCATGCCTTCAGTCCCTTTTATTGCAAGTGGGCCCACTGTCTCGGAGAATAGTGGATTTTCTCCTGATTCGCCTTTCAGCCTGCTTGCTATAAGACTTGCCATCTGATTCCCAAGACCTATCTCTCTTAACAAATCATCGAAATTAGATATGTCTCTTTCGTTAAGAATTGTTTTAAGAACATCTTTGTCCAATGTATCAATCGTTAGCTCGTATTGACGCAAGGTTTGTTCCAAAAGCCTCTTGCCTAGATCTGTGGCTTCAACTTCTTGTTGTTGTTTTAGTGTATTTCTTATGCCAGCCCTTGCTTTACCAGTCACTATGAAGTTGAGCCAAGTCGGATTCGGTCGGGCTCCTGGGGCTCTAATTATTTCTACCGTTTGTCCGGACTCAAGTGTTGCTGATAAGGGCGCTAGCCTTCTATCTATTCGACATGCAATGCAGGCATTTCCAATATCAGTATGGACCGCGTAGGCAAAATCTATCGGGGTTGCTCCCTGTGGAAGATCAAAAATTTGACCTGTCGGAGAAAACACGTAGACGTCGTCCGGAAACAAGTCGACTTTTACATTTTCTATAAACTCTAGGGAGTCACCCGCGTTCTTTTGAATCTCCAATAGGCCCTTCATCCACTCAATGGCTCTGCCCCCCGATTTGTTAGGTGATTCATCAGTTGTTTTGTATAGATAATGTCCTGCTAATCCGTTATTAGCGAAGGTTTCCATGTCATGGGTTCGGATTTGAATCTCTATCGGAATGCCGTGCATTCCAAAAAGCGTCGTATGTAAGGATTGGTATCCATTGGCTTTGGGGATTGCTATATAGTCTTTGAATCTTGCTGATACTGGTTTATATAGATTGTGCACCGCTCCAAGTGAGCGATAGCAATCATCTACTTCATTGACAACGATCCTGAAAGCGTAGACGTCCATTATCTCACTGAAAGATTTTCGCTTGTTGCGCATCTTTTCGTAAATACTGAAAAGATGTTTTTGTCTACCGAACACTTCTCCAGAAATCTTGAGCCTAGACAAGCAATTCTCTATTGATTCTTTGATCTGATCAACTATCTCAGTTCTATTTCCCCTTGCCTTCTTCACTGCTTTTTCAATCATTGAGGATCGAAGCGGGTACATTGCTTTGAAACCCAATTCTTCAAACTCAACTCGAAGATTATTCATTCCGAGTCTAAGAGCGATTGGGGCATATATTTCTAGAGTCTCTTTCGCTATCCTTCTTCGCTTTTCTGGGTTTAAATATCCGAGTGTTCTCATGTTATGCAATCTGTCTGCTAGTTTGACGAGGATAACTCTTATATCTTTGGCCATGGCTAGAGTCATTTTTTGAAAATTCTCTGCCTGGGCTTCTGCCCTAGACTGAAAGACAATTTTTAGTTTGCTGACTCCGTCAACAAGTTCTGCTACTTCATCATCAAATTCCTGTCCGAGAGTATGTTTTGGAATGCTCGTATCTTCGATAACATCGTGCAGGAGGGCCGCCATCAGGCATTGATGGTCCATATGCATTTCAGCTAAGATTTTTGCAACGGCTAGAGGGTGAGTAATGTATGGCTCTCCGGACTTTCGTTTCTGCCCTTCGTGAGCTTCATTAGCAAAATGGTAAGCCTTAACTACTTGGTTAACCTGCTGAGGTTCCAAATAACTATTTAGATCTTTTGAAAGCGCTGCGATGCTTGTCATCACACGCCTCCCTTGTCAGGAATATTCTGTAATTTGTTGAATGACGAAAGTATAAGCTGAGAGTCTTGAGAAATTACAAAGGTCTGAAATCTTGTTCATTTTGTTCGACTCCTTCTTGTACTGCTGAAAAAGCAAGGGCGTCTTTCTCTTCAATGGTTGGTTCTTCCAGAATTGCAGGCCCAACGAGCCCTTCTGCGATTTCCCTGAGCGCGATAACCGTCGGCTTATCGTTTTCAATGTCCACCATCGCCTCTTTCCCTCCGGTTGCTATTTGTCGGGCTCTCTTGCTTGAGACCATAACCAGCTCAAAACGGTTATCGACATTTTCTAGGCAATCTTCAACAGTGACGCGCGCCATCCTTTCAAACCTTCTTTAACTTCGATGTCGAATTTTAGCGGGTAGTGACAGAATATACAAATATCTAGCCTTTAACTTCCCAGCCTCTCAATTAAAGGCTTTAACTTATTAACTTGAGCGTCTCTTAAATACTGTTGACCCTCTCCATTTATTATTTCTTTTATCGCTTCGAGAGCTATCTGAAAGACATCATTTTCAACCAAATAGTCAAAATTTGTCCATTTCGATGATTCGGATATCGCTTTTTTCATTCGTTTTTCAACAGTTTCGTCGCTATCTTGAGCCCTCATTTCCAATCTGGAGCGAAGAGCTTCCAAAGAAGGTGGAAGAATGAATATAGACTTAGCACTTTTATATTTTTCTTTGATCTGCAATGCGCCTTGCCAATCTATTTCAAGGATTAGGATCTTGCCACTTTTTATTATTTTCTGGGCTTCGTCTAAGCTTGTCCCGTAGGAGTAGTCGAAAACCTTTGCACTCTCTAAAAAACCTCCTTTGGCATCTAACTCAGAGAACTCGTGGTCCGAGACAAAATAATAATCTCTTCCGTCAATTTCCTCAGATCTTTTAGGCCTTGTGGTATGAGATATTGCTGCTCTGCAATCAGCTGTTTGATTAATGAGAGCTTTAACAAGAGAGGTTTTGCCCGCCCCGGATGGGGCAGAGATAACAAAAAAATTTGGGGTATGTTTATTGGTGTCTTTTTTATTCAATATTTTGTATCTGCTCTCTCATTTGTTCAATGAGTACTTTCAGGTCTACAGAACTGCTAGAGGTAAAAAGTGCGTGTGATTTTGAAGAGATTGTGTTGGCTTCGCGATTAAGTTCTTGCATCAAGAAGTCTAGCTTTCTTCCAACTGGCTCACTTAAATCAATATTTCTCGCTACTTCTTTTGTGTGTGCCTCTAGTCTGTCAATTTCTTCTTGGATATCCATTTTTTGAATGAGGAAAACCAACTCTTGTTCATACCTTTCTGGATCGACTTGAATTTTTAGCTCTTCTAGCTTTGAACGTAACTTTGTTTCCAATGCGTCTTGAATTTTCGGAACCTCGCGCCTTATTTCTCTCGTAAGGTTCTCGATTGCGGATAGCTTGAGTTTAAGAATTTTTGAGATTTCTTTTCCCTCGATCTCTCGCATTTCCTTTATCTCTTCAATGGCATTAGTAAAACTGCTTAACGCTTCGTCCTGAAGATCCTCGTCGTCTCTCTCAAATTCAATCATGTCTGGCCACCTAAGTACTGACAAAATATCGCCACTATTTTCGATACCGGTTTCTACTTTAACCTCGTTTTGTAACTCTTGAATTTTTCTTAACAAAGTTTTATTCAAAGTAAGTTTAGAAAGATAGGTTTTTTCATCGAGTTTTAAAGAACATTCAAATTTTCCTCTGCTGAAGTTGCTCTGCAATTTATTCGTAAGTTCCTTTTCAATGGTTTTAACGCTTTCCGGTATTCGAAAAGAGAGATCGAGATATCTATGGTTTACAGATTTTATTTCCCAATTTATTGGGCCGGTAGAAATTCTTGCGAAAGCGGTCATACTCTTAATCATTAAAGGGATCATTCATCAGTTCAGTTAGATAGTATAATAAAACTTTGTCCTTAGGAGAAAAACAATGACGAGATCTGTTGCTAGGTCGTACGATCAAATGAGAGAAGTCTCGATAGAGCGCGGTTTCATTAGGCATGCAGAAGGATCTGCTTTAATAAGCTTTGGGCTCACGCAAGTAATATGTACCGCGTCTATTGAAAAAGGAGTGCCTTCATTTTTGAGAGGGAAAGGACGTGGATGGATCACCTCGGAGTATGGAATGTTGCCAAGATCCACGGGCGAACGAATGGACCGCGAGGCTGTCAAAGGGAAACAAAGCGGACGAACTCAAGAAATTCAGCGTTTGATTGGGCGATCTCTTCGTGCAGCAGTAGATCTTCAAACTGTAGGGGAAAATACTATAAAGATTGACTGTGATGTAATTCAAGCTGATGGAGGGACTCGCACAGCGGCTATCACCGGTGGTTGTGTAGCACTAATGGACGCCCTTTCTCTTTTAGGCGAAGGTGTTTCAACTAAATTTGTTTCAGCGGTGTCGGTTGGTATAGTGGATGGCGAACCGGTTTTAGATTTAGAGTATGTCGAGGATTCGAGAGCTGACACAGATATGAACGTAGTATTGAGTGAAGACGGGAGCTTTATCGAAATCCAAGGAACAGCAGAAGGCAATACTTTCACTGATCGTGAACTCTTCAAGATGATTGAATTAGCTCAGAAGGGAGGTGCCGAATTGATATCACTGCAGAAGCGAGTGCTCTTGGGGAACAGGTAAATGTTGTCGTCTTACAAACAAAATTTTATTGATTTATCGATATCTAATGAAGTCTTAAAGTTCGGCGAATTTACTCTGAAGTCTGGTCGTATAAGCCCATACTTTTTTAATCTTGGTAATGTTTCTAGCGGAAAAACTATCTCTATGATAGGAGCGTATTATGCTGAAACCATTACTCGGTCTTCATTCAAACCAGACGCACTCTTTGGTCCTGCTTACAAAGGGATCCCACTAGTTGTCACTGCTGCTATTTCGCTTTTCGATAAACATGAGATAAATCTTCCTTATGCTTTTAATAGGAAAGAAGAGAAAGATCATGGAGAGCGAGGGCAAATAATTGGCAAAAGAATCTCAGGAGATGTACTCATCATTGATGACGTGATTTCTGCAGGCACTTCTATTAGAGAGGCCTATAAAATTTGCAAATCCATGGGCGCAAATCCAGTGGGAGCAGTAGTTTCAATTGACCGTCAAGAAATTGGGACACAGAAAAGATCCTCTATTGAGGAAATTGAACAAGAATTAGGTCTAGAAGTTTTAAGTATAATCACTTTGAAAGATATCATTCAATATTTAGAGAAAGATGATAGTCTTCATGAGCATTTGCCTAGAATGCTGAAATATGAATCACGGTATGGCGTGAAACAATGAAGAAAATCCAGTTGCTAGTTACTAAGCCATGATATTTTGAGCAAATGACTTCCATTTAAGATCAAAATCTTCGGTCGGCGACTTGGAGAAATCACTTCTCACAAATTGTGCAATTTTTCCTTCTATAAAAGACATAAATATATCTGCTGAAATATTGGGATGAGTCGTCACGTTATTATCATTTGTGTAACGGTCTTCTCTAAGGATTTGCTTAATTTGTACTTCGATTCGATCGAATAGCTGATTGACTCTGAAACGAAGTCGTTCATTTTCTCCCCATAACGCGTCTCCAGCCAGAATTCTGCTTATTCCCGGGTTTTTCTCTGCAAATGTAAGAACCAGCTTGCTTATTTTTTCACATTTTGAGCTCGCACTAATCTGTTCACTGGAGATCATGTTGAGGCGTGTAAATATAGTTAGCTCGGCAAACTCGATTAATTCATCGAACATTTTAGTTTTGCTTGGAAAGTGTCTATAGAGAGCTGCTTCAGAAACCCGTACTTGTTTAGCGAGGCTCGCAGTTGTTATTTTCCCACCAGGACTCTCTTCTAAAATTTCTGCCAAGGATTGGAGAATTTGTTCCTTTCTCGATTTTCTTTTACTTTTTTTTGATTCTTGTTCAGGGCTTGTCATTTGTTCATTCCCCTTCTAGTAATAAACTTCAGACGCTGAATAGCTTTCATCTTTCGGTAATTAGCGTCCCTATTCCTTTGTCTGTGAGCACCTCCAGTAGTACCGCGTGTTCCTGACGTCCATCAATAATGTGCGCGGTTTTAACACCATTTTGAACCGCCGATATTGCGCACTTTACTTTTGGGATCATCCCTTCCTTGATATCACCGTCCTTAATAAATTTCTCCGCTTCCTTTGGAATTAGTCTGGATATCAACTCGTTCGTCGCGTTTCTGATTCCGGAGATATTGGTGAGTAAAATAAGTTTTTCTGCTCCGAGTTTTTCGGCTATCTTTCCCGCTACAAAATCCGCGTTTATATTGTAAGTTTTATTATCTTCACCGACCCCAATAGGCGCGACTACAGGAATGAAACCATTATTTGTCACCACGTCGATAATTTGCTGATTGATCTTTTTCACTTCCCCGACCTGTCCTATATCTATAGATTCGACTTTTTCCATATCTCCTTGGGGTTTTTCTATAATCAATTTTTTTGCCTCAATCAGATTGGCGTCCTTGCCTGTTAACCCAACGGCCTTACCGCCGTTTTCATTGATAAGACTTACTATTTCTTGATTTACAATGCCCCCAAGAACCATTTGCACAACATCCATTGTCTTATTGTCGGTGATTCGCATACCGTCAATAAAAGACGTTTTTAGTCCTAACTCTTTTAGAGTTTCTCCTATTTGTGGTCCTCCACCATGCACGACAACCGGGTTCATTCCAACAAGTTTCATTAGAACTATGTCTCTTGAAAAAGAGTTCTTTAGGTGGTTTTCAGTCATGGCGTTTCCGCCGTATTTTACTACTATGGTCTTGCCGAAAAATCGTTTTATGTACGGCAGCGCTTCGGTAAGGACATGCGCGATATGCGTATTATCAGATGATATATTTTCCATTAACTTATTCCCGATGAACCAAACCCGTCTTCACCCCTTTTACTAGCGTCAAACTCACTTACAATTAGGAGTGGAACCTGTTTAACGGGGACTAATATTAGTTGAGCAACTCTATCTCCTGGTGATATGACAAAGGGCGTTTTACTTCGGTTCCACAATGAGATCATAAGTTCTCCTTGGTAATCTGAATCTATCAGCCCAACAAGATTCCCTAACACAATACCATTTTTGTGCCCTAAACCTGATCTTGGAAGGATTAATCCAGCGTAGTCTGGGTCTTCAATATAAATCGCTATTCCGGATGGTATAAGTTCAGTTTCTCTAGCGGAAATTTCGATCTGGTGATCTATACACGCGCGAAGATCCATCCCTGCGGAGCCACGAGTACTGAAAGATGGAAAAGGGATTTCGGAACCTATTTTATCGTTTACAACCTTGACCTGCAATTTATCCATAAGCGATCGATTCCAAGCACCTTTCTGCAATAAAAGCGATAAGGTTTCTGGCTAACGTTTTCTTTGAGGATTTAGGGAAAGATTTATTTAGTTCGTGGCCTAGGACAGTTACCTCATTTAGGTCGCTATCGAAACCAATTGTAGGATCGCCTACGTTGTTCGCAACGATCAGGTCTAAATCTTTTTCCCTAAGTTTCTTTTCTGCATTCTTTATGAGATTTTCAGTTTCGGCTGCAAACCCGACGGTGAATGGCTTACGCCCATTTTTCAGCTTGCTAATTTCCAAAAGAATGTCAGGGGTCTTTGAAAGCTCAAGACTCAATTTTAACTCGCCGGTTTTTTTGATCTTGCTTAAGGCAGGAGATTCAACTTTAAAATCGGCAACGGCTGCAACGGAGATAAATATATCTGTCCTTTCAATGATATTAAGGGTTTTCTCAAGCATCTCATCTGCTGACCCTACATTGACAATTTCTACTCTAGCTGGGACTGGAAGATTGGTAGGTCCTGATATCAAGGTAACTGCGGCTCCCGCTTCCATTGCGGCCTCGGCAATTGCGTAGCCTTGCTTCCCCGAGCTATGGTTGCTTATGTATCTGATCGGATCAATGGCTTCTCTCGTTGGACCAGCCGTAACGACCACGTTCTTGCCAGATAAAGAATGGGTTTCGAACATCTCTGAAAGAGAGTTTACGATGTTCCCAACCTCCATTAAGCGGCCAACGCCAATTTCGCCACACGCTTGATCACCTTCGCCTGGGTTTAAAATGTCGATTTTTCTGTTTTGGATTTCACCCATATTATTCTGCGTCGCCTTTTTTTCCCACATACTACGATTCATCGAGGGAGCAACAACTACTTTGCAGTCGGCAGCGAGGCAAATCGCAGTCAATAGGTCGTCGCTTCGTCCTTGAGCAAGGCGAGATATAAAGTCCGCGGATGCTGGAGCTATCAAAATCAAATCAGCCCATCGCGCTACTTCAATGTGGCCCATGGCTGATTCTGTTTGAGCATCGAGCAGGTCTAGGTGAACTGGATTTCGGGATAAAGCTTGAAGAGTCAATGGAGTAATGAACTTTTGTGCTGCGCTAGTCATTGCGGTCCTAATTTCTGCTCCTTCGTCTTGGAGTCGTCTACATATTTCAGCGCTTTTATACGCCGCTATGCCCCCTGTTACCCCCAGAAGAATCCTTTTATTTGAGAGTCGCTTTATCATTTTTGTATACCTTCTGACACCATGAAAACTATCTTCTTGACCGCCTAGACGCAAAAGATGATAACTTTTTTTTATTCGTTTTTCTTAAATTTATTGAAGAATGCGAGCTAATTTGTTATAAAACTCAGCCGCTTGAAAGCACTACTCAGATCTAAGTTAGGAGAAAGATCTTATGTCAAGACAATGCCAAGTCACTGGAAAAAGACCTGTGACAGGAAATAACGTGTCTCACGCAAATAACAAGACTAAAAGACGATTTCTCCCTAATATACATGATCATAGATTTTGGGTAGAAAGTGAAAACAGATTTGTAAAGCTTAGAGTGTCGGCAAAGGGAATGAGAATTATAGACAAATTGGGTATCGATAAAGTCGTAAGTGACATCAGAGCTCGTGGAGGCAAAGTCTAAAATGAGAGAGAAAATTAGGTTAAATTCGTCGGCTGGAACAGGTCACTTCTACACCACGACAAAGAACAAGAAGACAATGCCGGAAAAAATGGAGATAAAAAAATTCGACCCTGTAGCCCGAGCTCATGTTCTCTACAAAGAGGGAAAGATCAAGTAAAGCTAAGCTTATCGATCCTCTCTTAGGTTTAGCGATGTTTTAATGTTTGTAAGAAATTCCTAATCTATGCCAGAGCTTCCTGAGGTTGAAACAACTCGGCTCGGGCTTTATCCCTTAGTTAAAGAAAAAAAAATAACCAATGTTGTCGTCAGACAGAGAAGCCTTCGTTGGCCGATCGAAATTGGCTTTGAAGACCAACTGCTCGGTTCCGTTTTTACGAGACTGAGTAGACGAGGCAAGTACCTGTTATTTCATTCAAAGAACGGGAAGATGATGGTCCATCTTGGAATGTCTGGCAGTCTGAGAATGGTTTCTTCAAGAAGCAATCCACGTAAACATGACCACGTAGATATTTGTTTTGAGAATTCTTCTGTCCTTCGTTATCACGACCCCCGACGTTTTGGATCTTTTTTTTGGTTAGCCCCTAAAGAGATTCACAGTTTGTTAAAGGACTTAGGACCAGAACCCTTATCGAAAAAATTTGATGGTAATTATCTTTATGAAATGGCCAAACGTCGAAAAGTAGCAGTCAAGACTCTAATAATGAATAGCTCGGTAGTAGTTGGGGTAGGAAATATATATGCGAATGAGTCTCTGTTTCTCTCTGGGATACGACCTGACAGATTGGCCTCAAGTATATCGAAAAAACGATATAACAGTTTAGTTACGCAAATTAAACGGGTTTTGAATTCATCTATCAGAAGCGGTGGTACAACCCTGAGAGACTTCGTTCGGGAGGATGGGCAGCCTGGATATTTTAAGCAGCGGCTTTTCGTATATGGAAGGGGAAATATGCACTGCAAAACTTGCGAAAAATCGTTAAAGGAGACACGAATCAATAATCGATCAACATTTTTTTGTTCAAGTTGTCAAACCTAAATGATCTTTTTGCTTTCGAGCGCATCTGCTATAGCCGGGTGAACGAATTTTGTAATATCTCCATCATAGCCAGCAATTTGTCTAACAAGGGACGAGGAAATATAGGAGTTCTCCTCGGAAGGGGCTAAAAAGATCGTCTCAATTTCTGGCTCCAGAGCCCTGTTCATATTGAGCATTTGGAACTCATAATCGAAATCTGTAACTGTTCTAATTCCCTTCAGAATTACGGTGGCGCCTATTTCTCTGGCGAACGCCACGGTCAAGGAATTGAATCCTATTACCTCTGAATTTTTTACGTGACTGAGCGCTTTTCTTGCTAGATTCACCCGCAATTCTAATTCGCCTGGCGACTTATGTGGGCTAGTGGCAATTCCCAAAACTACCTTATCAAATAATACCGACGCTCTCTCGACAAGATCTGTATGGCCATTGTGAATCGGATTGAATGTGCCCGGATAAAGAACGGTGGTCATATTTCCTCGCCGCAAAATCGCAATGTTACCTAGCGGGAGGCTTAATGCCAACATTAAATCGTTTTAACACCTCGAGCAAAGAGCAAAAAACACTGATCCAGATTTTTTTTGTTTAGTTAGCTTCCATTTTTTAGGAAGGAGTGAACTATCTATGTCGGAATGCCATTCTAAATATATTAACCTCTCAGCCATCGCGGTCGCTTCTACTTTTTGACATATTTCATAAATCTGATTGCCATTAAAGGGAGGATCTATAAACACGATATCAAAGACCTCGTTATTTTTTTGTATCCACTCGATCGCGTCAGCACAAATGACCTCTTCACCAGTGACTTCTTTTTCAAACTTAGATAAAGATTTTTTTATATAACGAGCAGTTTTGTTGTTTTTCTCTATAAACCTCACATATTTTGCTCCTCTAGACAAAGCTTCTAGTCCTAAGGCGCCGCTGCCAGAAAACAAATCTAAGCATTTCGAATCGAATAATTCTCCGTGCAGCCAATTGAATAAAGTTTCTCTAATTTTATTTCCAGTTGGTCTAACGTCGAGTTGTTCAGGAAAATTTATTTTTCTTCCTTTCCATTTGCCTCCGATAATTCTGACGCTTTGTCTTTGATGATTGCTCAAAACCTAGTACTCTCGTCTCAATAAAAATATTTCTAATCAAATACGCTTTCCGATAGAGAGTTTAATATTAACGTCGCTAATAGTCGTGATCAAAAGAGTTTATGAAAGATTTATTTGCTGCACTTGAAAAAACTAAGAATAAATTCTCACTTGGATTTAAAGAAAGGTTCCAAAGCTCAGCAGAACTTGACGAAAGTTCAATTGAAAACCTTGAGACTTTGCTACTGTCTTCTGATGTTGGAGTGACTGCCTCTCAGAGAATTATTTCGGATTTAAAAGCAAGGGTCCGGAAGGACACCTTAATGTCTCAAGATCTACTAAGTAATGAGTTAAAGGAATCCATGATCAATCTATTAGAGATTGTTGAAAAACCCTTGAGCGTTAGTAATGAATCGCCATACGTAATCTTGATAATTGGTGCAAATGGAGCCGGAAAGACTACAACATGCGGCAAGCTGGCTAAGTTCTTCACGTCGATGGGAAGAAGTGTAATGTTAGCATCCGGTGATACCTTTCGAGCAGCAGCGACGAGTCAGCTAGACTTTTGGGGAGAGAAGATTGGTGTTCCAGTAGTTTCTCAGGGTCATGGCGCCGATTCGGCCTCTGTGATTTATGATGCGTTTACTGCAGCTAAGAGTAGGGATTTGGATGTGTTGATCGCAGATACAGCTGGAAGATTACAAAATAAAACGGGGTT
>CACFLG010000003.1 GCA_902567095.1 uncultured OM182 clade bacterium
ATGCTGCTCTTCCGTTCGATTTAAATTAATAGTTTTGCAAAGTATCTTTTCTCATCAGGTAGTTCTAGAACCAGACGACAGTATTCAGTTAGCGACCCTCTGCGGTCCTTTCGACGCCCATCTGAAGCAGATTGAGACCCGTCTTGGAATCACGATACGAAATCGTGGTAATCAGTTCCATATTTCTGGAGAAGAAACACTTGCGAACGCTGCAGGAAAGCTTTTGTCTCAGCTTTATCGAGAAGTGCGGGATGGAACTGCGGTAACTGCTGAGCTGGTTCATTTGTTCCTACAAGAGTCTGGAATAGAAGACCTTCTTAAAGCCGCGCCTGAAGATGTGGGAATTATCGAAACAAGAAAAAAAAGTATCAAAGCTCGAGGTCAAAACCAAAAAGCTTATGTGCAAGCTATTCGAGACCAAGACATCTCTTTTGGAATTGGGCCAGCCGGTACAGGGAAAACCTTCCTAGCGGTGGCATGCGCCGTTGAGGCGCTTGAGAAAGAAAGCGTTAGGCGAATACTCCTAGTTAGGCCGGCTGTTGAGGCTGGAGAGAAACTCGGGTTTCTGCCTGGGGATCTTAGCCAGAAAATTGATCCCTATTTAAGGCCGCTTTATGACGCATTGTACGAGTTGCTTGGGTTCGATTTAGTGGAAAAGCTTATAGAGAAAAATGTGATTGAAGTTGCGCCGTTAGCTTATATGAGAGGAAGAACCCTTAACGATTCTTTTATCATTTTAGATGAGAGTCAGAATACGACTGCTGAGCAGATGAAGATGTTCCTTACTAGGATTGGCTTTGGCTCTACGGTCGTAGTAACTGGTGACATAACCCAGATAGATCTCCCCCATAAGACCCTCTCTGGCTTAAAGCATGCGGTAGCAGTTCTCTCTAGAGTTAAAGGAATCTCGTTTACTCACTTCAATTCAAAGGATGTCGTGAGGCATCCTTTAGTACAAAGGATTGTTGAGGCTTACACAATCGCAGACGAGATCGATGTCGATAAAAAAAAATAAATTAGAAGTTGACATCTCAAGGAATGTAGGACCATTGAAAGGAGAACCGGATGATGAATCCATAGCGAAAACCCTCAGTTCTGTAGTTGAGTGTTTCAAAGACGAGCCGTCGGAAATATCTCTTCACGTAGTAAGTAAGAAAGAAATGCAGGATCTCAATAAAAAGTTTAGAAAAAAAGATCACGCTACCAACGTGCTCGCTTTCCCCTCGCAAATACCCCTTGAAGAAGTTCCTCTACTAGGAGATATTGTGATATGCAACGGAGTAGTCGAGGATGAAGCTAGGGACTATGAGATGAGTTATTCGGATCGCTACAAACAGATGTTGGTTCACGCGGCGCTGCATCTGGTTGGTTTTGATCATCAGAGAGCAAAAGATAGGATTGAGATGGAAAAACTCGAACGAAAGTTCGCCTCTAGCCTCGGGATAGAAAGTCCTTATGAGTGATCAGGCAGCTCAAAAAAGTTGGCTAGAAAGGTTGTCTCAAGCTCTTGCAAGTGAGCCAAGTTCCAGATCAGAGCTGATAGACTTGCTGCGCGCATCTCAGGAACGAGAGCTTATTGACGTGGACGCTTTGAAAATTATCGAAGGAGCGTTAACGGTAGCAGACAAGCAAGTCAGAGAAATAATGATTCCGAGGTCTCAGGTAGTTTTTATTAAGGCAGACCAAAAGCCTTCAGAGTTTCTCCCAGTAGTGATTGGCAGTGGACATTCTAGGTTCCCTGTCATTGGAGAAGGAGAAGATGAGATATTAGGGATTTTGCTTGCCAAAGATTTGCTTCCTTTGGCTTTGAATGACAAGGAAAGTGAGTTTCAATTAAAGACGAGCCTGCGGTCTCATGCGTCCATTCCCGAGAGCAAAAGACTGGATGTTTTGTTGCAAGAATTTAGAGCAGCGAGAAATCATTTAGCGGTAGTTTATGATGAGTATGGTGGCGTCAGCGGCATTGTGACTATTGAAGATGTTCTTGAACAAATTGTCGGTGATATTGAGGACGAGTACGATTTTGAAGAAAAAGGCTCGATAAACGATCACAATGACGGCACTTATTCGGTTCGCGCGCTTACCGATATAGATGATTTTAATGAATACTTTGATACTAGCTTAAGCACAGAAGAATTTGAGACAGTCGGAGGTGTAGTTACTCACGCGTTTGGACACCTGCCTAGCAGGGGAGAGGAAGTCCAGATCGATGAGTTTTGTTTCAAAGTCCTTAATGCCGACGGCCGCAGGGTTCATCTTTTTAAGGTTTTTCGAATTTCTGAATAAATTTAAATGAGGAAAACTCCCTTCTCTAATAAAAGAAAAGCTTTTCTAGGGTTTCTTGCAGGGGCTGCGTTGCCTCTTAGCTTATCTCCTTTTGATTTCTGGATAGTAGCTTTTGTGTCCCCCCCTGTATTGTACCTGTTAACTCGAGAAGGAAGCGTATCCGCATCGGTTTCTATTTTTTACTCTTTCACTGTAGGGACTTTTTTTGTTGGAGTACATTGGATATTTTTTTCAATCAATGATTATGGCCAAGCCTCGATTTTCTTATCGGGTTTTTTGGTATTGTTGTTTGTCGTTTTATACTCGTTAATGATTGTCCCGGGTAGTTTTATATATGCCCGATTTTTTCGAGGTTCAGATACCTCAGCGATGCTCGCTTTTATTTCCGTATGGGTCATTTCGGAATGGATTCGAAGTTGGTTTCTTACTGGGTTTCCTTGGCTTTTTTTGGGTTACGGCGCGATGGGAAGCTGGCTAGAAAACTTCTCTCCATTATTGGGTGTATTTGGAGTTTCTTTTGTTTGCCTATACATTTCTTTGAATTTGTTAAAATTATTTCAGAAAAAGATAGACCAGCATTTTTATCTCGCAATTTTTCTTTTGCTCTTGTCCCCCCTCCTTGAGCGTCTGAGCTTTACAAGCACCGCGGGAGAGCTCTCGGTTTCTCTTCTTCAGGGCAACGTAGATCAAGAAACTAAATGGCGTCCCGAAAATCGGCGTCAAATATTTAACGACTACTTAGATCTGAGCAAAAGTGAGCAGGGTCGAGACTTAATTGTATGGCCGGAGGCTTCTATAACTTATTTAAGAGAAAGTATCTCCTCTGAGTTGTCGGCCTATGGTGATAGTCTTAATACTAAAGGTACTGGCTTAATTTTCGGGATCCCGTCTTTGACAAAAGACGGAGAATTTCAAAACACATTGCTTGGAATAGGCAAAGCTGAAGGGAGTTATAAAAAAAGAAGACTGGTACCTTTCGGTGAGTTTGTTCCGATGGAAAAACATCTTCGCGGTGTCATCTCTTTTTTTGATTTGCCGATGTCTAGGAATATTCCTGGTCCATCGGTGCAATCTCCCCTAGCTATCAATGGAAAAAATATTTCGAGTTCTATTTGCTATGAGATTGCATATCCTGATTTGGTCCGAAGGGCAGATGATGACCCCGCCTTTATTTTAACCGTAAGCAATGACACATGGTTCGGTTCCTCGATAGGTCCCTGGCAGCATCTGCAGTTGGCTCGCATGAGAGCGTTAGAGAATGAGCGCTGGTTAATTCGAGCTACTAATAATGGGGTCACGGCGGTGATAAACAGCAAAGGACAGGTCCTTAGTTCGTTGCCCCAGTTTACGAGAGGGGTGCTGCGTCACGATGTTGAAATGAGGTCAGGCCATACTCCTTTCCAGCGCTTCGGGAGTTGGCCTATCCTCTCTATCGCTTTTGCTGTTTTGATTTTTTGTATTAATCGCATTCAAAAAATTAAAAAGGGCTCTGGCATATGAAAATCTTTTCGATGCGATAGAATACCCCCTGAATTTTTTAGGTTCGTTCGATGTCTCTTGCTAAATATGATCACAAAAAAATAGAGGAATCTGCCCAAAGATTCTGGAAAGAGAATAAAAGTTTTGAGGTTTCTGAAAGCTCGAAACAAGACAAATTTTATTGCCTCTCTATGTTCCCGTATCCCAGCGGCCAGCTGCACATGGGCCACGTCCGAAATTATACTTTGGGAGATGTAATAGGACGTTTTCAGCGGCTGAAAGGAAAAAACGTGATGCAACCCATGGGATGGGATGCCTTCGGACTTCCGGCAGAAAATGCTGCAATTAAACGAAAAATAGCCCCAGCTGATTGGACGACGCAAAACATCTCCTACATGCGAACACAATTGCAAAAATTAGGTTTTGCATTTGATTGGAGCCGAGAATTTTCTACCAGCGACCCTTCTTACTATCGCTGGGAACAATGGTTTTTTCTTCGCTTATTTAAAAAAGGGTTGGTTTATAAGAAAGCTGCAATGGTGAATTGGGATCCTATAGATAAGACCGTTTTGGCCAATGAACAGGTCATAGATGGTCTAGGTTGGAGGTCCAATGCTCCGGTTGAGAGAAAAGAGCTAGAGCAATGGTTTGTCAAGATTACGGACTATGCTAAAGAACTTTTGGAAAACCTAGACGATCTGCCTGGATGGCCAGAAAAAGTAAAAACGATGCAAAGGAATTGGATAGGTCGATCCGAGGGAGTCCAAATAAGTTTCTCTCTGCCTGAAGGGCCCGCATTGCAGGTTTACACAACGCGGCCAGACACTCTTTTTGGTGTAACTTACCTTGCTTTAGCTCCGCAGCACCCCCTTCTAGAAGAGGCTTCGAAAGGAAACCAACAACTCTCTGATTTCATCTTCGCCTGTAATCAAGTAAAAGTCGCGGAAGCGGAGATAGCTAAGCTTGAGAAACAGGGGATGTTCACTGGGCTTTATGCTGAGCACCCTATGACTGGAGATCCGATTCCTATTTGGGTGGCGAATTTCGTGCTCATGGATTATGGTTCTGGCGCGGTGATGTCTGTTCCCGGGCATGATCAAAGGGATTGGGAATTCGCTAAAAAATATGATTTGCCGATAAAAAACGTTGTGTTTCCAGAGTCTAATTCGAATGATTCGTACGACTCCGAGAAAAGCGCTTATACAGGAAAAGGAATACTCGTTAATTCGGGAGAGTACAACGGGCTCAGTTTCATTGAAGCATTCAACGGTATCACCGAGGCACTAGAGAAAAGAGATAAAGGTCGGAGACAAATAAACTATCGGCTAAGGGACTGGGGAGTTTCAAGACAAAGGTATTGGGGCTGTCCAATACCCATCATTAATTGCAAAGTTTGTGGTGCGGTGCCTGTTCCAGCTGAAGATTTGCCAGTCACCTTACCTACCGAAGTAGAATTCGAGGGTGTCGGCTCTCCACTCAAAAATATGCCCGAGTGGTACATGACCTTCTGTCCTAGTTGTGGGAAAGATGCTATCAGAGAGACTGATACGTTTGATACTTTTATGGAATCCTCTTGGTATTACGCTCGTTTTGCCTCCAGCGATTCTAATCACGCTATGTTAGACAACAGAGCAAATTATTGGGGCTCTGTGGACCATTATGTTGGTGGTGAGGAGCATGCCATTCTTCATTTGCTTTATGCCAGATTTTTCCACAAGGCAATGCGGGATGAGGGTTTGGTTGATACTGATGAGCCATTTAAAAAACTCCTTGCCCTAGGTATGGTGCTTCAGGGAGGATCAAAAATGTCAAAATCTGCAGGAGATGCGGGCGACCCTCAGCATCTAATGGATGAATATGGCTCTGATTCTGTAAGGATGGCTATGATGTTCTCCGCTCCGCCCGAGCAGGCTTTTGAATGGGCTGAAAACGGAGTTGAATCAGCGAGCAAATGGCTAAGAACCAAACTGTGGAATACTGTGCTAGTCAATTTTGATGGAACACTTGACCATGGTCCGATCTTTCATGAGAACTTAAATGACCGACAAAAAGAATTAAGAAGAAAGACGTACGAGACATTGCAAAAATGTGAAGATGATTTTGATCGACGACTAACTTTCAATACAGTAATCGCTGCGGTAATGTCTCTTATTAATCAGGTAATAAAATTTGATGATGATTCTGCTGAGGGTCGAGCAGTAGCGTTTGAGGCATTAAAGATTTCGCTTCAAATTATGTCCCCGATTACCCCACACATATGCCACGAGCTATGGAAAGAACTGGGCCTAGGGATTATCGAAGAATCGTGTTGGCCCGATATTGATGAATTAGCGCTTGAGAAAACCTCGGTAGAAATAGCTGTGCAAGTAAATGGGAAAGTGAGAGGGAAATTGATTGTTCCGATGAACTGTCACAAGGAAGAACTTATAGAGATAGCAGAAGATGCAGATAATATAAAAAAGTTTCTGTTAGACAAAAGCGTTGATAAAATCATCCATATTCCAAATAAGATTTTAAATTTTGTCGTCGTTTAACCGCTTTCTCTTATTGAGCTTGGTTTCAGTTCTTGCATCTTGCGGCTTTCAGTTGCGAGGAGATCTTTATGCAGAATTAGACAAGGTTCTTGTAACTAGTTCTCCTTCAGCCATCAAAAGCGAGAAAATCTTAAACGAGATATTGGCTGTTTTCGAAAAAGGAAGGAATGAAACAAACACCGATCCTTTGATCATAAACCTAGTGTCAGAAAAATCGTCTCGGCGATCAGTGCTGACAACAGTTTCAATGAGTGCTGCTCAATACGAGCTGACTATCGAACTGATCTTTTTCATTTCCTTTGGTGACAGGATAATCGTTCCAGAAACAACTCTCTCCTCAAGGAAATTTTACGCTGTTAGCTCTGCAAATCAGGCAGCTAGCTACGAAGAACAGTTGCTTTTACAACGAGAGATGAGAGAGGAACTCCTTAATAAAGTAGTCAGGATGGCTCAATATAACCTGGCTAGGATTCGGAACTCTGAGTGAAAGCATATCTAAATCAATTGCCTTCGCTTGTTTCTCAAAAAAAGGCTCGTCTCTTTATCTTGAGTGGCGATGAGCCCTTGTTGATCCAGGAGGCATCTCAGTTGCTTAGAAATATACTAGGTAACGAAGGGTTTTCAGGGCGCGAGCTTTTCATGATAGATGGCTCCTTCGATTGGGAGAGTATTCTTTTTGAAAACAATAGTTTTTCGTTGTTCGCCGAGAAAAAATTAATAGAAATTAGAATGTCCTCTAAGACTCCGGGGGATAAAGGAGCGAAAGCTCTTCAAGAGCTCTTTAAAAACTCGGATGAGGACACCGCAGTAATTCTTATCGTCCCTAAATTGGAAGCCCGAGTATTAAAAGCGAAATGGTTTAAAGATATTGAAACTCTCTCGACTCTCGTCCAAATCTGGCCGGTGAGTGAGAAAGACCTTCCAAAATGGATCGCTGATAGAATAAAACGCGCTGGGCTCGATGCTACAACAGAGGCGATAGCAGAGCTTTCGAAACGGATCGAGGGTAATTTACTGGCTGCCTCGCAAGAAATTGAGAGATTAAAGCTCACTGTTGACAATAGACAGATTACGTCAGATGACATCAAAGCAAGCGTAAGCGACAATTCGCGTTTTGATATTTTTAGGTTGGTGGATACCGTCATGAAAGGAGACGTGTCTCGGTCTTTTCGAATACTTGAAGCTTTACGAGCAGATGGTGTTGAACCGTTGTTTATTTGCAACATGTTGTCACGTGAGCTGAAGGTGCTGGAGTCAATAAAGTTCGATACTAATCATGGAAAAAGCTTGTCAAAAGCTGTTCGTGATGCAGGAGTATGGGAGACTCGGAAAAATCTTGTATCGAATGCTGTCGATCGATTAGAACTCAATTCCATTGGAAAAATGTTGTTGGTTACAGGAGATATTGATCGCGTGGTGAAAGGAGAACAGATTGGCGATCCTTGGACATCAATCCAAGATATAGTTTTAGCATTTTCCGGTGCAAAAACTTGTTTAACTAGTTTATGAGAGTATCAGCTTCATCCGGTAGTGATAACAGTTGAAGTTTTTGATCTGAAACTTCGAGAGCGGTAATCGAACAATTATTTGGTTTGCAAACTATTACTGAAAGAGAGTTGGTCAGATGTCCAACGACCGCATTAATTGCAATAAAGTGAGTAAAGACTATGGTGTTCTTCGTCTGAGATTCGAGAAATGAAATAATTTCGTTTCTCCAGATCGTAAGCCTTTTTGGCTGTTTGTCCCAGTCCCTTCCGATTACTTCTTTTAGCCATGTACCTCTCTTTTTTAATTCCCTGGTGTTTGATGGAATCTCGCTCATCCTAGGCTCTTCGAATATCTTCGCAGTGTTCCCCGCTACGAGTTTCGCTGTCTCAATGGCTCTCCTCAGCGGACTTGAATAAACTTTAAGAGGCGATTGATTGGCGAAAAAAGGCCTAAGAGACAGGGCTTGGACTTTCCCCTGATCACTTAAGCCAGGGTCTGCATCTTCTGTGTAAGTTCCCGAAGCTTCTCCGTGACGGATAAGAAAAATTTTTGTCATGATAAATCTTTTTCATTCAATGTTAAGCTTGCTCTAGTTAGCATTTTAGGCCCATAAAAGCTATCCTTTTCGCGCGAAAAGCTAAAATCTCATTCTCCTGCACAGGCTGGCTGGAACAAAAATAGGCGTTTGTTAAACGAAATTTGTGGTGGGAAAAGAGAGCAAATAAAACAATTTAGGTGTTAAGAAATGGCAGAAAACAGCGAGGCCAATTATGGCAATGGACTTCCTGACGTTCAGTTAGATGTTAAAGAGGTTTTTGGGTTAGAGATTGACATGAAAGTTCCCGGGTTCTCCGAACCTAGCGAACACGTGCCAGAGAAAGACAAGAATTATATCTTCGACAGTGAAACGACCTTAGCTATTCTAGCGGGATTTTCTCACAACAGGCGGTGTATGGTTCAGGGTTACCATGGAACTGGAAAGTCAACGCACGTAGAGCAAATAGCTGCGAGGTTAAACTGGCCGTGTATACGAATTAACCTTGATAGTCATGTCAGCCGCATAGATTTAGTAGGAAAGGATGCGATTGTTCTAAAAGAAGGAAAACAGATAACAGAATTTAAAGAGGGCCTATTACCTTGGGCACTGCAACGTCCTTGTGCACTTGTCTTTGATGAGTACGATGCAGGGCGACCAGATGTCATGTTCGTTATCCAACGTGTGCTAGAAGTTGAAGGGAAATTAACCCTCTTAGATCAAAGCAAAGTAATTAGTCCACACCAGTCCTTTCGAATGTTTGCTACGACAAATACGATCGGTTTGGGTGATCCTACAGGTCTATATCATGGCACTCAGCAGATCAATCAGGGCCAAATGGATAGGTGGAATATTGTCACAACCTTAAACTATCTCGATCATGAAAAAGAAGTTGATATTGTCAATTCCAAGCTTGGTAATGTTGATCGAAAACAGATATCGAATATGGTTTCCGTAGCAAATTTAACTCGACAGGGTTTTATGAATGGCGATATTTCTATTGTTATGTCTCCTAGAACGGTGATCATGTGGGGAGAAAACGCGTCAATTTTTAACGATCACGGCTTCGCTTTTCGTCTAACCTTTCTAAATAAATGCGATGAGACCGAGCGATCCATTGTCGCGGAATATTATCAAAGATGTATGGGCGAAGACCTTCCAGAATCCAGTGCTGGATTTATCCTAGAGCGATAAGGACCTTAGATGCCTTCCCACGATGCAACTGAGGTTTTCAAACAAGCCGTTACCTCGACGATGCGAGCTATCTCGGGTGATTCCGATTTGCAAGTAAGCTTCGGTAGAGGCAAGCCTTACATGCAAGGACAAAGGGCCCGGGTTCCTCTGCCGGATAAAAATTTGTCAGAAGAGAAGTTAGCGTCTTTTAGAGGCAAAGCAGATCAGTTTGCTCTCAGATCGCGTTTTCATGATGAGACAAAACACCATGATAATCGGCCTTCACTCAGCGCCGCGCAGGATATTTTTGATTCGATTGAAGAAGCACGGCTCTCTTGCATCGGTTCATATTTAATGAAAGGAGTAGGGGAAAACCTCCAAGCAGAGCTAAAAGATTACTGTTTAGAAAAAGGGTACGACAAGATTGAGAATCAAAGTGAAGCCCCACTTGGAGAAGCTCTGGGATTGTTGATCAGGGAAAAAATCATTGGGAAGAAGTTGCCGAGAGGTGGTGACATTGTTTTAGAGCTTTGGAGAGATCATCTTAAAGAAATAGTCTTGGCTGCTGATCTAAAAGAACTTGAAACCCTATTGTTCGATCAAGATGCGTTCATACGTGTTGCAAAAAAAATGATTTCGAACCTTGGTTTGGGTGAGCCTGAAAATGACTCCGATAATCACGATGAATCGGAAGACTCAGAACAATCAGAAGAAGAAACATCAGCGGAGTCATCTGAGGAGGATCCGATTCCAGAAGAAGGCGGAGAGACTGATTTTTCGGATGCTATCGAAGGAGAAGTAGAGGTCGATATGGACGCGGTCGACATGGCTGAGCTTGACAGCGACGAAGAAGATTTAGGTGCTCCACCCGATACTCCCTCAGAACGAAGTTGGATGCGCCCAAAAGAGAACAACTATAAGATTTATACCGAAAATTTTGACGAGACGGTTCTTGCTAGCGATCTTTGTGAGGCGGCTGAATTAGAGCGACTTAGGAGTGTGTTGGACAACCATCTTCAGAGTTCTCAAATAATAATTAGTAAATTAGCTAACAGACTTCAGAGAAAGTTGCTTGCGCAGCAAAATAGGACATGGGAATTTGATTTAGAAGAAGGTACTTTAGATACGTCTCGCTTGACTAGTGTTGTCATTGATCCATTTCACCCATTAGCGTTTAAAGAAGAGAAAGACACCGACTTTCGGGATACGGTCGTATCCCTATTGATCGATAGTTCGGGGTCTATGCGTGGGCGATCAATTACCATCGCGGCAATGTGTGCAGATATTTTGGGAAGAACGCTGGAAAGGTGCTCTGTTAAAGTAGAAATACTTGGGTTTACAACTAGGGCATGGCGAGGGGGGCAATCACGTGAGAGTTGGCTTCTTGGAGGCAAATCTGCACAGCCTGGCAGACTTAACGATCTGCGCCACATAATTTACAAATCAGCTGACATGCCTTGGCGTCGCTCCAGAACTAACTTGGGTCTCATGATGCGGGAGGAGTTGCTAAAGGAAAACATTGATGGGGAAGCATTGCTTTGGGCGCATAACCGGATTGTGGGAAGGCCTGAAGATCGGAAAATTCTTATGGTAATTTCGGATGGCCTGCCTGTCGACAACTCTACTCTTTTGGTAAATCCGAGCAATTATCTGGAGCAACATCTTAAATACGCGATTGACCAGATTGAAAATCATTCCGATGTTGAGCTAGTAGCTGTGGGGATAGGCCACGATGTTACACATCATTATAGAAGAGCGGTAACTATAACCGACGCAGAACAACTTGGTGACGCGATGACAGATCAACTTGTTGACTTGTTTGACGAGGAATCAAACAAATCTAAGCGTCGTTAGTTCCAGATGCCATCGGAAGATGACCGTTCTTCAACGCTTCAAAGTCTTCGCTTATATCTCGAGATTTATCCAGAAGAAGAGTCAGTCGTAAATCGTTTTACTGATTTTGTTGAAAAAAACGCTGACTTTCTTGATCGAAGAAATACTTCAGGTCACTTAACTGGCTCATGCTTGCTTTTAGATAGAAACTGCCAAAGAATCTTGCTCACCCACCATGCGAAATTAAACAGATGGCTCCAGCTGGGAGGTCATTCGGAGGCAGAAAATAATCTCGCCGCTGTGGCCTTGAGAGAAGCAGAGCAAGAGTCAGGGCTGCCGGATATTGAATTTCTGAAGAGCTCGATCTTGGACTTGGACATACATTATATTCCCAGTAACTCTATGGAATCAGGTCATTTCCATTACGATGTTCGTTTCTTGCTGGTCGCGACTGGGTCAAACAAATATGCTTTGAGTGAAGAATCCAATGCCCTGGCTTGGGTTAGCCTCGAGCAAGTTTCTGAATATACTCAAGAAGCTTCGATTATGAGAATGATTTGTAAGGCAAAGACAATAATTCAATAAGCAATATTTGGCGCTAATCTTGTTCTGTTCTGCTTAATAAACGAGCTCTCTCTTTCCTTGGGTCGGGAATCGGTATCGAACGAAGCAAGTTTTGCGTGTATTGATTCTTTGGTTTTCTCCATAGAAGTTCTGTCTTTTCTTTCTCCAAGATTTTTCCTGATTTCATTACTGCAACTCGATCCGTGACCGACCTTACCACTGATAAGTCATGGGATATAAAGAGCATAGTGATCGAGTATCTCTCGACGAGACCGACTATAAGATCCAAGATCTGTGATTGAATAGTGACATCTAATGCCGAGACAGGTTCGTCAGCAATTATGAATTCTGGCTTTATCCCTATCGCTCTGCCCACTGCAATTCTTTGTCGTTGTCCCCCAGAAAACTCGTGCGGATATTTATGCATAGAATTCTTTGGGAGGCCTACTTCGTTCATTAGAGAGGTTACCCGACTTGTTATATTTTTCTTGTTCGTTACACGGTGAAAAATTAGGGGTTCTGCCAGAGTTTCATAAACTGTCATTCTTGGGTTTAAAGAAGCGTACGGGTCTTGGAAAATCATCTGCATTTTTTTTCGAAACTCCTGCAGCTCTTTGGGAGGCAAGGCGGTCAAATTTACTCCCGAGAATATAATCTCTCCACTCTGTATAGGCAGAAGTCTAAGAATTGATCTTCCCAGTGTAGACTTGCCCGACCCTGATTCACCCACTACTCCCATTATTTCTCCTCTGTTTATCTCTAGAGAAATACCATCGACCGCTCTTATAATTTTTTCCTTAGCCTGAGATTTGTTTTTAAAAAAGACGTTTAAATTTGATACCTCTACCAGAGGCCTTTCGTCGAGTTCTGTTTCACTAGTCTTTTTTGGTCCCGACGGGATTGCAGCAAGTAACCCTTGAGTATAAGGATCCTTTGTTTCATAGAAGACTTTTTCTGTGGTGTCGAGCTCGACTGAATGTCCATTTTTCAGAACCAAAACGTGGTCCGAAACTCCTGCTACGACGCCTAAGTCGTGGCTTACAAAGATAACTCCAATTTTTAGTTTTTTCTGGAGGTTTTTAATCAACTCTAAAATTTGTGCTTGCACAGTTACGTCGAGCGCGGTCGTGGGCTCGTCGCAGATAAGCAGTTTAGGTTCGCCTATTAATGCCATGGCGATCATTACTCTTTGACGCATACCTCCCGAAAACTGATGAGGGAAATCATTGAGTCTTTCTCGAGGGTTTTGAATTCCAACTTCTTGGAGTATTTCAATTGCCCGCAATTGAGCTTTATCTCTTGAGAGTCGTTTAATTGGATTCGAGTGGTAGATTAAAGGCTCTATTAGCTGCTCTCCTATCGAAAGGACTGGATTCAAAGAGGTCATAGGATCCTGGAAGATCATTGCAATACTATCTCCTCTCAGTTGCCGCATCCTTTTCTTTGAGCATTTTAAAATCTCTTCGCCATTCAAATAGATGGAACCTGATTCAATATTAGCTGGAGGGCTTTCCAGTAACCCCATGATTGCATGACATATCATAGATTTTCCCGATCCTGATTCACCTACGATAGCTAGTGTTTCATCTTGGTTTAGACTAAAACTAACACCGTCGACCGCCTTAGTTACCCCAGCTCTCGTGTGAAAAAAAACGCTTAGCTTGTTTACTTCTAATAGTGGCGTTGAACTCAACTGCTAATCCTTTGATGTTTTTGGGTCGAGTGCGTCCCTAAGTCCGTCGCCCAGAAAGTTAAGCGCAAACAAAGTTATGGTTAACGCTAGCCCTGGGAAAATAAGTAGCCAAGGATATTCTTCCATGGTCTCTACCCCGTAGTTAATGAGAAGGCCCCAAGAGCTTTCAGGAGGTTGGATACCAAGGCCGAGAAAACTAAGAAATGCCTCCAGCAGCATCACATTCGGGACGGTTAAAGTAGCGTAGACGATTATTGGACCAATTGCGTTTGGAACAATGTGCCGAACTATGATTATTTGCTTTGGTAATCCCATTGAATGAGCTGCTTCAATGAACTCTTGTTTCTTTAACGTCATTACCTGTCCCCTGACGATTCTAGCCATCGTCAGCCATTCGACAGCGCCGATTGCGAAAAAGAGCAGAAGTAAATTTTTTCCAAACACAACCATTAGAAGTATGATAAAAATCATAAAGGGAAGCGCATAAAGAATATCTACCAACCTCATCATAAAAGCATCTAATTTACCGCCTGCGTATCCTGCCACCGCGCCCCAAGAAACACCTATAACAAGTGCAACACTGGTTGCGATAAACCCAACTAAAAGCGACACACGGCCGCCGTAAATTATTCGGGTAAGCATATCGCGTCCAAATATGTCTGTGCCTAACAAATGCTGATAAGAGGGCGGAGAAGCCCCAAGTATCAGATTTTGTTCTTCGTACCCATAGGGAGCGATCCATGGTGCCAAAAAAGCAATGATGCAAAAGAAAACCAAGGTTACCAAACCAAGGAGAGCCAGCTTATTATTGCTCAATCTTGTCCAGGCGTCCTTCCAGAGCGAGGAGTTTTCTTCTGAGTAATCTTTTTCAGACATTGATTTACTTTTCGTCTCCAAGATCTTTCTGCCTCAACTTTGGATTCATCCACATCGCTAAGATATCTGAAATAAGATTGAAGCTTACAATTAGAGCAGCAAAGAAAATGGTTGTTCCCAAAATCATTGTGTAGTCGCGATTGAACGCTGCTTGAACATAAAACCTGCCTAACCCCGGAATGTTAAAAATTGTCTCGACTACAAATGAACCACCCAGCATTCCCGCAAAAGCCGGACCGAGAAATGCCACGACGGGTATCAGTCCCCCTCGCAGGCCATGTTTGCAAACAATAACAATTTCCGAGAGGCCCTTGGCTCTAGCGGTTCGTATGTAGTCTTGAGATAAAATGTCTAGCATTCCTCCGCGCGTCAACCTTGCGATATAAGCGGCATAACCAGTCCCGAGTGTTATCGCGGGCAGAATTTTATCTCCAGGCAAACTATTCCATCCTGAGATCGGTAACCACTCAAGGTAAATCCCGAAGATCAGTACCAGTAAGGGGCCCAAAAGGAATGAGGGCATGCAAATCCCGATCATTGCCAAAGACATAGGCGCGTAGTCCTGGACGCTATTTGGCCGCATAGCAGCAACTACGCCGGCAAATAGGCCAATTCCAATCGCTACAATCATAGAATAAAGAGCGAGTTCTGCTGTGGTTGGGAATGCTGATGCTATAAGTTCGCTAACGTTTCTTCCTGGGTACTTAAACGATGGACCGAAATCTCCCGATATAAAATCCTCTAAATATCCAAAATATTGCTGCCACAGAGGGAGGTTCAGGTCATATTTCTCTTCCAAAGCGATTAGGACCTCAGGGGGAACCGCTTTATCTGCAGAGAAGGGCCCACCTGGTGCACTATGGATTAAAATAAAAGTGATTGTTATTACTCCGAACAGGACGGGAATAGCTTGGAGCAATCGAACTGCCGCGAATCTAATCATTACTCTATATCATCTGAAAGGAATAGATCTTTGTAGGACGCCTGATTAAGGATGTTAGGATTAAGATTTTTTAGAGACGAATGAACCAGGTTTTTACTGGTATAAGTATAAATTGGAATCACTGGCATTTCATCGATTAAGATCTCTTCAGCTTCTCGGAAAATAGCGAAGCGATTTTGATCAGATTTCTTTCTGGGGGCCTCCTGCAGTATGAGTTTGTCGTAATCTTCATTACACCATCCCGTTCGGTTGTTGCCTCCACCGCAAATAAACATATCTAAGAAATTATTAGGATCTACGTAGTCTCCTATCCAACCCGCTCTTGAAATTTCGTAGTCTCCGTTACTTTCACTGTCCAGATAAACTTTCCACTCTTGATTAGTAAGTCTGATATCTATATTAAGATGTATTTTCCACATCTGTTGAATTGCCACTGCAACTTTTCTATGTCCCTCATTGGTGTTGTACAGAATTTCTGTTTCAGGAAAATTCTTGCCATCCGGATAGCCTGATAAAGCCATCAGTCTTTTCGCTTCTAGTGGATTAAATTCTAATTTGTTCGGGGGGAAATAACCCTTTGTGTCAGGTGGAGTCATCGCGTACGCAGGGATTTGTCCTCCCTTTAGAATATTTTTTGTGAGGCTTTCCCTATCTATTGTTAAGGCGAGGGCGCGCCTAACCCGTCTATCTTTTAGGTGCGGAACTCGGGTATTTATCCTGTAATAGTAGGTTCCCAGATAAGGGTGAATTCTTAGTGCGGGATCATTCGCGGCACGATATGTTTCGACTTTGTCAATTGGGACGTCATTGGTGTAATGCAATTGTCCCGCTCTAAACATTCGTTCTTCTGTTATCCCGTTCTCGATTGGGTAATAAACGATCTCGTTAAGCTTGACCTTTTTTTCGTCATAATATTGAGGATTTTTCTCTACAACGATTTCTTGGTTTATGGTCCATTTCCTTAATTTGAAAGGGCCATTGCTGACCATGTTCCCCTCGTATGTCCATCTAGTGCCTCTCTCATCCGCGCTACCAAATCTTTCCACCGTTTCTTGATGGACCGGAAACGTACTGTAGTGATCTAAAAGTTGGAGGAAATAAGGAGTAGGGTTCTCCAGCATGACCTGCAACGTTAAATCGTTAACCGCCTTGACTCCCACTTCTTTGAAATCGTTGATATCGCCATTGTAATAAGCGCGGGCATTTTTAATCGGGAAATACATGTATGCGTACAAGTTGCCTAATCGCGGTTGTAATGCTCTCCACCAACTCCAAACGAAATCATGCGCATCTAGGGTATCACCGTTGGACCACTTTGCATCGCTTCTCAGATGGAAAGTGTAGACTAATTGATCTTCGCTGATATCCCACCGCTCGGCGATGCCTGGGGTCGGTTCCAGGGTTTGACTATCTTTTAGTACAAGTCCTTCCATTAAGGCGCTGATGACGTGATGTTCCGGCACTCCGGTTGCAATGTGAGGGTCGAGGCTTTGCGGTTCCGTTCCGTTGCCCCAATGCAGAACACCAGTTTCGTTTCCGAGCTCCACGTTAGTGGGCGGGTTCTCGCACCCAGGAAGAACGCAAAGATAAATTCCATGCAGGATCAAAAAGAACAATCGATAAATTTGTGGGTTGGACTTTATATCCATAGATAGCTTTCTCCAGAGATCAGCAGGGCTGGGATTCGCAGGAGTGTAAGCAAGCAATTAGTAGATGTGAAGGCCTGCTGCTCTTATCGAAGCTTTTTTTGAAGTGAGTTTGATCCAGCGATATCTCCAAATATTAGCTCAATTGGCGTTTGAGGGACGTCAAAATCTGAATACTTAGACAAATGTTCATTAAATCTCAATTTTTTTTAAATTTTATACAAATATTCCTTCATTTTTTGTGGCGATTGCTTCATAGTCTGGTCCGGAAAATTTTTACCGTTTTTGATTCTGGGAGTGCTAAAGCGGAAAAATTTGTTCTCAAAAAATTTTTAGGGGATTTAAATGTCATTTTTCGATATGAAACGATTGGCCTTTCTAGCTGCCTCTACCTTCTTTCTAACGGGTTTCGTAGGCGCTGCCTATGGAAACGAAGAGGAAGAAGCTGGAAGTTTAGAAGAGATAGTTGTTACGGGCTCAAGGATTCCGCGGTCTGGGTTTGACACCTTGTATTCTGTCAACGTCGTGGACTCTGAGTTCATAGAACAACGAGCATACACAAACGTAGCCGATGCGCTCAATGAGGTTACGAGCTTCGGAGCGCCAGGTAATAGTACCCAAGGTAATCAAGATGCCTATAGCGTTGGACAAAGTTTTGTAAACTTTTTTGGTTTGGGTTCACAGAGAACGCTTACGCTTGTAAACGGCAAGAGATTTGTCTCTTCCAGCACGCCGAGTTTGTTTACGAGTCAAGCACCCGGGCTTCAAGTTGATCTGAATTCAATACCGACTTCTATGGTAGAGCGAGTAGAGACGATAGCCGTCGGCGGAGCGCCAATCTATGGCGCGGATGCGATTGCTGGAACAGTCAACGTAATTTTGAAAGATGACTTCGAAGGCCTTGAAATCAGCACGAGTTATGGAGAAGCCCTTGATGAAGGAGATTTAGAAGAAACCACGTTTGAGTTGCTCTGGGGCGGAAACTTTGCTGATGGTCGTGGAAACGTGGTAGTAGGTATAGAAATAAACGATCGAGAGGGCGCAATAGAGTCTGATCGCGCCCATCTCAACGAGGGTTGGCAATGGCGAACAGAAACCGAAGACACTGGATTTCAACGTCGCTTAATTAGAAAAGGCACCGCAAACATTGTGGCTGCTGGTGGAGCGATTACAAATGGCGCGCCACTTCTTCCTAACTTCGGTCTTGGAGCGGTGAGCACTAACGCTGACGGGTCACCCCTGTATTTGGCGTTTCAGCCAGACGGTTCTTTAGGGCCTTACAATGTCGGCAGTCCGACTGGAGACGCGGTATGGTCAGTGGGTGGAGAAGGCATATTCCTTCCAGACCTAACTTCTCTTTTCACTCCATTAAATCGAAAGATAGCAACTGCGTTTGCGTCTTATGATCTTGCGGATAATGTCGAGCTATACGGCGAGCTGTATATTGTAGAGTCCGATTCCACAGAACTTGTAAACCAGCCCGCCTATCAGTCTGGGTTTTTTGGTGAAGAGTCGGGTCAGTTGGTCGTCTCAGCCGACCATCCGCTTTTAACTGATTCCGCAAAAGGAACTTTAGCAGGTCTTGGCCTAGACACTTTCACTCTGCAAAGAGCATCTACAGATCTAGGTGATCGAAGAGGTAACTCTAGAAATAATCTTTGGCGAGCGGTTATGGGCGCCAGAGGATCGTTTGATTTCGCTGATCGGGACGTAGAGTGGGATGTGGCTTGGATAAAAGGGCGGTCAGAGACTGATACTCAATCTACAGAACTTATTAACGCTAATTTCTTCTATGCCTTGGACGTAGTTGATACAGCAACTGGGCCTCAATGCCGAGTGGTGGCTGACCCAAGTAGTCGTCCAGCAGATCCTGGAACGCCGTTTCAAATTGCTAACCGTGTTAGCGGTTTCGAGAGCTGCGTTCCTTTAGATATTTTTGGCGAAGGGAGAGCCAGCGCAGAAGCGCTTGCATATGTCTCCGCCCAAGCAACCGCTTTGGCAGTGCTTGAGCAGGACGTGATTAGTTTAAACGCCAACACGACTTTATTTGAGCTGCCCGCGGGAGAACTCGGAGTAGCATTAGGTTATGAGCACCGAGAAGAGTCCGCGTTCTTTGCCACTGATGGCGTTACAAAACTGGGTCTTGGAAGATCGGTTCCAATAGACGAGACCCAAGGATCTTATGAGACTGATGAGTGGTATATCGAAGCGTACGCACCTCTGGTGTCGCCTGATATGGATATCCCTTTTGTATACAGCGCTAGCATCGAAGGCGCATTCCGTCAGGTGGATAATGATCTGGCAGGAAAAGATGAAGTTCATACTATAGGCGGGCGATGGGCACCTATTCCTGATATCGAATTTCGGGGAAATGTCACACGATCTGTCAGGGCTCCAGCGATAACAGAGTTGTTTCTTCCTTTATCTGGATCAAACAGCTTTGCTGCTGACCCTTGCGACCAAACAAATGTCAACGATGGCCCGAGTCCTGCTAATCGAAGGGCTAATTGTATCGCCGCAGGAATTGACGTCGAGTCTTTCTCATCAAATGTGAGAAATGCCTCAGTGCAGGGCCAACAAGGTGGTAACCAAGGTCTCGCTAATGAAATCGCTGATGCGACTACCTTTGGTGCGGTCATTCGTCCTAGGTGGATAGAGAATTTGAGCATAGCGATCGACTACATTGACATTGAGATCGAAGACGCGATCGAATCTTTTACACTCACTCAGATAATGGAAAGTTGTTACGATGCGGATACATTCCCGAATGACTTTTGTGGAAAGTTCAATCGCGGCGCTGACGGACAATTGCCTCCGGTAAATGCCTTCCAGTCCGGATATGTGAATGCTGGATTGGCGCAGATTCGAGGTACTACAGTCGAGTTTGATTGGAACGGAGATTTGTCTTCTTGGCCTGTGTTGAAGAACTTTAATAACCCAGGTTTTCTGAGAATCAATGGGAACATGTTCTTTCCTGATAAGGATATAACCTTGGTCCTTGGATCGGAGACTGACGGTCTTGATCTTCCTGATCAAGCTAAAGAACAAATCCAGGTAAACTTCACCTACTCCTGGAATGATCTGACAGTCTTATGGCAAACGCGCTTTATCGGTTCAACAGTCGTTGAAACCGATATCGCAGAAGACCGATATCCTGATTCAACTCTTGACTCGGTTGATCTCCACAATCTTGGGGTCAGCTATCAGTTTAATGAACGAGTGAGAGTTAACTTGAACATTAATAACGTCTTTGACGATGAGCCAGAGGCTTCTGCTATAGCGAGAGGTTACGATGGTTCCTACGATAACATAGGCCGATACATTCGAGCCGGTGTTAAAGTTAGTTTGTAGGTCATAAGTTAGGAAAAACCCCGGATTATCCGGGGTTTTTTTTATCTGTATATTAATTTAAATTAATTCGAATATTCGATACAGACGTTTATTAAATGAAGCTATTTGTTTTTGTTTTTATCTCTTTGTTTCCAATCTTTCTTCAGGCGTCAGATTCGCCAATTTTGCGAGATATGATGGGCCGAGAGATTTTTGAAAAAAGCGGTCTTGGAAACTTAGATCAAGAGCAGTTAGATGTATTGGAGGGCTGGATTCTGGGTAATGCGATTATGGGATCCTCGAGTTTAACTGAGGTGGAAAAGGTCGCTCCGCAGCCAGAATCAGCCAGTGTAACTAATCCATCAACCAAAAAAACTGAAGGATTTTTCAGAAGAACTGTCAAAATTTTAAGAAGAGACAAGCTTTCCCAAGCAAACGATAATCAAAAAGAGACAGAGCCTTCAGGTAAGCGCAGAGAGCCTGTTACGCAAAAATATGTTCTTGTTGATTCGACGAAGGAAAAGAAGCTACACGTACAACCTGATCTGATCAGGTCACGGATCGATGGTCCTTTTAGGGGATGGAGGGGGAATAAAACGAGATTTCGTCTGGAAAACGGAGAAGTTTGGGAGCAACGTCAATCCAGTACTTTTATGGTTAAGTTAGATTCTCCAGAAGTTATAATTAAGAAAGGGCGCTTCGGATACACCATGGAAGTACCTTCCATAGGAAAACGCGTTCACGTCAAACAGATCAAGTAGCTTATCTAGCGTATTTTAGGAGATTTGAGACGACGCGCTCTAGGTGAGTGAGGGAGTTGCATACCTCGGTTTGATGACAAGAGGGTGAGTATTTTGGCATTTCTGCGTCTCCGACCCCCCAACTAGATCGAGACTCAGGATTTAACCATATTACTCGCTGTGCCCTTTCATATATTTCTCTTAAAATTTCGGATTTTGGATTTCCATAGTTGTTTCTCGCGTCCCCTAAAATAATAATGGTCGTTCTGCCATTTACATCTTTTAGAATTGAGCTTTTGAAATCCTCAAGCATTTGCCCGTAATCAGTTGAACCATTACCGTAATCTCGCATGGTCTTAGCCATTGCATCCTCTAAACTGTTTTTTTCGAACAGGGCCGTGACTTCTCCCAGATCAGACGAAAAGGCAAACGAACGGACTTTAGGTATAACTTCCGCCAAGCTATATAAGAACATCAGCAAAAATCGGGAGTAGTTACTTACAGATCCACTGACATCGCAAATGCACATGACTTTGGGTCTGTCTACTTTCTTTGATTTCCACTTGAGGTCAAATAGCATTCCATCAAATTGCATATTGTTTCTGAGTGTTTTTCTGATATCCAATTGACCACGCTTAAAAACCTTCCTTCTTTTTGAGTGAATGGAAACTAGCTTTTTGGCCATTTTTATTACTATTTCTTGTACGTCCTTAAAGTTCCTTTTTTCTAGATTAGACAGTTTGACTTTTTTAAGGAGTTCTTCCCTCAGTTCTTTTCCTGTCTCGTCTGCATGCAATAGGAACTGTTTCTCAACATAATCTCTTACTTGCTCTCGAAGCGTTTCTTTGCTTTTTTCAAGTTTTCTAGCCAGATTGCGCCCATCTGTTGAGCCATCGTTTTTAAGTTCTTTTACCTCATCCTGGAGACCCTTGAGACCCATTTCATCCATGATTTTTCTGGTATAAAGGCCTTTTTGAGTAAAAACAATAATTTGGTTCACTTTTACCGTTCTGCCAGCCTCGATTGTCTCGATCATTACCTCTGAGCGGCTACCAAGAAGCAGTAATTTGCCAAGTCGCGATGTCGGTTGAAGCGAAGACTCTCCTTCTGTTTCGTCGAGTTCTGCTGAATCTCTCGACTCTTGTCCTCCGTTTCCTCCGTTGCCAGGGCTTGGTTCCGAAGTCTTTTCGTTGGAGTACTCCTCGGAGGAAAAATCATCGCCACTTTCTGGTTCATCTTTGGTTTCTGAATCTTTAAAACTGAAAAAGTTTTCAAAACACTGAAAAAATGACTCTTTTTCTTCCGGAGTTTTCGATAGAGCCATGGATAAAGAGGTTTTGAGAAATGCCCTATTTTTTAACCCGACCAGGTGCATGGTATCCATTGCATCGAGTGTTTCTGCGGGCGACACTTTAATATCAGCATTTCGGAGAACCTTCACAAACTCGACAACGGTGGATTTGATTTCAGACATTTAGAGAAAGGGGCCTTTTATTGATTTTTTAATGCTCTGCCAACCACTGATGCGAGTTCTCCCGAAACTGTTTCAATATCTTCCTGGAATTTCAGAATAACATTTAGGGTCTGTCGGACTAGCTCTGCGTCTAAAGTTTCACTGTGCAAAAGGATCAGAGTTTTTGCCCAATCAATCGTTTCAGAAATTGCTGGAACTTTTTTGAGATCCATCTCCCTTAACTCTTGTATGAAGCTTACAAGTTGCTTGTTAAGCTGATCTGATATTTTGGGCACCCTTGCTTGAACTATTTGACGTTCGAGATGAGCCTCTGGGAACGGTATGTAAAGGTGAAGACATCGCCGTTTTAAGGCGTCACTGATTTCTCTGGTGTTGTTACTTGTAAGGAATACTATCGGTTTTTTGTCTTTTTTTGCTTTAACGGTTCCTATTTCGGGTATTGAAAGCTGAAAATCCGAAAGGATTTCGAGTAGAAGAGATTCAAATTCGTGATCAGACTTATCAACCTCATCTATCAGGAGCACACAGCTATCCTTCTCCTTTAGCGCCTTCAATAGCGGTCTTGGCTCAAGAAATTCCTCGGAAAAGAATATGTCACCAAAACTCTGCAATTTCTTGACTGACTCTGAGAGTCCCTTGGCTCCTTGAAGAACCTCTCCAAGAGTTTCTTTCAATACCTGTGTATATAGTAATTGCTTGCCGTATTTCCATTCGTAGATGGCTTTTGATTCATCCAAGCCCTCATAGCACTGGAGTCTAATACAAGACAAACCGAGCATGTCTGCAGTCGTTTTTGCGAGCTCGGTTTTCCCTACCCCTGGAGGACCCTCTATTAGAACGGGTTTCTCCAAATGATATGCAAGATAGACCGCTGTTGCGATTTCCTCTGAGCATATGTAGTTCAGAGATTCAAATTGGCTCTTAATTGTTTGAATATCTTTGAGCCTCTCCTGATGTTTTATGGTCACAACTATTTCCCTATACTTTTGCTAATATTTTTTGCTCTTAACAGCGATTAATACATACTAAATCTATTCCTTGATAGGAAGTTATCTTGCTCGGTGAGTTTATACTTATCTGGCTCTTATTATTGATTATTTGTAATCAGTTTTCCGAAACTTATTTATGAAGTCTAATAAGACCTTCTTGAGTAGCCGAGGCAATGAGCTTTCCTTCTTCTGTAAAGAAAGTTCCTCGATTAAATCCCCTTGAGCCTCCAGAAAAAGGGCTGTCTTGGTGATATAGCATCCATTCGTCAGTCTTAAAAGGCGCATGGAACCACATTGAATGATCAAGGCTTGCGACCTGAAATTTCTCATTAATCCATCCAAGGCCGTGAGGTCGATAGCATGTGTCGAGCAAGGTCATATCTGAAGCGTAGGCTAAAAGACATTGGTTAAGTTTTATGTCTTCTGGCATCTTGTCGGTGGCCTTAATCCAAACGTTCTGAGCTGGCTCCATTGGTTGAGGATCAAAATCATTAATTGGCTGGGCATAGCGCATCTCGATGGGTCTCGGTCTGTTAAAAGCGGTTTTATATTCTTCGGGTATTTTATCGATATATTCCTTTCGAAGCTCGATCTCGCTTTGGCATTTCGATGGTGGTAGCACATCGGACGGCATCTCCATCTGGTGAGACAGCCCTTCTTCAATGTTCTGAAAAGACGCTGCCATTGAGAAAATCGCCTCGCCTCTTTGGACTGCGACAACTCTGCGGGTGCTAAAACTTTTCCCGTCCCTAATCCTGTCCACTGAGTATAAGATTGGGATCTCGGTATCTCCGGGTCTCAAAAAGTAACCATGCAAAGAATGGGCAATGCGATTTTCTTCTTCGACCGTCCGAGAAGCCGCAACGAGAGCCTGTCCGATTACTTGACCGCCGTATACTCTTTGCCAACCTTCCGCTGGGCTAAGACCTCTGAAAATATTTTTCTCTATCTGTTCAAGGTCGAGGAGTTCAAGAAGATCTTTGAGTTCTCTTTTCACTTCGACTATTTAATATTTGTACGTATCTGGTTTAAACGGTCCCTCTTGTGAGACGTGAATATAATCGGCTTGGTTTTTAGTCATTTTCGTCATGATTCCCCCAAATCCTTCAACCATATAACCTGCTACTTCTTCGTCTAAGGCCTTGGGTAAGACTTCTAAAGTCACGTCTTGTCTTTGCGACGGGTCATGGTCGGCCCAAGCTCTTTCATAGAGATACATCTGAGCCAGTACTTGGTTGGCGAATGATCCATCCATAATTCTGCTGGGGTGTCCGGTTGCATTTCCTAAATTCACTAGACGGCCCTCAGACAATAAAATTACATAATCTTTTGAGTCTTCGCTTCTGTAAATTTTGTGAACTTGAGGCTTAACCTCTTCCCAATTCCAATTATCTCTCATAAATTGCGTGTCGATTTCGGTATCGAAGTGACCAATATTGCAAACGATTGCATTCGAAGAGACTGCAGACAACATGTGCTCATCGCAAACGTGGACATTTCCAGTGCAGGTGACGATTAGATCCGTGTTTGACATAAGATGGTTGTCAATATCGGCTTTGATGCCTGAATTTATGCCGTCTTTATAGGGTGACACTACTTCATATCCATCCATACATGCCTGCATGGCGCAGATTGGATCTACTTCAACGACTCTAACTATCATTCCCTCTTGTCTCAGGCTTTGCGCAGAACCTTTCCCAACATCCCCGTAGCCAATCACCAGCGCTTTTTTGCCAGCCAGCAGCATATCTGTGGCTCTTTTAATCGCGTCATTTAAACTATGTCTGCATCCATATTTATTGTCGTTTTTTGATTTAGTTACAGAATCATTAACATTGATCGCAGGAATTTTTAGTTCTCCGTTTTCCAGCATTTCTTGCAGCCGATGAACCCCTGTGGTTGTCTCCTCTGTGACCCCATGAATTTTATTGAGCATGTCTGGATATTTTTCATGAAGCATTGCCGTAAGGTCTCCTCCATCGTCAAGGATCATATTTGCATCCCAAGGAGTGCCATTCGATAGGATTGTCTGCTCAATGCACCAGAAAAACTCCTCTTCGGTTTCTCCTTTCCATGCAAATACAGGTATTCCTTTTTTAGCCATCGCTGCTGCTGCATGATCTTGGGTTGAGAAAATATTACAGGAGGACCATCTTACTTCGGCTCCAAGTTCTACTAGAGTCTCAATTAGCACAGCGGTTTGAATCGTCATGTGGATGCAACCGAGTATTTTTGCCCCCGCTAAAGGTTGTTCCTTTTCATATTTTCGTCTGAGTGCCATTAATGCTGGCATCTCTGCTTCCGCTAGCTTTATTTCAGCATCTCCAAATTCGGCTAGATCTATATCAGCTACTTTGTAGTCGTTCATCACGTTTCCTTTCATAAAAAAATATCGAGATCTTGCTCGATTTTGACTCTTGATAAATCTGTTTGCGCTGCGCATGAAGTTGTTTTTAAGGCCCTAGGTCAGGGACTAGGTGCAAGCAAGACACACTTCTGCTTTTTTTACGCTATCCTACTTTAGAAGCGGCAGATACTAATGATTTGCGAGGAGTTTATCAATTTTTTCTCCTGTATCGAGGTGCGACAGATTTATTGGAAGTTTAAGCCTAAGCTTTTTGTAGGTTGAGTTCGCTGTTAGTTTTTGAGGTAGGCCTCAATTCCGAAAACTCGGGTAAAATCACATCTATCTTTACACCTCTTCCACCTGATAAATTGACAGCTTTTACATTCCCACCGTGATGTTTTGCGATTATTCTTACGACATATAAACCCATACCAAAATGGAGTCGATTATCGGGATTGGTCTCCCGGATCGAGATCATCGAGTCAAACACGTTTTCCAACATATCAGTCGGTATCTTTGGGCCCTCGTTAGCTACAGTGAGAATAAACCCCTCCTCAGAAGAGAAAATCGAAACCTCGATTCGGCCGCCTTCGTTCGAGAAATCAATGGCATTGTCAATCAGCTTATCCAGCAGCTGCTCAACACGGTAGTCAGCGATTTTGACTTTGGCAGGTCTCGAGATGCCCTTATATTCAAAGACCCTGTTTGAATGAACCGAGTTGCAATTTTGAACATAATTCCTGACCAATTCATATAGGTCAGTGATTTCTATTTCGTCCTCTGTTTCCAATGCTTCTTCAAGGCTCGCGGCGTCTGCCAGGTTTTGCACGATCATCCCGATTCGCGTAACGCCTCGCTTCGCTGCCTCTAGATACTTCTCCTTTCCCTTTTCTGAATTATCACTCTCAAGGTTCTGAAGTGACGTTGATAATGTATTTAAAGGGTTGTTTATTTCGTGGCGCAGCGTCCTCGGCATATTTTCAAGGAATTGATTGTGCTGATGTAATTTCTCCAACATTCCGGAAATACTCCTAGCTAGGTCTCCAATTTCATCCCCGGAATCAGTTTCCCCCTTTAATTGATTGGTTTTTAGTCTTCCATAAACGTCAATTGCATTCGTTGCTTCGGCGCCCAATTTTCTGATTCTACGGGCCAGCCTCAAAGAAAACATCAACACCAAGATTACTAAAACAATTAGGGAGATTACTGATAAATTCACTATTCGCTGCAGAGCGTCTCGTCTCAGCTCTAGAATTCTTTCTGTATTCTGCTTGAGCAGGACCGTTCCTATTATTTCGTTTTGCGAGATTATAGGGTGGCCGGCAACGATCATCTCTCCATCCGCCTCGGAGTATCTGCGCTGATAATTTGGCTCTCCGCTTAAGGCACTGCTTAAGACCTCGGTCTCAGCCGATTCTGAGGTAGGCAAGTTGGATTCAATTATTCGATAAATCGGTTTCATGACAAAAGCGATGAACGCATACCACGGGTTGTCTCGTGCTTCTGGAGGTTCGGTAGCGGTGTCATCTGACAGATAACTACCTATTTCTGCTCTGACTCTTTGCTGAGCATCTATCACTTGAATATTTGCCCCCGAATATCCGAGGCCCTGAATAATGCGAAGCACCTCTGGAGATTTTAACAGTACAAGTCCGAACGCTTCATTTCCAGCGGTTGGCAGCGTCCCTGTGATTGATTTGATTACTCTTTTTTCGGGGTCATCGACGTCCACAACTGCTAGTCCAAACTGACGAGCAGATCCAAGTAGTTCCAGAGGAATACGGAATTCAATGACATAACCTTCTTCTGTTTTGGCCGTAAACCCTTGGATTCTGTTCTCTGGCTCACCTCGAATCGCATATCGCCAATCATTGTCGATCAGATAAGCGGTGGTAACACCGGGCTCTATGGAGGTAAGAACAATATTTTTTACCAGTTTGTCTTGTCCAGTAAAGGTTAGCCTTAGATGATCAGATAGGTCTAATCTTAATATGTTTCGATCTCTGTACACTAAAGCGTCGTCTTTGATTTTAACGAACGCATACAGTTGGTCGTTATGCTCTCCCAGCGCGAGGAAAAATTGATTTGGGTCGGAATTAAGCTCTTCCTCAGAGATTAAATTGCCAAAACCAATGTTATATTCGAGAACGTCCTCCCAATCATTTTCTTTCCCGTCAATGCGTATAGGCGTTTCTAAAGGGTGAGCATAGAGCTGCTCATATCCCTCCGGGGAGAGAGGCAAGTCGTAAAATAGATCCGAGCGTCCGTTAAGAAGGGTAGAAATTCCTTCAGCTGTAAGTAGCTGCGCATTTGCTTGACTGTCTACTAAAAAGTCTTCCATTTCTGATACGTATAAGTAGCTAAACCAAGGTATTACCACAAAGGCAAAACTCATTAAAACCAAGAGCTTTGTTCCTAGGCGAGGTCCTTTTGCGTGGCTTGTAGACACAGCATTTCTCCCCTATTTAGGTCCTTACTTTGGATGCCCATCTGTAGCCATATCCATACTCGCTTTTAATGCAGTCAAAATCCGGGTCAATTGATTCGAATTTCTTTCTGATATTTCTCATATGCGTATTGATGGTGTTATTGGTGACAAGCGATTGCATCGTAGCATTCATAAGGGTGTCATAAGAGACTGCGTGGCCGGGCACCCGAACCAGCTTAGCTAACATTCTAAATTCCGTTCCAGATAGATTAATTGGCTGTTCCTTCCATGAAACCAATAAAGCTTCCTGATCGATTGACATTTCTCCGACCATCTTCGCAGACTTCGCCGTGCCATCAGATTTGATCCGGGCAGTATTTATTCTGAGCAAAGAACTGATCCTTTCGGCGAGATAATTAAGCGAGATTGGTTTCGGAAGATAATCCCAAGCGCCGAGCCGCAATCCCGAGATTTTATCGATTTCTGCTATTCGCTCTGTCAGAAAGATAACTGGCAAGTTAGGGTTTTTTCCTAGGAGTTCTCTGCATAGTTCGAACCCGGCATCCACTTCATCGCCCAGTATGATGTCGAGAATCGCCAAATCGGGCATTTCATTTTCAAACCCTGCTATAGCTTCGGAGCGATTACGATAGGCAGTGACGTCGTATCCTTTTTTCGTTATGGCGTCGACATAGTTGTTTCTTTGGTCTGAATCGTCTTCAACGATCGCGATAATTTTTGCCATATGACCTCCTAAAAACCCACATAGTATAGCAATAAAGCTAAAATCTATTTGTAAGATCTCTTTACTTCATCATTTCTCCAGCATAGTTCAGGGATCTTTCACTTTCTTTCCCCCGCCCCTTGCTAATTTTAATGTGAAATACGTATCTAGGGGAAAGCAGTTTCAGTTACAAAGAAAAAACGACTCAGGGGGAGTTATGAAAATCTTTATACCAATGGCAAACGCAGATTTGCCTCTTGATGATGAGATCACAGGGAAGCTGGTTCCCTTTGACCCCTCATTTCTAAAATCGCAAACTGCAAAAGGCGATGGGTTTAAACCCAGAAATTGGGTTTCTGAATTTACTAGAGAGCAGGCACAAAGCAGGTTGATGGCTAAACAAGGTTAGACATTTTTGAGGAGGTTTGTAGCTCCCCTCCTAGAGATACACTTGGCCGATGCTTTAGCAGCTATCGTGAGCGCCTCTCGAGGTCTTCCAGTTTCTACAAAATAGGCTAGAAAATTACCCACGAATGCGTCTCCTGCGCCGGTAGTGTCAATAATTTGACCCACATCAATTGCGATCTGCTTAAGAGTTTCTCCTTTAAAATGGTATAGTGATCCTTCGTCCCCAAGGGTGATTATGAGCTTAGTTTCAGGGAACCTTTTAGAAAGCGCGCGTATCATTTCCGCTGTTCCTGTTGTTCCAGATAACTGCTCGGCCTCGATCTCGTTGAGAAACAATAAATCCAGCGCTTCTAAAGGGCAGTCTTCAACGGCTTTGTTAATCGGCGCGGCATTAAATGCAACTTGGAGCCCCTTTGTTTTAGCGCGCTCGATAATATAGCTAACATTTTTGATCTCGTTTTGAATTAAAACAAAGTCGGTTTCTTTTGTTCCTTCTAACGCAAAATCGATCTCAGATTGAGTGATTGTGTGATTAGCGCCGCCGTGGGTTATTATTGCGTTCTCGCCCTCTTGATTGATCTGGATTATTGCGTGTCCGGTTGGCTCGGTTGAAACGGTTAGAAAATCAGTGTTGATTCCTAAGGAGCGCAGCATGTTCTTAAGCCATTCTCCGTCTTGCCCGATACGCCCGACATGGGAGCAGGCTCCCCCTGCTTGTACAATGGCAACTGACTGATTCAAGCCTTTCCCTCCTGGGAAGGTCTGGTATGTTCGTGAAGATAAGGTTTCCCCGGGGCTAACGAACGCTTCAACCGTATAGACGTGATCGATGTTGCATGAACCGAAATTTATTATGGTTGGTCTCAACTATTTTCTCCAGACGGCAGCTCAATCTTAACAAAATTCCTCGATCGTTTGAGGTTTTAGGATAGAATTTCCTCAAATGGAACGGCGTGTAGCGCAGCCTGGTAGCGCACTTGCTTCGGGAGTAAGGGGTCGGAGGTTCAAATCCTCTCACGCCGACCAAAAACCAGTTTATTTTCTGTTTTTTCTAAGCTTAAATTTCTTTTGAGTTTAGTTGAACAGTTGGCTCGCCTGTGCAAAGATCATAAGTCTGTTCAGACGTCTTTTATTGGACCTTTATCCAAAGTAGTAGGGCTCTCTTTGAAGCAGCGACTAGTTTTTCCAAACCCCCTTCTTCTGGGGCTATTGTTAATTGCGATGATATTGTTGTCGCAAGGTTCACTCGCAGATGTCTTGGCGGTCAATGTGGGTAATTATGCGTCGGCAGATGGGAAGGTCCAAGTTAACTGCGAGCTGGTTGGTGCGGGTCCTTTGAGGTATCCCCCCAAGGCGCGCAGATTCAGATATACCGGTCAAGTGATAGTTGGTTTCTCAGTTGCCGAAGATGGCAGTGTTTCTGGAGCTCATATCGTTGACGCCGAGCCGCCTGGTATTTTCGAACGATCTGCCTTAAGTCATATTCGAACCTGGAAGTACAACCCTCCGAAGCACGACGGAGAAAATGTTCAGGTCGATGATGTGTTTGTGCGTCTAGTTTTTCAACCGGACCGTTAGCCTATGCGAACAAAAACACAGATTCTTCTACTAACTATTTTTGGGAATGTCCTGATTGCAGGAATCTTTTTGGTCCTCTCTGAATACCGCACCGATAAGCAACAAAGGGATAACCTCGCGGCATCTGCGGGGCTTTATCAGCAGGCCTGGGACACTATGGCGAACGATGCGTTCTCGCTTTCAATAGGAGAATGGCATCCTCAAACTGGTTTATTTGAGAAGCGAGATGTTTGGCAGGAAAACTCAAACTTTGCGTTTCCTGAAGGATTAATCGAAGACGGGGAATATAAAAACCCAATCCTTAATTCTATGGCATCAGGTGACAGCGCTAAGATTGAGTCAGTTTTCTCAGGAATATTCAGTGAGCCATTAGAGTTTGCGCTGATGAGCTTTATATTGGTTCTCGATACCGAAAATGCTCTGCTTTATTGTGGCACTTCCTACGAGGGATACGGCATAGACCCCTGCTCGGAAAACGCATCCTACGACTTCAGCGAAAGTGTTGAGGTTGGGCTGCCTAGAGCGAATGTTGCCCCAGTGCGAATTTCACGAGGTAACGCTAAGAGAACTCTGGTCAGAATAAATGATTCCTCTGGTGCAGAGGAAAGCAACCTGAATGACGCGCTATTTATAGATATAAAATCTGAAAAAGAGAAACTCGGCACAGTCGTTATTGGCAAAAACGTTTTTGAAATGCTTGAGACCTTTGAGTATGAGTTTCAGGTGAAAACCCAGCTTAGTTTTGGAGCAGTTAACGGTGGAGCAAAAATCTTAGGGCTCGATACCTACTATCCCGTGGATGATTTCTCAGAAATTGGAGAGGTTCAAGGACTAGAAGAAATAGTTGCCACCGCGCTAGAAGCAAATAAAGAGGGCCTGCTTAAATCTGGAAAATTTGGACAAATCGATGCGGAAGCGGGTTTATCCGTTTATGGTTTCCCGTTAAGTAGCTACGCAAAAATGGAAAAAGCACAGTTGATGATACTTAAAAATGAGCGTGAAATGGTTGCCGCGATGAGGCAAGACTTTCTTGTTACTCTAGGAATTGCGGCCGCCGTCTTTGCGGGTTTAGTAGGCTTGGTTTCATTGTTAACAGGTTACGCGTTTGGAGGTATTAGTAGGGCGGTAGGAGTGCTTCAATCATTAACCAAGGGAGACTTAGACGTTGAGATTCCAAACAACAAGGGGTTTTTGCGTTCAGAGGATGATGAGGTGTCTCAGCTTGGAAGTGCATTTACCGCATACAAAGACCATCTTATCGAAATGGAAGAAATAAAAACAGATCAGCTCGAAAAGCGCAAGGCGAGAGACTCCGTCATTGTAGACAAAATGGGCACCCTCGCTACTCAACTAGAGGGAGACGCTCGTAAGCTGATCTTGAGCGATATCGAAAAAATGGAAAAAGGGATCAAGGACCCTGAAGCAGAAAGTAGTGAAGAGGCATCGACTGAGATGATGACATTTGCATTCTCGCGAATGTCTGATGAAGTTTCGTCTCTTATCGAAGCTAGGACTAAAGAGATAAAAGATATCGCTGCTAAGAACGAGGAGTTGCTGCTGAATATTTTGCCAGGCTCAATCGTTCCTAGGATGATGCAAGATGAGAAAAATATTGCTGATTCATTCGAGGAATGCAGCATTCTTTTTGGAGATATAGTTGGATTTACGCCCATGTCTCAGAAGCTAGATCCCAAATCTCTTGTGCAGATGTTGAACGAGATCTTCACTAAGTTTGACGACTTTAGCGATGAGATGGGTTTAGAGAAGATTAAAACGATTGGCGATAGCTATATGGTCGCTTGCGGAGTTCCTAATCCGGACCCGGATCACGCGAACAAGATTGCGGAGATGGGTATTAGGATGATCCGTTACGTCAACGAATACCCTGATATCGCCGGACAAAAGCCCTCAATACGTATAGGGATCCACTCAGGGCCATTAGTAGCTGGTGTCATAGGCAAGCGCAAGTTTATTTACGACCTGTGGGGTGACGCGGTAAATACAGCGGCTAGGATGGAAGCTCATGGGGTTCCGAATGTAATCCAGCTAACCGCCCAAACGGCGGAGCGCTTAGCACCTCAGTACAAAACCCAAAGCCGAGGATTGATTGATATCAAGGGGAAGGGCGAGATGGAAACTTTCCTACTCTATCCAGATCTCTCCAAAGTTAACTAATATTAGCTTTCCATTCCACTGGACTTTGCAAAAGTAGAAGCCAATATAATCAATTGCGAATCAACGTCTAGAAGATTTCGTACTTTAACTTTGCGAAAATAGCTCGGCCAAAAATATCATATAGGTTTGGTAGGGTGTTGAAGTCTTGCCTGTTAGTCCCTAGCAATGGCGGATCCTCATCAGTTAAGTTGGTTACTCCTGCGATGATGCGGAGATTGTCTTTAATGTCGTAACTCCCTGATATTTCCAAATAAGATTTTGACCCGAGACTTTCAACAACATAGTTAACTTGTTCCTCTCCATCATTTACTGAACCCAGATATCTCCATACAAGTTGTGCAGTAAGTCGATCATAGGACCAATTGATGCTCATTCTATGCTTCAGATCAGGGGTGCCATTATTAAAACAAACACTGTTAAACTGGCCTGCGCAGTCCTCGGTCACCTGACCTACTGTAAGTTCCTGATCTAATATAGAGGTTCCAACATAACTTATATCAAGAAATCCTAGAGGGAGTTCATATTGGTATGCGATATTAATATCGATGCCAGTTATTCCCTGAGTTCCCACGTTTGCCCATCCACCCCAAACTTCGGTAATTTCTCCATTAGGAGCCCGAGTTATCCGTCTGCAAGCATCAGTCTGTCTTATGCTCCCTGAAAGGTCGGGGTTATAGCACCGTTCTAGGATGTTTCCTTGTCCATAAAATCTAATATAATCTTCTATTTCAATTTTGAAGTAATCTACGCTTAGAGACAGGCCGTCAATGCTCATTGGAGTCCAGACTAGTCCATAACTAATTGTGGTTGCTTCTTCCTCCCTATTAATAGCTCGCCCTCCACCGGCGAAAGGGATCCCGCCGATGTTAAACGCGTTTATTGCCTCTGAGCCAACTACATTCGAAGGGACTCCAGTCGCTATACATATATCTGCTACTTCAGGAGTTGGCTGGCCTAACTGAGAACAAGGGTCTTGATCAATGAATGCACTTATTTCAAATTCTTGCGGAAGCCCAAGCTCGGCTAGACCGGGCACTCTAACCGCATCATTGTAGGAAACTCGAAACTGTATGTCGGGAACAGGATAATAGGACAAGGCAACTTTGTAAGTCGAAAAGGAGCCCTTAGCAGAATGATTGGATAACCTCCCTGCAACTTCTAATTCTAAAAAATCTATTCCAGGCAGACCGGCTGCTAAGGGAACAATTACTTCAGTGAAAATTGAGGTTGTATCTTCCTCAGCCTCGAAGCTTTGAGGATACAAAAGGAAGCCGATCAATTGAAGACTCTCTACCTCTGGGGCTGTAACGTTTTTTTGCTCCCTATCAATATATTCAAAGCCCAAGGCCGCCCCGATTGGCCCGGCGTTCGTTTCTAACCAACCAATGGTATTGCCGGATAGAGTGCCGGAAAAGACCGTCTGCCTGGTTGTGTTATCCGCCCCTCTCGAATTTATGCGGATGAAATCTTGCGCTTCCTGACTAAGAGTATTACTTCCAAATATATTGGCGGCTACGCAACCGTTAGAGGGATCAAGACAATTACCTTCTGAATCTATCAGAAGAGCTTGTTGCAGGCGAGGGATACTGAGCGTAGGTTCGATTGGAAGCTCCGCTTTTACTTCCCCGTATTGAGTAAATATGTCGTAAGTCCAGTTGTCAAAAATATCTCCAGTGATTCCGAACTCCACTTGCACCACGTCGTAAGTCCAATCGAATTCTGTTTTTCCGAATTCGTCAGATCTTCTTAAAAATCTTGTTGTTGCAGTGTCCGCAATGCCATCTCCATCTGTGTCTATACCATCGCCGATGAATCCTGATAAAGCAGATTGAGTTTGGTTATTAAGAAATGGATTGCCGTCTAATGTGTATGTCCAACGGGTGCTATCGAAAAAACCCATCGTCGGCGCGGGAAAAGAATCTCGGTTGGTGTTGCTCGTCGTGAAAGTTATGTCTGCGTAAATACTTGTAGTTTCATTAAGCTCAAAGTCAATTTTCCCCATAAAAGAGGTTCTTTGCTGGGGAATTTGGAGATAGTTTACTTCTGGAAAAAACGTCCCAGCGGAATTAAAGGCTGGGAACCAAGGTCCGAAGCTGCCGTCACCTGGGAAAAATATGCCTCCCGTCGGCGACACCCCGAATAATCTTGGGTCAATGAAGAAGGCGCGATCGTCGTCAAACGGCAGAAGCCTGGGGACCAAACCGCGGTTCCCATCCTCTAAGAAGCCGTCTTCTAGTTCGACTATACTGAACTCTCTATCAGATGCGTTCACTTCTTGGCGATCGGTTACATCTAGATGAACTAAATAATTCCCCCTTCCGGAGCCAAACTGGCCGCCGTTTGTTACATTAAAATTGTAAAGACGCCCTTCGTCGCCATCGAATGTCTCTCCTCCTATGTTGAATTCCCATCCATCTATTTCGTCTTTCAGAATAAAGTTAATCACTCCAGCGAGCGCGTCAGAGCCGTAGGCGGCTGAGGCGCCGCCTGTTAATATCTCAACCCTATCAATCATGCCCATAGGAATGAAATTCAAATCTACTGTGCCTCCTTCGGCAAAGGTTGGAACGAATCTTCGTCCGTCCAATAAAACAAGTGTCCTATTTGAGCCCAATCCTCTGAGATCGGCGGTTGCCCAACCAAGTCCAAAATTTGAAGTCCTATCCTGACCACCGACGACCTGAGGCATTGAATTAATCAGATTCTCTATATTTACTGCATTGGCTAATTCAAATTGCTCAGCAGTTACGGTGGTTATGGGAGCATTGGATACAAAGTCCCCTCTAGGGACCAAAGATCCTGTGACTATGACTTCTTCTATAACCGGGGCACTCGCTTGAGGAGGTGATGCTGGTGTTTCGTCGGCGAGGGTTGAGTTAATTGAGATCAAGGAGGCAAGTGAAACGGAAAGCGGAAGAAAACGTAATTTCATAATCCAATGCTCCAAAAGCAAATTGAAAGACTGCTACGTAAAGTAAATGTTCATTCCCTCTTTGCTCAGTATATCGATTTTTAGGCCAAGTGCACTAGCTTGATGCAAATTAGTTAATTTTTTTATGAGTAAAGTTTTCCTAATAACTGTAATCTGTGGGACCAAGACCTCTTTGACATACTCAGAGCATCAGAGACGCTTTTAAAAACATCGTTCTCCCAAAGACATCATAATATTGAGTATAAGTGTTAGTTATACTGGGGATATCTTCTTGCAAGAGCTCCCATGAGTTAGAGCCAATTGCCTGAGGTTTTTTGTCGAGCAAGTTTTTTACTCCCAGCGTCAGCGTCCAATCGTCTGAGATCGAGTATCTTCCTGAAAGATCGAGCACGGAATAATCGTCAAGTTTTTCCCGAAAATAATCCGTATTATCATCCCCATCCTTTAGAGAAGAGGTGTATTTCCAAACTAACTGAATATCAAGTTTCTCTTTTGACCAGCCAGCAGTCAGACGGTGCTTAAAGTCAAAGACAGGATAATCGATCAAATTGTCACAGTCTCCGTTGAACACACCCAAACATTTAAAGTTTACTTCTCCGAACGAGTCATCTTCTATCGTTCTTTTATTAAGCTTGGTCGCGAAATAATTTAGGTCGATAAAACCAGAGAATAATTCAAAACTATATTCAAGGTTGAGATCCCAGCCAGAAACTTCGTGGAGCCCTAGGTTTTGAAAGCCTAGAAAAAGGGAAGTGAGTCTCCCATCCGCGTCTCTCCCAACAGCTCCGCATGCCTTAGATCCTATTCCGCCTCGACCCTCCGCCAGATCATAACAAGATCGCATAATCTCGTTCGCCAAGACGGGAGTAAGCTCAATATAGTTTTCAATGCTGACATCGAAGTAATCAACGCTTAAGGAGAGCCCAGCTATCGAGTATGGAGTCCATACGGCTCCTAGGCTGAACGTCCGCGCATCTTCTGAAAGCAGCTCAGGGTTGCCGCCTAGATCCCGGAGTGGCGTGAATTCTTTAAAGTTAAAGTCATAAAGATTTTCTTCTGGAACACCTGTTGCGATGCATGTTGCCGCAAGTTCAGGCGTTCTCTCTAAGATAATCTGTCTGCCAGATGAATCCTCTACCGAAGTGGGCTGGGACAGGCCAACTGTGCAGGGGTCTTGGGCAAAGCCTACGGTTTGCTGATAACTAAACAACTCGTTAATCGCCGGCGCCCGCATCGCTTTGTTGTAAGACACCCTCAACTGGACATCTGGGTTAGGATAATATGCCAAGGCCACCTTAAACGTGTGATCTCCTCCCGTTTGGGAATGTTCGGCGAATCTCCAGCCTAACTCTAATTCCAAAAAGTCTATGCCAGGCTTGCCGCTGACTAATGGCACAAGTGCCTCTCCAAAAATTGCTCTAGTATGGATGCCAGCGTCAAGGCTAAAAGGCGCGCTTGCAAAACCCTCGAATAGTTGTTGTTCGATAATTTCGGGAGTGTCAATTAATGCATTTATCTCGCGGTATTCGGCCCCAAAAACAACCCCAATTGGCCCCGGGTCTCCTGGCAGACTAAACCAACCTTCTGTGTTGCCCGAGATTGTCGCCATGACGACATTTTGCTCGTTATTTGAAGTAGATCTTCCCGAACCTGAGGGATAGGTAATAAAATTTGCTGCTTCAGTTCCTATATTATCTCCCCACAAATTTATCGGAACACAGCCATTAGATGGGTCAATGCAATTCCCATCCCCCGTTATCAGCAGAGCTTGTTGTATGCGCCTAGGATCAAGCAAAGGTCCTGTATCGTTAATGCTTTTTACTTCTCCAGATTGAGCAAAAATCTCATATCCCCAAGTATTGGAAACCTCGCCTTTTATTCCAAGCTCAAATTGAACCGATTCAAAACTTCGATCATTCTCGGTTGGTCCAATGTCTCGAGAAAATATGCGTGTAAGAAAAGGAAAGCGAAGTGTATCGGCAATTCCATTGCCATTATCGTCTCTATATTGAACTCGCTGAGGGATAAAAGAGCCCCATATTTGATAGATCGACGAGACATACTCTTTGGCAGCTTGGCTCCAATAGGGGTTATTTTCAACAGTTGCTGTGTAACCAAAATTTACTGGGAATCCAGTGAAAGGCCCGCCCCATCTGAAAGGCATTTCACTTTTCGAATAATAAAGGTCTGCATAACCTTCAAAGGTCCCGAAATCATATGAGACTCTCCCTTTAAAGGATTCTCTTTCCTGCGGCAGCTGCAAGTATGCAAAGCCGTTGAGATTTCCAAAGTCCTCGGTGCCATCGGGCAAACCGAAAGCTTCGCTACGTCCTCCTTGTGGGGTGTTTATAAAACCTCTCAGATTAATATCACCGTCGTTATCGAAGACTCCGAAAGCTCCGTTCGGAAATCTGGGGTCAAACGGCGGGAAAAAGATTCCCGCATTTTCAGTGGTAGGAAAACGGTTAATACCGTTTTGAAGGCCTAAGGTCCCTTGCTCATTAACGCTGTCAACCAAACTAACTTTCGTTAAATCTCTATCAAGCATAGAGACAGGTTTTCTTTCTAAGATATCGAGGTGTACTAAATACGAGCCTTTGCCAGATGAAAATCCGCCAGCGTTCGACAGGTTAAAATTAAAAATCTCGGCATCGCCTTCCTCAGTTATCTCTCCACCAGCATTTACCTCCCACCCCTGAATATCCCCCGCATCCTTTAGAATGAAGTTAATAACTCCTGCAAGAGCATCCGATCCGTAGGCTGCTGAAGCGCCTCCCGTAAGTATCTCAACTCTATCAATAAGTCCGACTGGTATGAAATTCAAATCTACGGTGCCGCCATCGGGGAAAGTAGGAACGAATCGCCGACTGTTAACTAAAACAAGGGTTCGATTTTCGCCGAGACCCCGAAGGTTAGCGGTAGCTATTCCCTGTCCAAAAGTCGAGGATCGATCCGCTCCGCCAACTACCTGAGGCATCGAGTTAATTAACTGCTCGACGTTTACGGTATTAGACATTTCAAACTGGGTTGAACTTATGGTTGCAATAGGCGCTTTTGAGACAAAGTCTCCCCGGGGTAGAAGAGATCCAGTAACTATGACCTCTTCTATTATAGGAGCACCCGCTTCAGACGATGATGCTGGTGTTTCTTCGGCGAAAGCTGAGCTGATTGAGGTCAAAGACGTGAGTGAGATAATCAGCGAAAGAAAACGTAATTTCATAGTTCATTGCTCCAACAGCAAATTGGAAAACCGCTACGTAAAGTAGTTGCTCATTCCCTCTTGGATAAGTATATCGATTTCAAATTAGGTTTGGAAACCTTTGATAAGGTTTTAATTGGTTCTCTTGATCGAAAATTCTGCAAGGTCCTCTAACGCATCTCTAAAAGCAGATCTTGGTATAGCTTTAAGGCAACTAAGGGCTTTGCATTTCTCTTTGGCAGCGATTTTCTGGGTGTAATCAAGCCCCCCAGTCTCTCTAACGAGCTCAAGAACGATATCTAGATTTTCGACCCCGCCTTTCAAAACCGCTCCCTCTATCAGGCTTGCTTGCTCTGGGTTTCCATTTCTAATCGCTGCGATAATTGGGAGCGTGACTTTGCCTTCCGCAAAATCATCCCCTACATTCTTTCCTAAGGCGTCTGAATGTCCAAAGTAATCGAGATTGTCATCCATGAGCTGAAAGGCAATACCTAGGTGCAGAGCATAATCGCCTATTGCTTCGATTTCTGACTTGGCCGCTCCAGCGATAATAGCGCCTGTTTGCGCGGCCGCCTGAAAAAGCGTGGCTGTTTTTCTTGTAATGATCTCCATATACTGGTTTTCGGTAGTTTTGGGGTTTCTGATATGGCAAAGCTGCTGTACTTCTCCCTCGGATATGACATTCGTTGCTCTTGAGAGGACAGCCATAATCTCCATGTTTCCTACTTCCACCATCAACTCGAACGCTCGAGAGTGCAAAAAGTCACCTACTAATACGCTCGGAGCGTTACCCCATTTGACGTTCGCTGTCTTTTTCCCTCTCCGAAGATCTGATTCATCCACCACGTCATCGTGCAAGAGCATCGCTGTGTGCAAAAACTCGATGACCGTCGCAAGTGTGATATGGTCATTGCCTTGGTAGCCGAATATTTTTGCGGATAAGAGCGTAAGAAGAGGCCTTAGCCGTTTCCCTCCAGAGTCCACTAGGTAGTCAGCGATTTCTTCTACTAACGGCACACGCGAATCGAGATTCTCGATAACCATCGCGTTTAACTGCTCGAAATCTGCCTTAACAGGTTGAAAGAAACTATGGTCCATTGGTTGGGCGAAGTACTCACTGGAAAGGGCCGAATGCTAGGTGGGGAAAGGCCCTATGTCAAGTTAGAACAGGCCTAAAGCCGCTTGCTACTGCGAGTGTCTTGGAATAGAATCTCTCCCCCAAATCAAAGAGTTCCCGTTGGAGAAAAAACCGGCGAGAATTAGGAAGAGTATTTATCATGTACGCGGTTATTAAGAGCGGTGGCAAACAGCACACAGTAGAACCAGGAGAAGTCCTTAGGGTAGAGAAACTTGATCTCTCCGAAGGCGACAAGATCGACTTCGATGAAGTCATGATGGTTGGTGATGAGAAAGATGTTCAGATAGGATCGCCATATGTAGAGGGCGGAAAAGTATCTGCAGAAGTGGTTGGCCACGGTCGCGGTGACAAAGTGACAATAATTAAGATGCGGCGTCGTAAGCACTACCGTCGTCAGGCAGGGCATCGGCAGTACTATACTGAGATTAAAATTCTAGATATTGCGGGAGGCAAGTAAATGGCTCACAAGAAAGCGGGTGGCAGCACCAGAAACGGAAGAGATTCTGAATCCAAACGCCTAGGGGTCAAGATGTATGGCGGCCAGCAGGTAGCGGCGGGTAACATCATCGTGAGGCAAAGGGGAACCAAATTTCACCCTGGGACTAACGTTGGTTGTGGTAAAGATCACACCCTGTTCGCGAAAGCAGACGGAGTGATAGAATTCAGAGTGAAGGGGCCTAAGCAACGAAAATACGTGAACGTCCTGGCAGCTTCCTAAGAGGAAAATTAAACAAAAAGCCCTGCCAGATGCGGGGCTTTTTTTTGCGTGAATCATGAAATTTGTAGATGAAGCGAGTGTAAGCGTTGAGGCGGGCAAAGGTGGTGACGGTTGCCTGTCATTCCGTCGTGAGAAATATATAGAAAAAGGTGGCCCAGATGGTGGTGATGGCGGCGATGGAGGGTCGGTTTATCTGATAGGCCACGAATCTTTGAATACCTTGGTCGATTTTAGATTTCAACCGAACTACCGAGCAGAAAAAGGCCAACCCGGTTCAGGCAAAGACAAAAGCGGTGCCAAAGGCGAAGACATGTATATCCGCGTTCCCTGCGGGACAAGTGTGTTTGACGAGACCACTGATATTTTTTTAGGAGACATCAATGATCAGAGTGAGACTCTTTTAGTCGCCCTCGCCGGGAAGAAAGGTCTAGGGAACGCTCGATTTAAGAGCAGCACGAATAGAGCGCCTCGCCAAACAACGAAGGGAGAGTCCGGGGAATCACGTAAATTAAGATTAGAGCTTAAGCTGATTGCTGATGTTGGATTGCTAGGAATCCCCAATGCTGGAAAGTCTACGCTCATTAGCAAAGTCTCGGCTGCTCGGCCCAAGATTGCGGACTATCCCTTTACAACACTTGTGCCTAATCTCGGTGTAGTGAGACTCGATGACGAGAAAAGCTTTGTTATGGCAGATATTCCTGGGCTGATCGGCGGCGCGGCTGATGGTGCAGGCCTGGGCGTCCAATTTCTCAAACACCTTTCGAGAACCAGGCTTTTATTGCACTTGGTTGATCTTGCGCCATTCGATGAATCTGACCCAGTAGAAAACTTCCATACAATAGAGCGTGAATTGAAAAGATACAGTGAGGGAATAGCAAATAAAAAAAGAAGGATAGTCTTCACGAAAGCTGATTTGCTGGGACCCCAGGCCGAGGAGGAAGCAGAGGATTTGGCTCGTCGTCTTGGTGTGAATGATTATAACCTCGTGTCGACTGTAACGGGGCTCGGGGTTAATGAACTGATTTACCAGATCGAGGAGCAACTTCAGGAGTCGAGAGAAAGCTCCTCTAGTAGCCAGATTCTTCAAGAGGTCCATGAGTTCTCGAGCAGGCGTCGGCAGGAAATAAAAGATGCGAGAAAAAATAAATCTGGTGAGGATGAATTGCCCGTGGTGAGATACGAACCGTGAATACGTACGAATCTGGCGAAACATGGGTTGTGAAGGTAGGCAGCTCTTTGCTCTCAAGTGAGGGTGCAGGGATCGATAGAGCTCTAATTGATGCTTTGGTAACGCAAATCGCTCGACTTAGAAAATTAGGTAAAAGGGTCGTGTTAGTTTCCTCGGGCGCGGTTGCAGTGGGCGCGAAGAGGCTTGGGATCGCGGGGCGGCCGAGCTCACTTCATGAATTGCAAGCCGCGGCGGCAGTAGGACAGATGGGATTGATCCAAGCCTATGAAACCGCATTTCAACGTTTTGACATTCTTACTGCGCAGGTGCTGTTGACCAATGATGACTTGCTGTCGCGAAAACGTTATTTAAATGCTCGTAACACACTAACAAAACTCTTGGATATGAATACGATCCCAATCGTCAATGAGAACGATACGGTCGTTACTGATGAAATTCAATTCAGCGATAATGACTCGCTTGCTGCGCTTGTGACGAATCTCATTAATGCAGACAGTTTAGTTATTTTGACTGACCAGCCCGGGCTTTTGAGCGAAGATCCGTCGGTTAACCCTGCCGCTGACCTTATTAAAGAAGCTAGCGCATCGGATTCTGCCTTGCTCAAGATAGCGGGTAAGAGTGCCGTCGCTGGCGTTGGAAGAGGCGGTATGTTGTCGAAAGTTCACGCTGCTAGAATTGCAGGCAAAAGCGGGGCGTCTACTGTAATTGCGTCGGGACGTTCAGAAGATGTCTTGATAGACATCGAGGCCGGTAAAATGCCAGGCACGCTATTTCGGTCTGAAAAGGGCGCGGTCATAGCAAGAAAGCAATGGCTAGCATCTCTAAGATCCGCTGGAACCCTGATCCTCGATAAAGGTGCCTGCGAGCAGTTAACGTTTAAGGGCAGTTCCTTACTGCCGGTTGGGGTCAAGGAAAGCATAGGGGAATTCAAAAGGGGCGATGCGGTGACTTGCTGTAATGAGACGGGCAAGGAAATTGGAAGAGGTTTGATAAACTACAGTAGTAGCCAAGTCTCAAAAATTTATGGTAAACCAACTTCTGAAATCGAAAGCCAATTGGGGTTTTTATCTGAGGAAGAGTTGATACACAGAGATAACTTTGTATTACTAGAATAGTCTTAGCTTTGCAGTGCCTTTACTTTTGCGTTCAGCCTGCTCTTGTGTCTAGCGGCTTTATTTTTCTGGATTAGCCCGTGACTGACGGCTCGATCGATGACTGGTACGGCGGACTTGTATGCGGCGGACGCTTCATCGTATTTTCCTGTTTCCAGGGCGGCTAACGTTTTCTTGATCACTGTGCGAAACGCGGACCTTTGGCTCGCATTGTGTCTCCTGCGAACGTCGTTTTGCCTTGCTCTTTTCTTTGCTTGTGACGAATTTGCCAAAACTTAAACTTCTAAGACCAAATAGGCCGCGAACTATGACGATTTCGAGGACTTTTGTCAAACAATTTTGACCTCGAGTGTGAGATGATATTCGGCAACGAATTGGCAAGCCTATGAAAAACGAAAAAACAGAGCCTGCTCCTAAACTTTACCGATCGGGTCTTGTGGTGTCTGGGCTCACAATGATTTCTCGGGTCCTTGGTATGGCCAGAGATATATGTATAGCAAATTTTTTTGGGTCGGGTGTCGCTACTGACGCGTTTATTTTGTCTTTCCGAATTCCGAACTTGTTCCGTAGACTATTCGCGGAGGGCGCCTTCTCGCAGGCCTTTGTTCCTGTCTTAACAGAATACAAAGAAATCCATCCTCATCAAAAAGTGAAAAGCTTAGTTAATCGGACCATGGGTTCTTTGGGCTTGATTCTTTTGTTGTTTACGCTCCTTGGCGTGGTGCTTTCAGAAGCAATCGTGAGTCTCTTCGCGCCCGGTTATCTTTACGCCGATGCCTCTGAGAAGTTGAAGCTTTCTTCTGACCTCCTGCAGATAACCTTTCCTTATCTATTCCTAATTTCAATGACTGCACTATCAGCGGGCGTATTGAACGCATATGGTAAGTTTGCCGCGCCGGCGTTTAGTCCCGCGCTTCTTAATCTCTGTTTGATTTCTAGTGCGGTTTTTTTGCGAGAGCGTTTCGATGAACCAATTTTTGCGCTTGCTTGGGGGGTTTTGATTGCAGGCGTTGTTCAACTAACCTGGCAGATGCCGTCTTTAAACCAACTGAAGCTTCTTCCAAGGCCAGAGATAGGATTCCGTGATCCCGGAGTCAAAAAGGTAGGATTTTTGATGCTGCCCGCTGTATTTGGTGCGTCAGTCAGCCAAATCAACATACTGCTCGATACCGTTTTGGCATCATTCCTTGAAACAGGGAGCCTTTCCTGGCTTTACTATTCTGACCGTCTTCTAGAGCTTCCACTCGCGCTGTTTGGCATTGCCATAGCGACTGTAATTTTGCCAAGGCTATCAAGTGATCACTTAAAAGATTCGACAGAAGATTTTTCTCATACCTTAGACTGGGCGATCAAGTCTGTTCTACTATTTGGTCTTCCAGCTACTGCAGCATTGGTTCTCTTGTCCGATGAATTGATAGCAACACTTTTCTTTCACGGTGTCATGGAATCGCGAGATGTTTTAATGGCAGGAGCTAGTTTGGCTGCCTACGGCGCTGGTCTTGCAGGACACATGCTGGTCAAGGTTCTAGCTCCTGGATATTTTTCGCGTCAGGATATGATCTCTCCCGTCCGTTTCGGAATCATCGCGATGGTTGCTAATATGGGGCTCAACCTGGTTTTAATCTGGCACTTTAAGCACGTTGGACTGGCCATTGCCACAACCATTTCTGCTTTTTTAAACGCAGCGCTACTTTATGTCGGTCTGAGTAGGTTGGGCCTAATTAATTTTTATAACAAAGATAATGTTCTTTTTCTCTCTCGACTAATCTTAGCCACATTCATCATGACTTCTTTGATATATTATTTTAATCCTTCGATAGACTGGTGGCTTCAAATTGATTCGGTTGCGCGCGTGATTAGAATGTTAAGCATATGTTTGCTGGGAGCATTCAGCTATTTCCTGGTTTTAGCTTTGTCCGGCTTGAATTTGAAAAGCTTACTCCGATGATAAAAATCATAAGAGGCCTAAACAATATTCGAGAAAAGCATGCTGGTGCGGTGGTTACTATCGGAAACTTTGATGGGGTGCACATTGGTCACCAGATGATACTTAGACGTGTGAATCAAGAAGCTAAAAGGTTAAAAACGCAATCGATGCTAATTTGTTTTGAGCCACAACCGAAAGAATTTTTTGATGTTTACAAGGCTCCGGCGAGGCTGACTCGATTTAGGGAGAAGGTTGAATTGCTGGCTGAGCAAGGGATTTCTCAGGTCCTATGCCTTAAGTTTAATGAAGAGGTTAGGAAAATGTCCTCGAACCGTTTTACCAGCCTGCTCGTAGATCAATTAAAAGTGAGAGCTCTTTTTGTTGGGGACGATTTTAAATTTGGAAACGATAGGCGGGGTGACTTTTCGAGCCTTAAGGAAGCGGGCTCAAAAAATAATTTTCCGGTTCATAATATGTATACGTTAGATTTTCAAGCAGAGAGGGTCTCGAGCACTCGAATAAGAGATAGTCTAGCCGTTGGAGAGTTTCAGTTAGCTGAAAAATTGTTGGGACATCCGTTCTCAATAAGCGGCAAGGTGATCTATGGTAGACAACTAGGGCGAACTATTGGCATCCCCACTGCGAATATTCAATTGCATAGGTATGTAGCGCCGATTTCGGGAGTTTTTGCATGCAATGTTTTCATAGGCGCGGAGTTATTCTTTGGGGTAGCGAATGTGGGTGTTCGGCCTACGGTAGATGATGCTAATCTCACTCCGATCCTTGAGGTCCATTTGCTTAATTTTAACCGAATGATCTACGGTGAGTCCGTAAAGGTGGTTTTTCTTAAGAAGCTCAGAGACGAGAAAAAATACGAAGATTTATCGGCCCTAAAATCTGCGATCAATCAGGATGTTCGCAACGCTGAGATGTTTTTCGAGTCAGTGGAAGTTTACTGAAAAATGAAACCTTTTATACTTCTTAGTATTGTGATCGCAATATCAGATCAGTTTACGAAACAAATGATCGTTAGAACTCTAGATCAGTGCGGTTTCGGTTTTTGCGATAGCATTGATTTACTGCCCTTCTTAAAATTAGTTTTACTTTATAACGATGGAGCTGCTTTTAGCATCCTTAGTGATGCGGGTGGATGGCAAAGGTGGTTCCTGTCGATCGTATCTTTTGCCGTAAGCTGCTTTATTTTCTTTTGGATACGGCGATTAAAATCTTCAGAGGTTTTACTTGGTTATGCGTTAGCCGCAATCTTAGGGGGGGCCATTGGAAATCTTATAGACAGAGTCCTGCTTGGACATGTTGTTGATTTCATTTTGTTATTTTATGAGAACTTTTATTTTCCAGCATTTAATGTGGCCGACGCATCCATCTCTGTTGGAGCTCTTTTACTAATCATTGACATGTTTTATAACAAGAAAGGGCGTGATGAGCATGAGAGCAAAACCTAAAACAGTCCCTGTCGGGCCTGGCACAAAGATCACCCTAAAATTTTCACTTTATCTGAAGGAAGGAGCTCTTATAGATTCTACTGGCAGCTATCCTGCCTCTTGCGTAATAGGAGATGAGAGTCTTTTGCCTGGGTTTGAACGAGCGATGTTCGGAATGCGCGCTGGCGAGAAAGAAATTTTTGATATCAGTCCAGAAAATGGTTTTGGGCCTTCCAACCCGGAAAATATCCACGTTATGAAGGCAGATCTGTTTAAACATGTAGATAAAAAAGAGGGAGTAGTTATTTCCTTCGCCGACCCTCATGGGCTGGAGCGACCAGGTGTCATTAACCGCGTATTAGGTGATTCACTCGAGATCGATTTTAATCACCCACTTGCTGGGAAGGATCTTGTCTTTGAAGTTGAAGTTTTAGAGGTAGAGACAGTTTCTAACGAAATTCTGCGATCTTAGAGCTCGAGGCCTTATCGCACTTTTCATTGGGAGCCTAACCAAAGACCCCAAGCGTCAAAGTCCTCAACCAATTTCTTGTTTTCCCGCCACTCTTGTGTCCTGTTTTTTTGAAATTTCCGTTTTTGTCTAGAGATCCATGCTCCGGATAGTTAGTGACGAGAACCTTAAGCGTTTTTGCTGCTAGATCTTCCATATCCATCATCTTATAGGCCTCGACCATAATAGCCAGACCGTCTGGCACAGCGACTGAGCCCTGGAAATTTTCTAAAACATATCTGCCTCGATTTACTGCAGCGACATAGGCACCCCTTTCAATATAATACTCTGCCACGCGAATCTCAGATTGAGCCAGGAGGTTTCTAAGATACTTCATTTTCGATTGTGCATCGGGCGCATACTCGCTATCCGGGAAGAGCCTGAGAAGTTCAGAAAAGTCATTGAAAGATTGTCTTGCTGCTCCTGGGTCTCTCGTCGATGGGTCCATCGGTATTATGTTAGCTAAGAAATTTTTATCTTGCTCGAATGAAACCATACCTTTTAGATAATAAGCATAATCCACGCTAGGATGCGAAGGGTGGAGTCTTATGAATCGATCTGCTGCAGATTTCGCAGCTTCAGCCTGAGAGCTTTTAAAGAAGGCGTAGATGATTTCTAATTGTGCCTGCTCTGCATATCTCCCAAACGGAAAGCGAGATTCAAGCATTTGCAGTTTTTGAATTGCGCCCGCGTAGTTAGAAGCCCTCAAGCTATCTTGAGCAGATTTGTAATAGAACAACTCCGTTGCATTTGGATCTTCGCCAATCTCATCTTTGCTGCAACCAAAAACGAGAATGAGTGGAAACAACGCTATTAGGAAGGGTCTCAGCATTGAAAAACTGTCCGCTCGGTTGAATTTTTGTAGATTAAAACATAGCCTTCGAACAAACCCAACATGATTCCGATAGTGCATCGATCAATAGAGCATAAATTAGATATACCGAAAGAATTTGTTCCTTCTCGACTCGATCAAGCGGTTGCAGAACTGTTGCCTCAATATTCTCGGGCGCTTATTCAGCAATGGATAAAGCAGGGAGCGCTTTTAGTGGATAAAAAATCAGTGAAAGCAAGCCTTAAGCTTGTCGGAGGTGAGAGGATCTTCATTAAAAGTGTTATAAAGGATGTGACATTAGCCCAGCCGGAGTTCATCCCGATCGATGTCGTTTTTGAAGACGCTCATTTCATGGTCGTAAACAAGCCTGCTGGACTGGTTGTCCACCCCGGCGCGGGAAATACATCGGGGACTTTGATGAATGCTCTCTTAAACTATGATGAGAATCTAAAGGCGGTTCCTCGAGCAGGCATCATTCATCGCTTGGATAAAAACACCTCGGGCCTTTTAATTGTTGCACGAAATATTGAATCTCAATTTAAGTTGGTGAGGGACCTCGAGTCGCGGACTATAAAGCGCTCCTACGCGGCAATAGTCTACGGGACGCCTCCGTATAGAGCAGGGGAGGTTGATTTAGCCCTTGGCCGTCACCCTAAGGAAAGGAAGAAGGTAGCGGTTAGGGTCGATGGGAAGTCAGCGAGGACGCATTATATTGTTACAGAAAAGTTTGAAGGGCACTCCCTGTTAGGATGTGAGCTTGACACGGGAAGAACTCATCAAATCAGAGTTCATATGCAAGCATTGGGAAACCCGATAGTTGGTGACATTGAATACGGAGGCCAATACAGAAGATCTAAATCGGATGGGCCAAAGCTCGAAAAAATGCTTAAAGCGTTTCCAAGGCAAGCCCTACACGCTAGAAAACTTGTTTTAAATCACCCGAAAAATGGAAAGAATCTCTCTTTTCGAGCGCCGATTCCTGTGGACTTTCAAAACTTACTGGAGGTTATGCGTGGGGTTGATTGAGCCAGACTGGAAAATTTCTGAGCACATCAGAGCTTTCTTTACTTGTCGGACGCATGGTTGCAGTGCAGTCCCGTTCGATTCTCTTAATTTGTCTAACCGCGTCGGTGATTTGGATCAGTCAGTTGAAATAAATCGCAGCCTTTTGGACGTTCCCTCAGAACCAAAGTACCTTAAGCAAGTTCATGGCGTAAATTGTGTGCCTGCTCATCGCGCAGGAAAGGAAGTAGAAGCTGACGCATCTTTTACTAGAAAACGGAATGAGGTTTTGGCGGTTTTAGTTGCTGATTGTGTTCCCGTTTTACTTGCCAGTAAAAACGGAAGCTGTGTCGCGGCTGCTCATGCAGGTTGGCGTGGTTTGGCGAACGGAGTCTTACATCGAACGGTTGAGGCAATTGGCGTATCACCCCTTTGTGCTTGGATCGGTCCTTGCATTGGCCCGTGTCACTACTTAGTCAAACGAGATGTGTTTAATCGGTTTCCAAATCGGACTGGGTTTAGAGAAAAATCAAAAAATCAGTGGGAAATGGACCTCGCACTAATAGCCGCCGATCAGCTTAGTAATCTGGGCGTCGAGGTTTTCGGCGGTGGTTTTTGCACGTTTTGTGACGTAAAACGTTTCTATTCATATAGGAGAGACGGTGTGACTGGAAGGATGGGAGCTTTTATATGGATCGAGTAATATTAAGATGCTGAGGAAATTTTTAGCTTAACTACAAGTTTGATTGCGAGTTTCGCAAATTAAATAAAGGCTTTCGGTTTAGAAAAAAAGTTTGTATTTGACTGCTGCCTTGGGATGCAAGAAAATCACCGTCCCACTTTTCTTAACCTTTAATGAACCAGGAGATTTTTGTGGAAAAGCTTTCGGGCGCTGACATGCTTATTCGGGCCTTACAGGATGAAGGCGTTGAATATCTTTTCGGGTACCCAGGAGGGGCAGTGCTTCACATTTATGATGCGCTTTTCAACCAGGAAAAAATAAAGCATATATTGGTCCGTCATGAGCAAGGTGCAACCCATATGGCGGATGGGTACGCGCGAGCTACCGGAAGAACAGGAGTGGTGCTTGTAACGAGCGGTCCAGGAGCCACCAACGCGATTACCGGAATTGCGACTGCATATATGGATTCTATCCCTATGGTCGTTATCTCCGGCCAAGTTCAGAGCCACTTGATCGGTACTGACTCTTTTCAAGAAACAGACATGATAGGAGTTTCTAGGCCAGTTGTGAAGCACAGCTTCCTCGTAAAGGAGGCTAGAGACATACCAGAAACCATTAAAAAAGCTTTTTTTATAGCATCTTCTGGTCGACCCGGTCCGGTAGTAGTAGATATTCCGAAAGATAAAACAAATCCAAATGACTTGTTTGAGTATAAATACCCCAAGTCAGTTTCTCTTCGATCCTACAATCCATCTCAAAAGGGTCATACAGGTCAGATTCAAAAAGCCGTAGATCTCCTATTGAAGGCAGAAAAGCCGATGATCTACTCTGGAGGGGGTGTGATTTTGGGAGAGGCGTCAAATGCTTTGACTGCGCTCACGCGAAAATTGGGATTCCCAATCACGAACACATTAATGGGGTTGGGAGGCTTTCCGGGTACTGACCAGCAATTCCTTGGAATGCTTGGAATGCACGGCACTTATGAAGCGAATAATGCTATGCATCATTGTGATGTCTTGTTAGCTGTTGGAGCTCGTTTTGACGACAGAATTACCAACACCCCCTCAATGTTCTGTCCAAATGCAAAGATAATTCATATTGACGTTGATCCAGCTTCCATCTCGAAGACCATTCGAGCTGATATCCCTATAGTAGGAGATGTTGCTGTTATCCTTAAAGAAATGACGGACTTGGTCAATAATAAGAAATCGAAAAAACCAGATAAAACTCTAATTAGCAAGTGGTGGGATCAAATAGCTCTTTGGCGAGAACAGGATTGCCTGAAGATAAAAAGAACAGCGGAAGACGATCAGATTATCAAACCTCAAGATGGCGTGAAAGCCGTTTATGAGGCGACCAGGGGAGAAGCCTTCGTCACATCAGACGTTGGCCAGCATCAGATGTTTGCCGCTCTCTACTATCCATTTGACGAGCCCCGTAAGTGGATAAATTCGGGCGGGCTCGGAACGATGGGTTTTGGTCTTCCTTCAGCTATGGGAGCACAGATCGCTTTTCCCGAAAGCACGGTCGTTTGTATTACGGGCGAGGGCAGTATTCAAATGAATATCCAAGAACTATCGACGTGTTCACAATACGAGTTGCCAATAAAGATAATTAATCTAAATAACCAGTCATTAGGAATGGTCAAGCAATGGCAAGACATGCAGTACGAGGGGCGTCATTCTCATAGCTATATGGACTCGTTGCCTGATTTCGTGGGGTTAGCAGAATCGTATGGACACAAAGGGTTCAAAATACAAAGTCGGTCGGATTTAGAACCCGTCCTCAATGAAGTTTTTTCCATTAAAGATAAGCTCGTTTTCGTGGATATTATGGTCGACCCCAAGGAACACGTTTATCCCATGTTGGTAGCTCCCAATGGTTCGATGAGAGACATGTGGTTGGAAAAAGGAGTTAGAACCTGATGAGAAGAATTGTTTCAGTACTATTAGAGAATGAATCAGGAGCGCTATCGCGACTCATCGGGCTTTTTGCGCAACGAGGGTACAATATCGAGACCCTGACCGTAGCTCCGACAGAAGATCATACGTTATCAAGGTTAACGTTAACGACGGTCGCTGGCGATGATGAAATTGAGCAGATAACTAAACAGGTAAATAAGTTGGTCGAAGTCGTGAAACTAGTGGACCTCTCAGAGGGAGACCACGTGGAGCGAGAACTAATGTTGATTAAGGTCAAAGCAAAGAATGATCAAAGAGAAGAGATCAAAAGAGTTGCAGACATATTCAGAGGGCAAATAGTGGATGTGGTCCATGACGCATATACAATTCAATTAACAGGAACATCAGAAAAAATAGATGCCTTTGTTAAGGCTTTGCCGCAGGACTCAGTAGCAGAAGTTGTTAGGTCCGGCGTGTTAGGCCTTTCGAGAGGAGAGAAAGCGCTTTCAATTTAGTTAGAGTCACATCTGATGATTTGAAAAGCAGATAAAAGGAGAGTTTAAATTTGTCTGAGCAGGAACCGGAAAGACTGGATTCGGCCCAAGTCACTGACATTGGGGAAAGGCGAGGATTAAGGCGCGGAATATACCTGCTGCCTAACTTGGTGACTACAGGCGCTCTTTTTTGTGGTTTCTACGCAATTATAGCTGCATTATCCGGAGAGCTAGAACTAGCCTGCACGGCTATTGTAATAGCAGGTTTTTTAGATGCTCTAGATGGAAGGATCGCGAGATTAACTAACACTGCAACCGAGTTCGGTGTTCAGTACGACAGCATGTCGGATCTGGTAGCATTTGGAGTTGCCCCCGCGATCCTTTTATACAGTTGGTGTTTAAACGAATTAGGAAAAATCGGTTGGATTGTGGCCTTTTTCTACGTCTGTTGTACTGCACTTCGACTTGCTCGGTTTAATACTGCTCCGGATACAAAGGTTTTCTTTGGTTTGCCGAGCCCTATGGCCGCTGGGACTCTTGCAACGCTGGTTTGGACTTGGGTCGACAACCTCCAACCAATTAACGGTTTTACTTTTTCTTTCGTGCTTGCGGTTTTTGCTGTTTTCTCGGCTCTGCTTATGGTCAGCAATGTTCGTTACTACAACCCAAAAAATATTAAGGGACAAGTACCATTTCGCTATATGTTTTTGGTGATTTTGATGTTTGTTTCTATACTGATTTATCCGCCGGGGATGCTTTTAGTTATTGGAACGGTTTACGCTCTTTCAGGTCCAGTCATTGCCTTGGGGAGAAGGCTCCAAAAGCATGGCGAATAGAGCGTTCCAGATTCAGCTCACACAGTGCGGTCCAGAGTGAATTAACGGTATTTTTTCATGCCCAAAAAACTAAGCAGGAATACACATGAGAACGAGGTTACCGATGAGTCAGTTTATTTAAGCCGTCGTTCCCTCCTGAAAGGGTTTGGAGGCAGCATTCTGGGTTATCATTCTCCATTACTTTACTCAGATAAGAGTTCTTCGACTGGTAACGAGTTTGGATCTGAGCTTCATCAGATGTTGTTTCAGAAAATTAAATCAAGATTAAAAGAAGATGCAATAAAACTCGCTGAGTCCACTCCTTTCAATTATGCCTCGAGCTACAACAATTTTTATGAGTTCGGTTCAGGAAAGTCGGATCCAAAAAAAAACGCGAAAAAGTTTATTACTGATCCTTGGGAGGTTTCGGTTCAGGGAGAGTGCGATGGAGCAGGAACATATCACTTAGAAGATCTTGTCCGACCGCATCTTTTAGAAGAGAGGATTTATCGTCTCCGATGCGTAGAAGCTTGGTCTATGGTTATCCCTTGGGTAGGTCTTCCATTGCTCAGCCTTTTAAAAAGATTTAAGCCTCGTTCAAACGCTAAATATGTAAAATTTGAGACTCTCTATGATCCGATTCAGATGCCTGGCCAAAAAAGTCTGTTCTCTGCGATCGAGTATCCTTATGTTGAGGCCTTGAGAATGGACGAGGCCACAAACGAGCTGAGTTTTCTGGCATTGGGAATGTACGGGAAGATATTACCAAACCAGAACGGGGCTCCTATTAGACTTGTTGTGCCTTGGAAATACGGGTTTAAGAGCATCAAATCTATTGTCAAAATTGAATTTGTTGAGGAAAGGCCAGTTACGACTTGGATGAAGAGTAATCCGAGAGAATATGGATTTTACTCAAACGTGAACCCCTCGGTGGATCATCCGCGATGGTCCCAGGCCACTGAGAGGCGTTTGCCTAGTTCTATTTTTTCGCCAAATATCAGGCCGACGGAAATGTTTAATGGTTATGGAGATGAAGTTGCTTATCTCTACAGGGGAATGGATCTTAAAAAGTTTTACTGATGCCGACTTTCGCCTTCCTTTCCGTTTGTGCTGTTCCATTTCTTTGGGTTTTTCTTAGAGCCATTTGTACACTGATTTTCGACAAAAATTATTTCGGCGCTGATCCTGGGATGGAGCTTGTTACGTTTTTTGGCCAAGTGGCTATCGTATTTCTTTTCATGACTTTAAGTTTCAGTCATTTGGGAAGACCCTTGAAAACTTTGAGAGTTCCAAGAATGAGAAGAATCTTGGGTCTTTCGGTTTTTTTCTACGCGACTCTGCATTTTGCGAGTTACTTGATTTTCTTGGCGGGATTTGAGTTCGAAAAATACTATTATGATCTTGTGACTAAAAACCGGATCATTCTTGGTTCGTTTGCTTACTTTTTCCTGTTCTTACTAGCCGCAACTTCGATTGATTCTGTCGCACGAAATTTGGGAATAGCTTGGGTGTATTTGCATCGATCCGTATATTTGATCGCGGGCTTAGTTGTTTTTCACGTTTTCTTGTCAGCAAAAGAAAACTTTTCATTTTCAGTGTTTCTTTTCTGCGGATGTCTTGCTCTGCTTGGAGTTAGATTATCAAAAGCTTGGAGAAGGTCCAAATTAAGAACTCCGATTTTTAAAGCCTAGGGCTAATAAAAACACGCCTGATTATTACGAGAGGTCGAGGGGAAACCCTCTCATTACCGCTAAAACTTAAATGTTCTATAAACGGTTGTAAAAGGCAAGCTTTGGCGTATAATGCTTCGCTCTAGTCAGGTAGACCAGAAGGGACAAGTAGTAGTGTCCAAGCTGTCTTCGGAAGAGACAGCGTTTCGAGTTATTCAGGATCAGACTTCCCATCGGTGATTTAGTTCAGCGAAGGATTCTTTGCGCAGTGCAAAGGGGTTTTTAACTCGAAGCAGCTCTTTAAAAATTAAGAAACAAGCAATAGGTGTGGGTACTTGTTGGTGGGATACGATAAATATTCAGCAACAAGTTACCAACAATTTATTGAGTGATACTTACTAAATACAAGGTAATTTTGCATTGCTGAGCCTTGCGTTCTCAGTTAGAGGCGCATTGAAAAGATTGGCGGACTTTAACCGCTATTGATTCCCTGAGAGAGCTTCAAAAGAGTGTAACAAGGGGTTTCAAAGAAATACTCTTAATTGAAGAGTTTGATCATGGCTCAGATTGAACGTTGGCGGCAGGCCTAATACATGCAAGTCGAACGGTAACAGATCGCTGTGATCCCTTCGGGGTGAACTTGATGCTGACGAGTGGCGAACGGGTGAGTAACGCGTAGGAATCTACCCAGTAGCGGGGGATAGCCCGAGGAAACTCGGATTAATACCGCATACGCCTTAAGAGGGAAAGAGGGCCTCTTCTTGAAAGCTCTCACTATTGGAGGAGCCTGCGTTGGATTAGCTAGTTGGTGGGGTAAAGGCTCACCAAGGCGACGATCCATAGCTGGTCTGAGAGGACGATCAGCCACACTGGAACTGAGACACGGTCCAGACTCCTACGGGAGGCAGCAGTAGGGAATATTGCACAATGGGGGAAACCCTGATGCAGCCATGCCGCGTGTGTGAAGAAGGCCCTAGGGTTGTAAAGCACTTTCAGTAGGGAGGAATTAGTATAGTTAATAGCTATGCGAAATGACGTTACCTACAGAAGAAGTACCGGCTAACTCCGTGCCAGCAGCCGCGGTAATACGGAGGGTACGAACGTTAATCGGAATTACTGGGCGTAAAGCGCGCGTAGGCGGTTTATTAAGTGGGATGTGAAAGCCCCGGGCTTAACCTGGGAACTGCATTCCAAACTGATAGACTAGAGTACGATAGAGGGGGGTAGAATTCAGAGTGTAGCGGTGAAATGCGTAGATATTCTGAGGAATACCGGTGGCGAAGGCGGCCCCCTGGATTGATACTGACGCTGAGGTGCGAAAGCGTGGGGAGCAAACAGGATTAGATACCCTGGTAGTCCACGCCGTAAACGATGTCTACTAGCCGTTGGGAGGCTTGACCTTTTAGTGGCGCAGCTAACGCGATAAGTAGACCGCCTGGGGAGTACGGTCGCAAGATTAAAACTCAAATGAATTGACGGGGGCCCGCACAAGCGGTGGAGCATGTGGTTTAATTCGATGCAACGCGAAAAACCTTACCAGGCCTTGACATCCAGAGAACTTTCCAGAGATGGATCGGTGCCTTCGGGAACTCTGAGACAGGTGTTGCATGGCTGTCGTCAGCTCGTGTCGTGAGATGTTGGGTTAAGTCCCGTAACGAGCGCAACCCTTATCCTTATTTGCCAGCACTTCGGGTGGGAACTCTAAGGAGACTGCCGGTGACAAACCGGAGGAAGGAGAGGATGATGTCAAGTCATCATGGCCCTTACGGCCTGGGCTACACACGTGCTACAATGGGGAGTACAGAGGGCCGCAAAGCCGCAAGGTGGAGCAAATCCCAAAAAACTTCTCGTAGTCCGGATTGGAGTCTGCAACTCGACTCCATGAAGTCGGAATCGCTAGTAATCGCGAATCAGCATGTCGCGGTGAATACGTTCCCGGGCCTTGTACACACCGCCCGTCACATCATGGGAGTGGGTTGCACCAGAAGTGGCTAGTCTAACTTCGGAGGACGGTCACCACGGTGTGATTCATGACTGGGATGAAGTCGTAACAAGGTAGCCGTAGGGGAACCTGCGGCTGGATCACCTCCTTAACCTTTTGTATACATCTCGAGTACTCACAACCTATTGCTTGATTCTTTCTGTTAATATTTTTTAACTCTTTCCAACGTGAAGAAGAGAATGAAATCTGTACGATATTGGAATTAGTAAAGCTAAAATATTACAGTAGCAGCGCTAGAGGCCCTAGCGCGGGTTCTTTAAAAATGTGTATAAGTGATAAAGTCTGTAGACGAATATAAGAACTTTGAATATATTCTGAAACAAAAATGACATCCGCAAATGAAAGATGAGTTTTTAAAGTAATTCTTAGAACTCAAACGCTAAGACTTACTTCTTTCCAAAAAACACATCATAGCATTTGTATTTTCAAGCGTAATTATCCGGTAGAAATGTAACTTTGAATGAGAGCTTGCTTAAACGAAAGGGATAGCTCTCGCTTTTAAGTGAATAGCAAACGCTATTTATTGCACGAGCAAGTTCAAGTTATATGATCAAGCGAATAAGCGTATACGGTGGATGCCTAGGCAGTTAGAGGCGACGAAGGACGTTGTGGTCTGCGATAAGCTCGGGGGAGCTGACGAACAAGCGCTATATCCCGAGATTTCCGAATGGGGAAACCCGGCCTTTTTTGGTCATTTTTTACTGAATACATAGGTAAAAAAAGCTAACCCGGTGAACTGAAACATCTAAGTAACCGGAGGAAAAGAAATCAACCGAGATTCCCTTAGTAGCGGCGAGCGAAAGGGGAACAGCCAACAATCTTTATCTAATTTATTAGGGGAACGGTCTGGAAAGTCCGGCAGCAGAAGGTGATAGCCCTGTACTCGAAAATAATTTGGAAGAACTAAGTTTGTGATAAGTAGGTCGGAGCACGAGAAACTTTGACTGAAGATGGGGGGACCATCCTCCAAGGCTAAATACTCCTAACTGACCGATAGTGAACTAGTACCGTGAGGGAAAGGCGAAAAGAACCCCGGAGAGGGGAGTGAAATAGAACCTGAAACCGTATACGTACAAGCAGTCGGAGCCCTTCGGGGTGACGGCGTACCTTTTGTATAATGGGTCAGCGACTTACTTTTAGTAGCAAGCTTAACTTTATGAGGGAGGCGTAGGGAAACCGAGTCTTAATAGGGCGTTTAGTTGCTAGGAGTAGACCCGAAACCAGGCGATCTATCCATGGCCAGGGTGAAGGTTCGGTAACACGGACTGGAGGCCCGAACCCACCTATGTTGAAAAATGGGGGGATGAGCTGTGGATCGGAGTGAAAGGCTAATCAAGCCTGGAGATAGCTGGTTCTCCGCGAAATCTATTTAGGTAGAGCGTCATGTATCACCACAGGGGGTAGAGCACTGTCTCGGCTAGGGGGCCATCCCGGTTTACCAAACCGATGCAAACTCCGAATACCTGTGAGTGCCAGCATGGCAGACACACGGCGGGTGCTAACGTCCGTCGTGGAGAGGGAAACAACCCAGACCGCCAGCTAAGGTCCCTAAATCACAGTTAAGTGGGAAACGAAGTGGGAAGGCATAGACAGCTAGGAGGTTGGCTTAGAAGCAGCCACCCTTTAAAGAAAGCGTAATAGCTCACTAGTCGAGTCGGCCCGCGCGGAAGATTTAACGGGGCTAAACTGTGTACCGAAGCTGCGGGTGCATACTTTGTATGCGCGGTAGCGGAGCGTTCTGTAAGCCTGCGAAGGTGTGCTGAAAGGCATGCTGGAGGTATCAGAAGTGCGAATGCTGACATGAGTAACGATAAGGGGGGTGAAAAACCTCCCCGCCGGAAGACCAAGGTTTCCTGCGCAACGCTAATCGGCGCAGGGTTAGTCGGCCCCTAAGGTGAGGCAGAAATGCGTAATCGATGGGAAGCTGGTTAATATTCCAGCACTTTTAATTATTGCGATGGAGGGACGGAGAAGGCTAGGCTAGCGCGGCGATGGTTGTCCGCGTGAGAGGTCGTAGGCTGGAATCTTAGGAAAATCCGGGATTCTAAGGCTGAGGACAAGGACGAACTGAGACTTGCTCTCAGGAAGTAGTTGATGCCATGCTTCCAGGAAAAGCTTCTAAGCATAGATAATTAAGAACCGTACCCCAAACCGACACAGGTGGTCAGGTAGAGAATACCAAGGCGCTTGAGAGAACTCGGGTGAAGGAACTAGGCAAAATGGCACCGTAACTTCGGGAGAAGGTGCGCCGCTGATGGTGAAGGGTTTACCCCGTAAGCTGTCGGCGGTCGAAGATACCAGGTGGCTGCGACTGTTTACTAAAAACACAGCACTCTGCAAACTCGTAAGAGGACGTATAGGGTGTGACGCCTGCCCGGTGCTTGAAGGTTAATTGATGGGGTTATCCTTTTGGAGAAGCTCTTGATCGAAGCCCAAGTAAACGGCGGCCGTAACTATAACGGTCCTAAGGTAGCGAAATTCCTTGTCGGGTAAGTTCCGACCTGCACGAATGGCGTAACGATGGCCACACTGTCTCCACCCGAGACTCAGTGAAATTGAATTTGCGGTTAAGATGCCGTATACCCGCGGCTAGACGGAAAGACCCCGTGAACCTTTACTACAGCTTTGCACTGGACTTTGATCTTATCTGTGTAGGATAGGTGGGAGACTTTGAAGCTAGAACGCTAGTTCTAGTGGAGTCGTCCTTGAAATACCACCCTGGTAACGTTGAGGTTCTAACTTCGGTCCGTTATCCGGATCAAGGACAGTGTATGGTGGGTAGTTTGACTGGGGCGGTCTCCTCCCAAAGAGTAACGGAGGAGCGCGAAGGTACCCTCAGCATGGTCGGAAATCATGCAATGAGTGCAATAGCATAAGGGTGCTTGACTGCGAGACAGACACGTCGAGCAGGTAGGAAACTAGGTTATAGTGATCCGGTGGTTCTGTATGGAAGGGCCATCGCTCAACGGATAAAAGGTACTCCGGGGATAACAGGCTGATACCGCCCAAGAGTTCACATCGACGGCGGTGTTTGGCACCTCGATGTCGGCTCATCACATCCTGGGGCTGAAGCCAGTCCCAAGGGTATGGCTGTTCGCCATTTAAAGTGGTACGCGAGCTGGGTTTAGAACGTCGTGAGACAGTTCGGTCCCTATCTGCCGTGGGCGTTTGAGAATTGAGAAGAGCTGCTCCTAGTACGAGAGGACCGGAGTGGACGAACCTCTGGTGTTCCGGTTGTGATGCCAATTGCATTGCCGGGTAGCTACGTTCGGAAAGGATAACCGCTGAAAGCATCTAAGCGGGAAGCCCCCTTCAAGATTAGTTCTCACTGGGACTTCGAGTCCCCTAAAGAGCCCTCGAAGACTACGAGGTTGATAGGCTGGGTGTGTAAGCGTTGTGAGGCGTTGAGCTAACCAGTACTAATTGCTCGTGAGGCTTGATCATATAACTTGAGCTTTATAAGAGTTACAGATAATTTTCTTGGAATAATAGGATGTCAGACTTTACACATATTTTAGAATTTGTTGGGTAGGGAGGTTTTGCCGCTCAGCATAATAGTTTGCCTGATGACAATAGCGAGTAGGTACCACCTGATCCCATCCCGAACTCAGAAGTGAAACTGCTTAGCGCCGATGGTAGTGTGGGGGTTCCCATGTGAGAGTAGGACATTGTCAGGCATTGATTAAAGAAAAGCCTAGCGTGTGATTAGCGCTAGGTTTTTTTTTGTAATAAGACTGTGAAAAAGAACTCAGACTTTTTTTTCTAAATCCAGATATGCAAGATATAATCTTTAAAAAACTGAGGTGCAGCCGAACTTGTCTGACTTTTCCCGGGATCGACATATTGGTCTAGATCTAGCACGTTCTATAGCTATTATCTTAGTTCTTTTTTCCCATTCTAGGTTTTTAACTGATTCTCCTGAAAGCTATCTTTTTTTGACGGTAGGAGCGAAGTTTGGTGTAGAGCTTTTTTTCGTTCTTAGTGGATTTCTGATTGGAACTGTTTTACTTCGGCAATTCGAGATTGGGCTAAACACCAAATTATTATCTCGCTTCTGGTTGCGGAGGTGGTTTAGAACACTACCAGCCTACTTTGCGCTTTTAGTCTTTATTTGGATTTTTCTGGCAGAGATTGATTATCTTTATTTCTTTTTTTTGCAAGATCTCGTTGGAGGCAACTGGGATCTAGTCCCTGTGAGTTGGTCCTTGGTGATTGAGGAATGGTTTTATCTTGTCTTCCCTTTGCTAATAATTTTATGTTCGTTTTTTAATAAAAAAAATGCTTTTTTATTTTCCGCTTTCGCACTTCTTCTTGTGTCTCAATTTCATCCTATCAATGAGTATTTTTCGTGCTCTTATGACTCGCGCCCACTAGCTTGTTTTGAAAATGAGATAAGAAAGTCAACTTTTCGTTTTGGCAGTTTGGGTTTCGGTGCAATTCTGGCTTATTTTAGTTTCAAGTACGATTTAAAAAAAACCCTTCAAAGATACTTTTATTTTCTCGTATCGTTGCTCGGATTGACTTCTATTTTGCTCCCTGTTTTTTGCTATCAAGTCGTGTCCGGAGAAACAGCCCGATTGTTTTCTACCCCTTTTGCTTTCGCCCTTTTCTACCCGTTGATGGGTTTTGCTGCTGTTCTCTTGATAATCTTTCTCTACTCCGTTGAATTCAAATTCCCTAAACTTCTAACGAATTTGATCTCTTACATAAGTATTACGAGTTACAGCAATTATCTGTGGCATATGCTCTTATTCAATTACTTAAACTCTCTCTCTGAAGACTTCTTTTCTTACCATTTGGTCATTATCTTTTTTATCGCATCTTTTTTTGCGGCCGGACTGTCCTATCTTATTCTGGAGAAGCCGTTTCTAAGGCTGCGGGACCGGCTTGTGCCTTAATTTTGGGCAGGAGGGTCGTATGCACGGCTAATTAATCAGCCTAGAGCAATATTCTTAATGGGCTCGTCTACAATTTTTACCGCAAGTTCTTGGACTGTCTCCAGGCAGCTCCCGCACTGGCTACCTAACCCGAATTGAATTTTTATTTCGTCCAACGTCAAACCTGATCTAAGCCCCTGACGGATTTTTTTAGAGTTTATATTTTTGCATACACATACAATCATGAGGTCATTGTAAATGAGAATGATTATTAATTTCAACCTAATTAACAATAGCTGTTGCGGGTGAAAAGCATTCTCAAGTTATTGATTTTAATAGAAAAAATAGATTTTATGTTTAGATTCATTTATCCTCTCTCTCTTTATTAGGAGGTTTGATATGAAAGCGCAAGATCCCAGAGTCATAGATTTTCTAAACAACATTCTAAAGAACGAGCTCACTGCGATTAACCAGTACTTTCTCCACGCAAAAATGCTTGAAGACTGGGGTTTTGAAAAGCTTGCAAAAAAAGAAAGGCAGGAATCCATAGAGGAGATGCAGCATGCGGAGGAATTGATTGATCGTGTATTGAGAATAAATGGTCTTCCAAACTTGCAGAATATGGGCAAACTGCTTGTTGGCGAGGATGTCCCAGAGATTATCTCCTGCGATTTGGAGCAAGAGATGATTGCGATTCCTCTATTGAGGGAGGCGGCAGCCTTCTGCGAAGAGCAGAAGGACTTCGTAAGCGGAGACCTGGTTCAAAAGATTCTTCATAACGAAGAAGAGCATGTTGCTTGGTTAGAAACACAAAAATCTCTTATCGAGGACTTAGGAGTTCAAAATTATCTGCAACTCCAATCATCAGACAGCGGAGGCTAGGCTTAATTCCCCTATTTTTTTGCTATAGGTATTTCGCAAAAAACTAAACTACCAGAGCGAAAAATTTCGCAGCACCTTAGTTTAGGCAGATTTTTACTGGTCCATATTCATGATATATTTCAAGCATGTTGGCCTTAGATCAGTTTTCAATTCAGTCCTTGTTTTCTGATGAAAAAAATCTATTTGTACCCGATATTTCAAAAACGGTTTGGGATGATCTGGAATACTTTGGTTGGATACATCCGGACGGTAAGAGTGGTTTTATCGTTCTGGAGTCGCCTAACCATGGCAGGCTTAAGGGAGTCAAGCTTCAACGTCAGAAGAATCGTCGAGTCAAATCTAGATCAGAGATGTGCTCTTGGTGTCACTTTGTTCATAAAAGCAATGGAACCGCTTTCTTCAGCGTTGAGGTAAAAGGAAGCGATGGCCGAAGAAACTTAGGGAATCTTATTTGTAAAGATTTAGACTGCAGCAGCAGAATCAGGAAACCAAAATACTCCGACAGTTTGATGCAAGAGATCATTTATGAACCCGCAAGGATTTGGAGGATGAAACTAGCGATGCACCGTTGGTTAAGAAGAGCAAATTCGATTTGAGCTTAATCAAGACAGATAAAACTGATGAAGGAACAATCTTTTGAATAAGTCTCAATACTTAAAAGCGCTCAAGGTAGAGGAGTGGAAGCTGAGAGAAGCCTCTTCTTTAGATGCCCCGCCGGAGAAGAAAGAGGAAGTATCTTCAAAAACCTCGCCTATTCTTTGTTATGTATTATCTTTTGGGACTTTGAAACTTTGTTTTCATGGAGGAGATGAAATAGTTTTGAAAAAACAAATTTGGCGTGATCTCGCCAAGTTCACTGCTGAAAATCCACAGGCTGAGACGATCCAGACATATGAATTCCTTGTCTCTTATTCTCACGAACAAAGTATCCCTGTAATAAATCCTCCTGATCTCGTCGAAACTATTTTTATGGGCTCTAAGAGAGTTATATTTTTTGGCTTGCTGTGGGCCGAAATCTGTTCAGAGATAAATGAGTTACGCCATATGGAGAAAATAAAAATAGGTGCGAGCAATGTGTTGTTACTGCGCTCGGTTGAAGAATTTCTTAAGACGCCTTTGCAAAAGAGACAAGTGATGACGATTATAGATGGATGGCGGTAATGTTGGATGGAGTTTTGCTTCGAAGAATGGAGATGGAGGATTTGCAATGTGTCTTGAAAAACGAGAGAAAGGCGTACCAATTTCCTTGGACTGAGGGGATTTTCAAGAGTTGTCTGTGCAATGGTGATGAATGCTGGATTATTCTCGATAAAAAAATTCTTGGGCACGCTGTATTGTCTTTTGCTGCTCAAGAGGCGCATTTATTAAACCTTTGTATTGATCCTGAGCACCAGAATAAAGGGTTAGGTAAGCAAGCTCTTGATCATGTTGTTAGTATTGCGAAAAAAAAAGGTGCGATCTCTATCTTTTTAGAGGTAAGGGTATCAAATGCTTCCGCTGTATACTTGTACGAAAGTGCTGGTTTCAATGAGATAGGACGAAGATCGGGTTATTATCCTGGCGCGGTTAGTAGAGAAGATGCGCTCGTGTTTGGCAAGGAATTGATATAATCCACAGCAATAGAAAAATTACTCACCTACTATGATGACCCAAGAAGAAATCGAAAAGCGAAAAACATTTGCCATTATATCTCACCCCGATGCGGGTAAGACAACGGTGACAGAGAAGCTACTTCTTCTGGGAAAAGCTATCCAGTTAGCTGGAACGGTCAAAGGAAAGAAAACGGGGCGCTATGCTGCGTCAGACTGGATGGAATTAGAGAAGCAACGGGGAATCTCTGTAACCACATCCGTAATGCAATTCCCTTATCGAGGTCTAGTAGTAAATCTATTGGATACCCCAGGGCACGAGGATTTCTCTGAGGATACTTACCGCACCCTCACCGCGGTTGATTCGGTGTTAATGGTAATTGATGGCTCAAAAGGGGTAGAAGACAGAACAATAAAATTAATGGATGTATGTAGGTTAAGAAAAACTCCCATATTTACATTCGTAAATAAAGTGGATAGAGAGATAAGAGATCCCATTGAATTATTGGATGAAATTGAGTCCGTATTGGATATTTCTTGTGCTCCAATGAATTGGCCAATAGGCATGGCTGGCAGGTTGAAAGGCTTGTTTAATCTTCGAGCAGATAAGATACATATTTTTGATTCGAAAAAGGCCTTTAGCTTAGCAGAAGAGACCGAGATTCTTGGATTGGACTCGGGCGAGGCGCAAAATTTTTTAGCGGAAGAAAGGACTATCTTTATGGACCAAATAGAATTGGTTCGAGGTGCTTCAGCTCCGTTTGATACAGAAGAATATTTGAGGGGCAATCTAACACCGGTCTATTTTGGTACCGCTCTTAGAAATTTTGGTGTTCGCGAACTTTTAAATGATTTTGTAAAGTTTGCTCCTTCTCCTCAACCCCGACAAACTCAGGTTGGTCCGATCGATTCCAGAGATCAGGATTTTTCAGGTTTTGTGTTCAAGATACAAGCTAATATGGATCCAAAGCACCGAGATAGAATTGCTTTTATGCGCATTTGTTCGGGCGTTTATTCTCAAGGGATGAAAATGAGGCACGTGCGTACTGGAAAGAATATGCGAGTAAGTGATGCTGTTACCTTTTTAGCAGGTGATAGAGAAGCAGCTGAAAACGCATATTCTGGAGACATCATTGGATTACATAACCATGGGAAAATTCAAATAGGTGATACGTTCACAGAAGGGAAGGATCTAAGGTATCATGGAATCCCTCATTTTGCCCCTGAGCTTTATCGACGCGTTTCTCTCAAGGATCCTTTAAGGAGCAAACAGCTTCGACAAGGGCTTAGTCAGTTATCAGAAGAAGGAGCAACTCAAATTTTTATGCCCCTATCGGGTAATGACTTAATTTTAGGTGCGATAGGAGTTCTGCAATTCGACGTCGTCGCTTTTAGGCTTAAAGACGAATACGGAGTGGATTGTTCTTATGAACCCGTTACGGTTGCGGCAGCTCGATGGATACATTGCGAAGACGAGAAACATTTGAGCGAGTTCAGAAAAAAAGCGGAGGCAAACCTTGCTCTGGATGGAGGCGGTTTCCTTGCCTATTTGGCCCCAACTAGAGTTAATATGTCTCTCACTGAGGAGCGCTGGCCAGACATAGAATTTCGTAAGACGAGGGAAATACAATAATTATTAGTATTAATCGGTCATGTCGGGGAATGGGTTTTGAATTTGGAGCGAAACCCCTGATCTAATGCTAGGAATAGATATAAATTCATTAGTAATTTTCAAATCCTTTCCATCAACGACGCCGTCTCCAAACCGGTAAATTGGTGGCATCGTTCCTGCAGTCATTTTCTTATCGTACTCTAGGATATTTTCTTGAACAACTTGGTTCTGTTGACGGTATTTTTTAAACGCACTTTCTCCATGTTTCTTTAACATCATTTTTTTTGTGATTGCAGGAGATAAAACAGCTGCAGTAGCGTTGTTTCCTCCAAATCCTTTGGAGTTTATGAAGACGGAATCTATTTCTCCTTCAGAGATTTCCCTATGATCTAGTAGGAATTTCAAATTCTCGTCAAACACGTCTTCAGCTATACTCTGGGTGGTGGTTATCCCTGGGATTACGCCTTGCTCCCAGACCCCAAGGGATGCAATCAATTGATCTGCGGAAGCGCAAGCTAACGAATGTCCGATATATGCTTTGATCGCGGTAATGGGCCATTCTTTGATAGCGAAAGCTTTAGCCAATTCATTAAATATGTGTGATTCGGTAATCCTATTTTGCGGTGTACTTGTCCCGTGTGCTTGCATATATGATCGATTTCGGAGAGATTCCGTACCGAGAATAGAGCGAATGAGTCCCATAGCTTTTCCTACAGTTAGATAGTTCCCAACGCCCGGACCAGGTATAGATTTTTTAAACCCATCAGCGTTTACGAAAACATCTGCAACCGAACCATAGATCTCAGCGCCAAGTTCCAGAGCGAGCTCGTCGTCAAAAAGAATTATAAACTGCGATCCCTCCGATAGAGTAAACCCGCAATTCTCTCCGAAAGGTCTGCAAGCAAGCCGATGATTTACGTTTTTTGTCTCGATCTTATCTATTTTCGCAAGCGCTTCATCCTCAGCTAGGGCCCCCATTTTTCTATATCCTTCGATGACTTCTGGAGTCAAAGGTGCTTCACTCGCGCCAACGATAGCGACTTTATACTTGCCTGACTTTATGTCATTTATTCCTTGTCTTAGATTATACAAAAAAGTTGCACAAGCACCGATATTGGCCCCCGTTGTGCCAACGTTCCCCAACACGTAAGCATTAACGAAATCTGCGGTCATTTCTGCGAGTCCGAGGGGCAGGTTTTTTGAGGTTGTTCTTCTCCCCTGCAATGCCGCTTGCAATAATCCTCCCGAACCATTTGAGTCGAGTTGCCCCATAGCACTGCTTGCGTATACAGATATTTGATCAGGAGGCACATGATTTTTAACTCGATCCCAATTTATTCCTAATGATGAAACTGCATCAGAGGCGGCGAAAACTGTTAACTGAAGTCCTCGCGGATGGTTTCGAGACTGATATAGGTTTGCTGGATCAAAACCCGTTGGCAATTGACCGGCTGAGCAGACTTTTGAAGAGATTGTATCGGGCAGTAGAACACTGAGTTCACCATCTACTTCCACTTTAAAAAGCCCATCATCTTGTTTTTCTATTTTCCAATTTGAGGGTAATGTTGTTGGGAGTTGATTGTTTTTAACAATAAAGCTCGTCTTTTCTCCTAGTGCTGAAGAAAATACGGTTCTTTTATTTACTGGAATCGCCTCGGTGTCAAAAAGGTTATCTTCTATTTTTCTGATAAGGCTATGGTGGAGAATCCATTGACTGGTGCAGCTATCTTCACCAGATTTATTCATCAGCGCTCGAAGAGATGACATAGTTTTGTTTCTCTCTTCGGCGCCGATCTTTTCAATGACCAGTCGGCGATAGCCATGATGGAGCGAGCTTCTCCCCGCAGGGTTAATCCCTCCGAAGCTCACTATGACCGGCAGGCGAGACAATAATTACTCCTAGATTTGCATTAACTTTGTAATTGTACTTTTTTAAAACCAATTTGTCGCTAGACAAGCTCTAAAGCAACTGCGGTCGCTTCGCCTCCTCCAATGCAAAGTGCTGCTATGCCCTTTTTACCTCCGGTTTTCTTCAAAGCATACATCAAGGATATAATTATTCTTGATCCTGTTGAGCCTATTGGATGGCCCTGCGCGCAGGCTCCACCATGGATGTTGACTTTACTAGGATCTAAGTCTAGCTCCTTGGTGGCTAGCATTGTCACCATTGCGAAGGCTTCATTGATTTCAAATAAATCTACTTCTGATTTCTCCCATCCTGTGATTTCGAGAATATTTTCAATTGCTCCTATGGGTGCAAGCGTGAATTTCGACGGTTCCATGGAGTTTGTGCTGTGTGCACAAATTTTCGCCATCGGGTTTAGACTAAAAGTATTAACCGCGGTTTCACTGGCTAAAAGCATCGCTGAAGCCCCGTCTGAAATAGAACTAGAGTTAGCCGCGGTAACGGTGCCACCATCTTTAAACGCCGGCTTTAGTTTCGGAATTTTGTCTATTTTAGCATTGCCCGGCTGCTCATCTTCGGTAATGACTGTTTGTCCTTGACGAGTTTTAACAGTTATCGGGACTATTTCTGGAGCCAGCGATTGATTTTCGATAGCAGCTTTAGCCTTGCTCAATGAAGTTATGGCAAATTCGTCCATAGATTCTCTGGTAAGCTGATATTCGTCGGCTACTTCTTGGGCAAAAGAGCCCATTAATCTGGCACTGCTTGCGTCTTCGAGACCATCGGTAAACATTGAATCTTGGATTTCACCGTGCCCCATCCTTAGGCCTTGACGAGCTTTAGGTAACAAATATGGCGCATTTGACATGCTTTCCATACCTCCTGCTATCACTAGCTGGTTTGAACCTGCCTTGATAGAATCGAAAGCGAGCATTGTTGCTTTCATTCCGGATCCGCATAGCTTGTTGATTGTGCTAGCTCCCGTTTCAACAGGAATCCCTGCTTGGATCGCTGCTTGTCTTGCTGGTCCTTGCCTCAATCCACCGGGCAGAACGCAACCCATAATCACTTCTTGAACTTCTTTTTTTTCTATACAACTTCGGTTAAGTGTTTCCTCGATAGCAGCTGAGCCTAGTTCGACCGCGGATATACTTGAAAAACAGCCTTGTAATCCTCCCATTGGTGTTCTGGCACCGTTTACAATGTAGACTGTTTCATTCATTTGATTTCCCCGCAGTTTGCTTGTGGTTTAGACTCACCATTATAATCTATGAAAAGCTGAATCGCAGTTAGATTCTATAAAAACATAACAAATCGCAAATATTTGAGTCTTTTCCCATTCTAAGAGGTAAGAAAGGATCTAACTCAATACTTGAGAAAAAGAGAAAGAGAAATAGAAAGCTATCTAATTAGGGGTAAAAAAAATGTCAGACAAAGCGAAAAATGCGCTAGCGATATACAAATCTGTTGAAGGACAAGAGGAAGGCGTGGGAGATTGGTTAGAAATCGATCAAGATCGAATAAACATGTTTGCGGACGCGACTCTTGATCATCAATTCATCCACATTGATCCTGAAAAGTCGGCTCAACTTTCCCCATACAAGGTAACGATAGCTCATGGCTTTTTAACTCTATCTCTAATTGTTCATCTAGGCGAGTCGGTGAAGCCACTTAAACCTGAAGCTCTTGAAGGGGTTTTTATGGGGGTTAATTACGGATTAGATAAAGTTCGCTTTCCTGCCCCGGTGCCCGTAAATTCCAGAGTCAGAGCTTCTCACAAGTTTTTATCAGCGGAACTTAAGGGGGATAACACTGTTCAGGTGAAAAGAGAGGTAACCATTGAGATAGAAGGTGGCAACAAGCCTGTTTGTGTGGCCGAATCTCTGATTCGCTACATGTACTCGGATTGATCTGGTCTAGACTAATTTATATTGCCCTTGCTCTGCAAATTTTGCAGGAAGCAAAGGGTAAATGCCAGATTTTAGTGAAATAGAATTTATTAGGATGAATTCATGCAACCGGATATTTCTTCAGTCGATCAACTTTATTTAAAGGCCGAGGAGCTTTCTCAGGACTTTTCACTCTTTCCTCGAAAAGAGCCTGCGTCGTTTGTAAAAGGGCTTCTGACCGAGTCTCAAATCGACATCGCCGTAGATCGTCTGAGAAGTATGGAGGTAGACGAGTATATTGCTTCAACAGTTGCTCCTACAGAAGATTCAAAACGCGAGGGCAGTAAACAGATCATTAAAGCGCTAGATTTTCAGATCTTCAACGAGATTGAAGAGGGTCCACTTTACTGCGCTGAGGTTTTGTTTGAACATAATGATCAACAACGTGTTTTCGGTTTCATCACTCAGAATCGGGAATATAACTCCGGTGTTTGGGGTCCGACGCATCATGCCAAAGCCGCGGAAATCGCTGACAACTACGCGAAAAAATCGATCCCGATCGTCACAATGATGGATACCCCGGGCGCCGATTCTTATGAGGAAGCGAATGCGGGAAATCAAGCTCATTCTATTTCAAGGCTGATAGCCGAGCTTTGTAATGTAGATGTCCCCACTCTAGGAATAATTATTGGTCAGGGGTATTCGGGTGGAGCCATTCCGTTAGCCGCAAGCAATCTCCTATTCTCCCTAAGAACTGGGGTATTTAATACAATTCATCCAAAGGGCCTTGCTAATCTAGTTCGAAGATACAATCTGTCCTGGCAAGAATGCGCTAAATCTGTTGGTGTTTCCTCATTCGAATTATATAAACAGGGCAATATAGATGGAATAGTAGATTTTGATCCAGGCGAATCACAAAACACACAAAATCTCATCAAAGCTATTTTTTACGGCGTTTTATCCATTGAAGATAGTGCCAAGGAATTTGTCTCCGAACATCCTGAGGTCCTTGATCATTATCGTATGAACATAGAAAGATTTTTTAATCCTTCCGAATCTCGATCTGCAATTAACGCGAATTCATCTCTTAAACTCCGCTCTGCGCCCACTGAATACCCCAATATATTTGGGGTTACTTTTCGTTATCTTCGTTACCTAGGTCTTCGTCGTCGAATAAAGAGCACTACTGTAACGCAATATGGTCGGTTGGTAGACCCTGAGATTCCCGAAGGAGAGTTAGCTGAGAGAACGCACAGGGAAAGGCGTGCAGCTTTTTTTGGTTGGTTGCAGGACCCTGACCGTGTTTTGTATGAAGAATCTTTAAATAAGGCATGGAAGAATTTCTTGGACAAAAGAAAAGCGTTGAGTGAGGAACGTGGACGTTTAGCGCAATTTATTTTTGGAGAGCCTCAAGCAAATTTTTCTGCTTCGCTAAGAGAACTGTGCCTAGTCTGCGGACTGCATCTGTATAATCGATGGAAGTCTGGAGCTGAGGATAACTTAAGCGCTTTAATACAGTATCTTCAAAATTCTGAGTCAAAAAAGTTTTTTTTGCACGGTAAAGATATAAAAGATGTAAAGGGGCTTTTGAAAGCATTGTCAAAGGCAAATGACCCTTGGCGTCGAAAACTAAAACAGTATTTTAGCTTTGAAGGAAAAAAACTCTTTGATTTTTCTTATGTTGAAGAAAAAAGTGAAACTGCGCTCAAGCAACTGCTGGTGCCAGAATTAAATTTAATAATAGAAGGTCCGTCTCTTTATCTTCCTGATCTCTTTTCTGAAATTGGTCTTTCTCCTTCAATAGCAAAGTTAGGAGAAGATAGTAACGTTTCTAGCCTCGAAGTTAATCGAAAGGTGTTAGAGAACACTCTATGGTCGCATATTCAAAATAACGAAGTTTCCGAGGAAAAAGAATTATCACAAGACGCGGATGTAATAGAGATCATATCTGATGGCGATGTTCGCCAAACTTTTATAGAAACGTGCAGGAATCTCATACTATTAGATAGGTCATATGCGAATATGATCTCTAATCTGGTATCAATGGCCAAGGAGGCGAATGAAAATAGAAGAATCCCGCATACTTTCGTGGAGGATTTGTTAAAAAAGTCGATTACAGAGTCTATGGAGATAGATGTGTTCAGAGAAATGTCTCAGTCGGAAGTTGGTGAGTCGTTTTCTAAATGGGTTCAAGAATTGGCGTCTTATTCAGGAAGCAGTCTTTTTCTGAAATCGGTTGAAGAATGGATAAGAGTTGTTCACAAGGATAAATCAGATACGCTTTTTGTGGTTGTAACTTTTTTCTTCGAGAAAATTCTGCCCGATTATTATTCTTCATTGGAGTCGGGCAAAAAATTCGAGGGCCGAATCGAACCTGTGAGAATTGGTCGCAGAAAAGATTTTTGGAATCGATTAACAATCGCATACAGAGATCTCCTTTTTAATGAGATGCTCAACTTAGAAAATCGATCAAAAAAAATGTCTGCCGAGACTATTCTCCAGAGATTTGTTCAAAATTTTGAGGAAATGAATGAAACGTTGATGTCTTCTAATCCTTGTTCGTTTCCAACATTCCGTCCAAGTATAGAGTCCGCACTTAAAGCTGGTGTAAAGCCCTATGGATTAATAACGGGAATCGGGGACTTTGTTACTGAAAATGGTTGTTATAAAGCGGGTTTAGTTTTATCGAACGTTGCTTTTCAGGCAGGCAGCATAGACAATTCAGATTGCGCGCGCTTTTGCAATTTACTGGTCGAATGTGCAGCTCGAAAATTACCTCTTATAAGCTTTATCTCTTCTGGTGGTATGCAGACAAAAGAAGGAGCGGCCGCTCTCTTTACCATGGCTGTTTTGAATGATCGGATTACTCGATTTGTTCGAGAAAATGATCTGCCGATAATTATGTTTGGTTTTGGTCATTGCACCGGTGGCGCTCAAGCAAGTTTTGTAACACACCCCTTGGTTCAAACATATTATATAACTGGATCAAGAATGCCATTCGCGGGGCAGGCGGTAGTGGAGAGAAACTTGCCCTATAATTGTTTACTTAGTAATTATCTTTCTCTTACAAAGGGCTCTATGGCAGGCCTTGTGGAACATCCATTTAGCGAATCTCATGACTCTGATCTAAAAAAGATAGATCCGGATATACCGTTACCAACTGAGAGTGTGGAGCAGGTAGTGGATAGAGTTATGTCGGGCACCTTTTCAGCTCAGGGTCCGCTGATTGTTAAAAATGTCCCAAAAGAACAAGACCTTTATCGTCCAATCACAAAAACTCTTATACATGCAAGAGGTTGTACTGCAGTAAATCTTGTTTCCAGATCAATTGAGCTAGGAAAGAATGTTGTTCTAATTCAATCGGATCCTGACATGGAATCATTGGCTGCGGATTTAGTTCGCGGTGATCCAAAACACTCTTTAATTTGTATTGGTGGTAATACTTCAGACGAAAGTTACTTAAATGCCCTCTCCGTTCTCAGCATTGCAGAGTCAGAGAGAGTTGATTCACTCCACCCAGGAATAGGATTCTTGTCTGAAGATCCAAATTTTGCTTATTTGGTGAGACAAAAGGGAATCAATTTTATCGGACCTCCCGTGGTTTCGATGGAGACAATGGGAAACAAATCTAACGCTATAAATACGACCATGAGCATTGATGTCCCTGTGGTGCCTGGAAGCCATGGAATTGTTGCCAACAGTGAAACCGCTGCCGAAATTTCCGAACAAATTGGGTATCCTGTTCTTCTAAAAGCTGTTCACGGTGGAGGGGGCAAAGGTATTCAAGTGGTAGAGGAACCGGAGCAACTTCATCATTTGTTTCATCAAGTCTCTACAGAAGCAAAAGCCGCTTTCGGTAATGGCGATCTTTACATTGAAAAGTTTGTTACCAGTCTAAGGCACATAGAGGCACAGCTAATTAGAGATAATTATGGGAATTCAAAAGTTATTGGCATTAGGGACTGTAGTGTCCAGCGGAATAATCAAAAGATTATGGAGGAGTCTGGTTCGGTGCTGTTGCCAAAAGAACTTAACAAAGCAGTCAGAAATTACGCTGAAAAAATTGGGGGCTCAGTTGACTACGTTGGCGTGGGCACCGTTGAATTTATCCATGATGTCCCTAACAATGCTATCTATTTTATGGAGATGAATACAAGGCTTCAGGTCGAGCATCCCGTTACTGAGGCTGTGACCGGTGTAAACATCGTAGAAAAGCAGTTCGAAATCTCAGAAGGCAAGTCCATAGCCAAAATGAAGTCTAGTGAGAAGGGGTATGCGCTTGAGGTTCGGGTGAATGCTGAGAAACTTGTAACTGATGCTCTAGGGAAAACCTCTTTTCAACCGACTCCGGGCGAGGTCACAAAGTGTTTTCTTCCAGAAGAAAAAAATATCAGGACGATATCAATGATTTCCGAGGGGAAATTTGTGCCTCCGTTCTATGACAGTTTAGTGATACAAATCATCAGCTATGGAAGAAATAGAAAAGATTCGATTGATAAGATGTCAGCATATCTTGAGAAAGTAGTGATAAATGGGATTTGCACTAACGTTCCGCTTTTAAGAAAGATACTTAAAGACGAGATTTTCATCCAGGGGCGTTATGACACAAGCTATCTAGACGACTTCTTAGAGCGAATTGATTTTGATGAGATGTCCGCTGAAATAGAAGAGGCGTCGGGAGGAAGAGGCATAGATTTTGATATCGAAACTCTGAAGATCGCTGGGAGTGAGGAACTACGTGTTTTATCTCCCTCAGCAGGAATATTCTATCGGGCTCCGTCTCCGTCAGAACCGGAATATGTAAACGAAGGTGACATCATCTCGACCGAAGACGTCTTGTGTCAATTAGAGGCTATGAAAATGTTTACCCCGATGAATCTTAATTCTTTCTCAGGAGACGGATCTTCAATTTATGGAGAAAGTGCGAACTATGAGATCACCCGAATTAACATGGCAAATGGCCAGCAAGTTAATGAGGGGGATCTCCTTTTTGTAATTCGTAAGTATGTGGACGAAGAGGAATAATCAGAAGAAATAGAAAACCCATTACATTGCTTTTTTACAGTAACTTTTCTAAATGAGATAAAAACTCAATGATTGAAAATTTAGAGACGCTTCTTATCTTGGCCAGGACAGGAACTATGGTGGAAGCTAGCACTGAGTTGAGAATAACTCAGTCAGCGGTGAGTAAGCGGATATCCTCTTTAGAGCGCTACTACGATCGAAAATTGATTCAGAAAAAGGGTCGACGTGTTGAATTAACACATCACGGTCGACGGTTGGTAGATAAAATCTATCCTATACTCTCAGAATTGAGAGGCTTATTCATCGATGATGTTACTGCAAAGGGACAGCTTGTTATAGGAGTTTCAGACGCTATATTGTCCTCCTGGGGGCCAGGAATTTTTCATTTAGTTCAGGACGAAATGCCTGATGTGAAATTTGTGTTTCATACTCATCGAACCCCAGTAGTCTTAGATAGAGTCCGATCAGGTGAATTCATGGTGGGAGTTTGTACAGGATCTGACCGACTAGATACTGACCTTCAGTCAGAGGTTCTGACGCTTGAACCAATGGTAATAATCCCATCCGGACTTTCGCCTATAAAACTTCCAAAAAAAGGTGATCTTGGTGTTATTACGATAGAAGATTATTCGGGGGCCTGGAGATCCTTTCGGGATGAGGTTTCTAGGTTGAAGATCAAAAGAGAAGTTTCGTTAGAATCTTTTTTTAGTGTCGCTCAGATGGCAATCGCGGGTTTTGGTCATGGGATGGTTCCAATAGGCGTTGCTAGAACACTAAAATTGGATGAATCAATATTAATTAATTTGGGGCCAAAGGGTTTAAATCGACCGGTTCGATTCGTTGCCAGAAAATCTACGTATTCTCTTCCCTTGGTTGGCAAGTTTTATCAATCTTTATTGAAAAAATTTAAAGTCTAACTTCCGTAAAATAGTTTTTGATTGCCCTTTTTTAAGGTAAGGCAATTGTTTTTCGCCCACTCTGTATACCCGATAATTTTTGCTTCAATTTTAAAGTTCTTTGCCAAGCTAATGACGCTATCCACATGCCTAGGTTTTATATAAAGTTCCATTCGATGTCCCATATTGAAGGTCTTGTACATTTCATGCCAAGAGGTATTCGACGCTAGCTGAATAGTTTTGAACAGGGGTGGTACTTTAAATAGTTGGTCTTTAACAAAATGGATATTCTTGCCGAACCTAAGACACTTTGTTTGGCCACCGCCAGAGCAATGCACTAAACCTTTGATTTCGTCTTTAAATTCCTTACATAGCGCAGCAATTAATGGAGCATAGGTCCTAGTTGGAGAGAGTAACGCTGAACCTATAGTCATGGAGGTTCGAGGAAGTTGATCTTCAAGGCGCCATCTGCCGCAATAAGATAAGGCTGGATCAATACTGAGATCCGCTGTCTCCGGGTATTTTTCCTTGTAAAAATTCGACAGCAGTTCGTGTCTAGCGCTTGTTAAACCATTGCTCCCTATACCGCTATTTTCAGCTGTCTCATAGCTTGCCTTTCCTGTTGAAGAGAAACCGACAATCGTGAGATCTTCTGATATTTCGTTTTTGATTACATCCTGTCGTTTTAAAATTGCGGTAGCACAGGAGTCAACGATGATGGTTCCTGTCAAATCTCCCACATCCGCTGTTTCGCCTCCTCCAGAATGAATATTGATACCAAGACTCCTCATGGATTCAAGAAAATCTTCAGTACCAAATATAAGCTCCTTAATAACTTCTTGTGGACAGTTCATAGCGTTTCGATTAATCGTTGTAGATATCAGAATTGACGAACGTGCCCCGGAGCAAATAAGATCGTCTAGGTTCATAACAATGCTGTCTTGCGCAATTCCTCTAAAGACCTTTGGATCTCCTAATTCCTTATATTGTAGGTAACCTACGATGGATTTAGTTCCCGCACCATCAGAATGGATGAGATTGCAATAATCTTCTCTTTCAGACAAAAAATCTTCAGAGATCTTACAAAAAGCGTCTGGATATAACCCTTTATCTAGCGAGGCTATTGCTTGATGCACCTCAGTTTTGTCTGAGCTGACTCCTCTTGCTGAATAACGAGAAGACTCAGCTTGGTTGTTCACGACGAAAGTGGAGTCGGTTTCTTGATGTAGTATGCCCTGAAATTCTAATTGTCTAAAAGCCTTTAATATAACGGACCTTTCCAAATCCAGAATCGCCGCGGCGTTATCTACGTCCTTGATTAACCTGTTTATTTCTTGTTCACTGGAGGAGACACCCTTCTTTATCTGATTAATCAATTGAAGGTAATCTGGAACTTGGGACTCTTTGTTGATTTTTATATTCACACCGAGAATGTTAACATTTTTTGGGAGTCAGCCTCGCAACTTTTAGCAACAAAGACCTAGTTTCTCCTGGTTGCGCTTTGGGACTGTACTTAACTATAAATGTATTAAAGAAGAAATTTTTTATGATCGTTATCATTGATTATGACGCAGGTAATTTGAGAAGCGTTCAGAGAGCTTGCGAAAAGGTTGGTTTGACATCAGAAATTTCCAGCGACCCAGAACGTATATTCCAGGCAGAAAAAATTATTTTCCCTGGTGTAGGGTCGGCTGAAAGCGCTATGGAAACGCTTAAAAAAAGAGGCCTAGATAATGCCATCGTTGACTTTTCTCGGTCAGGGAAACCTATTTTGGGAATTTGCTTAGGACTTCAGATATTGCTGGATCACACCGAAGAAGGAGACAAGAAATGCCTTGGTATGGTGTCTGGTGCATGTGAGCGATTCAGATTTACTGACAGAACTCTAAAGATTCCTCATATTGGATGGAACGATATTCAGATAAATTATAAGCATCCAGTTCTTGAAAATATTAAGGATGGAGATCAGTTTTATTTTGTCCATAGTTATTACGCAAAGCTGGTTCATGGAACAGAAGTGGTATCCTCTACTACGTATGGAAATATGAATTTCTGTTCTATTCTTGCGAAGGAAAACCTTTTCGCGACCCAGTTCCATCTTGAAAAAAGCGGCGAGTTAGGGCTGAAAATATTACGATCCTTCGGTGACTGGAACCCCTGATGCTTACAAAAAGAATAATCGCTTGTTTAGATGTTCGAGCTGGAAGGCTCGCTAAGAGTGTTAAGTTCGTTGACACAAAGGACATTGGGGATCCGATCAAGGCCGCGAAAGAATACTATGATGACGGACTCGATGAGCTTGTTTTTTACGATATCACTGCTTCGAGCGATAAGAGAGCTATTATGCTCGACGTGGTCGAAAAAGTCGCAGCGCAGGTATACATCCCATTTTCTGTGGGAGGTGGTATACGAAATGTTGAAGATGCTAACAAACTCTTAGGAGCAGGTGCTGAAAAAATCAACGTCAATTCAGCCGCTGTGAAACGACCAGACTTAATCAGTGAATGTGCCCTAGCGATTGGCACCCAAAACACAGTTTTGTCTATGGACATACTGAAAGTGGGTGAGTCACGTGAGTTTCCAAGTGGTTATGAAATCGTAATCGACGGTGGAAGAAAGAGAACCTTGATTGATGCGCTTGAGTGGGCCTTGAGAGGTGAAGAGTTAGGAGCAGGTGAGTTAGTAATCAATTCGATTGATGCAGATGGCACTCGAAACGGTTATGAAATCGCACTTACCAGAATGATTGCTGAGGCTGTCTCTATTCCGGTAATCGCCTCGGGAGGGGCAGGAAAGCCTGAACATATTTTTGAGGTCCTTACAGAGGGGAAAGCTGATGCGGCCTTGATCGCTTCGATGGTGCACTATGGGGATTACACGGTCAGAGAACTTAAGGAATGGCTTCAGTCCCGGGGAATAAACGTGAGGTTGAGATATTGAACGAGTCAATTAATGAACGTTTACAGGAGTTGGAAGAAAAAATATCTTTCCAAGAAGATGCTATGCAAAAGATAGAGGAAGAATTAATTTATCACCAAAAAAAAGTTACGACCCTAGAAAAAATGGTCGGAGACCTTCGTCTATCTCTTAAGAAAATAGAAAATAACGTGGGCTCTGAAAAATTATCAGATCTCCCCCCGCATTTCTAGAAGAGGAAATAAATTGAAGGCTATTGCAGTAAATACTGATTATTCACTGACCGCAGAAGAACTAGAGAAGCCAGTTCCTGGTCCAAATGAAATCTTGATAAAAGTTCAGTGTGCAGGAGTAAACCGGGCAGATTTAATTCAACGGCGCGGTTTTTACCCTCCTCCTCCCGGAGCGAGTAAGATTCTAGGTCTTGAGTGCTCTGGTATAGTTGAATCTGTAGGCAGAAACTGCGAAAGGTATCGAGTTGGTGATTCAGTTTGTGCGCTTCTCTCAGGCGGAGGGTACGCTGAATATGTCGCAGTCGATGAGGGCAGCGTTCTGCCAATTCCGGCGGGTTTTTCCTTCGAACAAGCGGCTTCAATACCAGAAGTTTTTGCAACCGCTTGGCTTAATCTCTTTGATGAGGGGGAGCTTAAAAAAAACAGCAATGTATTGATACATGCCGGGGCGAGTGGTGTTGGGACTGCTGCGACGCAACTTTGCAGAGTTTATGAATCAAGACCATGGGTTACTGTGGGATCTCAATTTAAGCTAAAAAAGTGCTTGGAGTTAGGAGCTGTTGATGGAGCTGTCAGAACCGCCGCCGATTTTTGGGATACAGTTGGATCTTTTCCCATTCGCTCCCGCTACGACGTTATTCTCGATTCTGTAGGAGGTGCATATTTAGAAGCAAATCTTTCACTCTTAAATTCGGAAGGTAGGCTTATTATAATTGGTCTAATGAGTGGGAGTAAGGCAAACGTAAATTTGTCTGAGGTATTAATGAAGCGAATTAAAATTATTGGCTCTACCTTGAGGAATCGGTCTCTCTTAGAGAAAGCTTCATTGATGAAAACCCTTGAAAAAGAGGTTTGGCCCAAATTTGTTTCAGGAGATATTTTACCGGTTGTTGAGGCTATCTATCCTTTTTCAGAAGCAGAGAAGGCTCATGAACTGATGGCCTCAAACAACACAACAGGAAAGATTATCTTATCAAAAACAACTTAAAAGGATTCCGCCCTAGGTTTCTTCTAAATTAGTCTATAAAACCTATATCTCGACTACCTCTTCGGCTTGAAAACCTTTTTCACTTTCTATGATTGTGAACTCTACCCGTGATCCCTGTTTAAGAGATCGAAATCCTTCCCCTTTAATTGAACGATAGTGGACAAACAAATCTTCTCCGTTTTCCCTTTCAATGAAGCCAAAACCCTTTGCATCGTTGAACCACTTCACTGTTCCAGTATCTCTATCAGACATAGCTCGCCGTCCTCGCTATTAATCCTTTAACGTTACTAAAAACCTAAGCCAACTTAATAAGAACATAAAGGACGATATTTTCGCAAATATTTTTAAGTTATTCCCTAAAACCCTATATTTCTAGTATCTGAGATTTTTTATGTTCTAAATTTTTTATAACCTCGTCCAACCTCTGCCTCTTGAGATCTTCTTTCTCTACGATCGCTTTTGGAGCTTTGTCTATGAAGTTCGGATTATCAAGCTTTTTCTTTATAGCCTCAAACTCTTTATTTTTTTTGGTTAGCTCTTTAGATAGTCTAGTTAATTCGGATTCCTTATCGATGAGATTTTCCATCGGAACTAATAACTCCATAGTTCCAGCTATTGCGGTGGCGGCCAGAGGGTTATGATCTTCCGGCTCTTTCCAAGTTATCGATTCGGGAACAATTAAAGCCTTGAGCAGCGGTTCGAATTTCTCTAGGTTTAACCTATCTTGCTCGGTCCCTCTAGAAATTATTATTGGTATTTTTCTTACTGGCGAAATATCCATTTCTCCTCGTATATTTCTTATCGCTGTAACAGTCTCCTTCAGCCAACAAATATTTTTGCTGGCTTGTTCATCGGTCAGCGTCGAATCAGAGATAGGATAATTTGCGACCATTATATAATCTGCGGCTTCTTTATACTCCCTTGGTATCTTTTGCCAAATCTCTTCGCTTATAAAAGGTGTGAAAGGGTGAATAAGTCTGAGAATGGACTCAATTATTGTGATAAGAGTTTTTTTAGTTTCGTTTTTTTCGTCATCTGAGCTCTCGTCACTTTGAAGCACTGGTTTTGTCAACTCCAAATACCAGTCACAGAATTCATTCCATACAAACTCGTAGATCGCTTTTACCGCAAGGTCAAACCTAAAAGTTTCCATCGCAAAATCTACGGCTCTGATACATGCTTGCAGTTCTGACTGAATCCACTTGTTTACATCAAGATTTATTTTTGCATCTAAAATTGGTTTGCTCTCTTTCTTTTCTATCTTAGAGAGAACGTATTGTCCTGCATTCCAAAGTTTGTTGCAGAAATTACGATAGCCCTCGACTTTTTTTACATCAAAACTCACTGATTTTGATCCTGAGGCCAGTGATTGAAATGTAAATCTTAGAGGATCGGTACCGTAGGCTGAGATCCCCTCTGGATACTCCTTGATAGTGTTTCTCTCAATTTTTTGACTCATTTTTGGCTGCATAAGATTACTTGTACGTTTCTTAACCAAACCTTTTAAAGATATTCCTTCAATGATATCGGTTGGATCGAGACCGTTCCCTTTTGACTTGGACATCTTTTGTCCATTAGCGTCGGTTATTAGTCCGTGGACGTAAACTTTTTTAAAGGGGACCTCCTCAAGGAAGTATAAAGACATCATGATCATTCTTGATACCCAAAGACTAATAATGTCGTGACCGGTCACCATGACACTAGTCGGATGGAATGTCTTCAACTCTTTAGTTTTTTCTGGCCAGCCGAGAGTAGAAAAAGTCCAAAGCGCGGAAGAAAACCATGTGTCTAAGACGTCTTTATCTCGATCAAGATTTACATTTGTTGCAAGAGAATACTTTGCTCTTATTTCTTCTTCGGATCGCCCAACAAAGATATTTTTCTCTTGGTCGTGCCACGCTGGAATTTGGTGGCCCCACCACAGTTGTCTACTTATGCACCAGTCTTGGATGTTCCTCATCCAAGCAAAATAGATGTTCTCCGTATTTTTTGGGAGGAAATCAATTTCTCCATTCTCGACAACTTTTATAGCATTTTCAGCAAGAAGATCCGCTGAGACAAACCATTGATCAGAGAGGAAAGGTTCAACAATTTCTCCGGTCCGCTCGCCTCTGGGGATCGCAGAGATGTGATCTTCAATTTTCTCAATCAAATCTAAACTGCTAAGTTCTTCAACTATTTTTTTTCTTGCGTCAAAGCGATCTAGGCCTTCATATGCTTTTGGAGCCTGGTCGTTAAGTGTGCCATTTGCGTTTAATATGTTTATAAGTTCCAATCCGTGTCTTTTCCCGACATCATAGTCATTAAAGTCATGGGCCGGAGTTATTTTCACGCATCCCGAACCGAAGTCAGGGTCTACATATTGATCCGCTATTATTTGAATTTTTCTTTGGGTTATCGGGAGGTTTATTGTTTTCCCAATATATTTCTTATACCTAGTGTCTTCGGGATTCACTGCTACCGCTGTATCACCCAGCATAGTCTCAGGCCTGGTTGTCGCGACTACTAAAAATTCTCCTTCTAGATCAGCTATTGGATATCTCAAATGCCACAAACTACCCTTTTCTTCTTTCGATTCTACCTCAAGATCGGAGAGAGAAGTTTTAAGTAGTGGATCCCAATTTACTAAACGTTTGCCCCTATAAATTAATCCATCTTCGTAGAGTTTTATAAACACTTCGTTTACTGCATTGGAAAGCCCTGCGTCCATCGTGAACCTTTCGGTATCCCAGTGCAGAGAAGCCCCCAGTTTTCTGAGTTGATTCGAGATGGTCTTCCCCGATCTTTCTTTCCAATCCCAAACCCTCTGAATGAATTGTTCTCTTCCCAACTGCGATGGAGATACATTTTCTTTGGCTAACTGCTCTGTAACAAGCATTTGGGTTGCTATGCCCGCATGGTCGGTTCCCATTTGCCAAAGTGTCTTTCTCCCTTTCATTCTTTGATAGCGGATCAGAGCATCTACAATGCTATGCTGGAACGCGTGCCCCATGTGCAAAGTCCCTGTGACATTTGGAGGAGGGATTGCTATCGAGAATGGAGCGCCTTGGCCTGAAGGAGCAAAAAGATTGTTTTTTCCCCAAGCCTTATACCATTTCTCTTCTATGTCTTTCGGCGTATATTTCTGCATTTTTAGCTGAGATTTTTACTTCTCTTACTTTGGTAATTCGTTCAGTATAACCGCGCGAGAGCTGGCTGTTAAATTCCCTTTATCAATCGAGACACTTGGAGATGCTTGAAAGATCCTTTATGAGCTTTTTTCTGAATCTATTTTGTATTTTTGGTTTCTTAGTCTTCTTTGAACTGTCCACATCGAGAGTTTTTTCAAGATCATCCACTACTTCGGGAAATAATTCTAGTGTGTTCGGGTCTCTCAGCTGGTCTTTCATGATAACTTGGACATTTATATGCTTCGTCCTTATTTTCCTGAAATTATCTGCTTTTACGACCCATTTTGTGATACCTGACTTCGTAACCGCGCACTTTGTAAAAAGAATAAGCTTTTCTCGCGGCGCTTCTGTCTGACTCTTTTTCAGGTACGACTTCCGCTACCCGGTCAAACCTCGAAAAAAATATGGGAGTGCTTCCTGAAAGATTGACAAAAACGTCTTTGTGTTCTGGTGAATCCGTCTCTGTACAAATCCTAATTGGCGCGTCGAGCTGATCCTCTTTCAAAGAATGCGGGATGAAGGAATCTTCTGAAAAGCTCCAAAGTTTTTCATCCAGCGCTTGAGCGTATTCTATACTAGGGGTTTGGACATGAATTTTATGACCTTTGCGATATATGAGGGAGATCAATCTGCATGCAAAGAGAAGCTCGTCGCCCTTTACAAGATAGAAATCGATCTTTGTCATCTACTCGCTCGATGCTATGTTCGATAGATAGTCAAATAGAAGTGGGACAGGCCTACCTGTCGCGCCTTTTTTTGATCCACTTCCATTAAAGGCAGTGCCTGCAACGTCTAAATGGGCCCATCTATACTTTTCTGCAAACCTAGATAAGAAACAGGCTGCTGTGATGCTGCCGGCCTCTCTTCCTCCGATGTTCGCCATGTCGGCAAACCTGCTGTTTATTTGGCTTTGGTATTCTTTCCAAAGAGGCATTTGCCACACTCGGTCAAGTGAATTTTCGCCGGATTTTGTTAAGTCTTTCGCTAACTCATTATCATTCGAATACATTGCGCTTGCGTGGCTACCGAGAGCAACCACGCAAGCGCCTGTTAGTGTTGCCACGTCTATTACGGTTTCGGGTTTAAATCTTTCGACGTAAGTGAGGGCATCGCATAAGACCAGCCTTCCTTCTGCATCCGTGTTCAGTATCTCCACCGTTTGCCCGGACATAGATTTTACGATATCGCCAGGTCGAGAAGCTGAACCTGATGGCATATTCTCAGCGGCGGCAAGAACAACGACAAGATTTATCGGAAGTTTGGATTCCGCTGCCGCAAGAACGGTACCAAAGGCCGCCGCTGCACCACACATGTCCCAAATCATTTCCTGCATTCCAGCCCCTGGCTTTAAGGATATTCCTCCAGTGTCAAAAGTAATACCCTTCCCAACTACTGCATGCACTGGACCCTTTGCTGTTGAGCCTTTGTAAGAAATAATAATAAATTTGCCTGGCTGGTCGCTACCCTTCGTCACCGACATAAACGCACCCATTCCTAGGGTTTCTATTTCTTTTTCTTCCATGATCTTAGTGCTGATAGCTTTATATTTTTTTGCTAGTTCTTTAGCTTGATTAGCAAGATACTGCGGTGTGCAAATATTTCCGGGGAGGTTTCCTAAATCTTTTGCTTTTTTTACTCCCATCGAGAGTGCAAGGCCCTTTTTGATGCCCTCTGACAATGAGTTCATTTCTTCTTTGCTTGCTAAAACGTCAACGGATTTCAGGTAAGAGTTTTTGCGTTTGGTTCTTTCTTTTAGGTTTTGAAATTCATAGAGACAATTCTCTGTCGATTCGACTAATTTTTGACCCTTCCAAGAAATTGTTCTCTTAAACTTAGCAACTTCAACAATGCAAACCAGTGCTGATCGAAGGCGCATCGCTTTCAATTTCCGAACAAAGAACTCTATCGCTTCTGAAAACTCTGACTCTTTGAATGCGCTTTTAGAGCCAAGACCTACCAATAAAATCCTCGTAGCCGAAATTCCTTCTATATCATGTAGAAGCAGACTTTCGTTTTTTTCCCCTTTGAGATCGCCTCTCTTTATCACTTTGTTAATGTAGCCTCCACTAGCTTTGTCTAATTTCTTTGCGGTTGGGGAAAGGATGCCTTCTTCAAAAACACCAGTGACGATGCAGGGCGTCCTGCTTTTCTCTGGTGCTCCAAGTTTTATGTTGTATTTCATTCCCCCTCCAGTATTTAGTGAACTTGGTTGAAGGGGTATTATAATGCGCAATTCCCGGTTTTGCGCAATTGTCTATTTGGAAAAGAACGAAAATGATTTTGTACAGATATTTTTTAAAAGAGATCGCTCTTACAGCATTGACGGTTAGCGGGATACTCACTGTGATCGCGGTAAGTTGGCGTTTTAGCGGATATCTTGAGGACGCTGCATCAGGTTCGCTTAACTCAGAAATTCTTTTTGTCTTGATTTTTTGGCGATTGCCTAGTTTCCTTGAAATTGTTGTTCCAGTAAGCTTTTTCCTATCTGTCATCTTGGTGTTGGGACGACTATCAGCCGAAAACGAAATGATTGTGATGAAATCTTTTGGTTTGAGCCCTGGAAATATTGGAATGATGATTCTTAGCTTAGCTCTATTTTTCTCCTTGATATCGGCTTTGTTAGCGGGTTTTATCAAACCCCTTGGGGAGCGGCAGGTAGACCAGCTGTTGATCGCTCAAGCGAACCAGACAGATTTCGATAAGCTTATTTCCGGAAGATTCCAATCCTTTAGGTTTGGTGAAAAGGTAATCTATGTCAGGAATGTCACTGACCAATATCAGCTAGAAGATATTTTCATAAATGCTTTTCATCATGACTCTAAAGACACAACGGTGAGACATTTTTCAACGATTCTTGCTAGTAATGGTTATTTCAATTCCAGCTCTAGCAACGAATTGATGTTGGTATTACAGGATGGTGTCAGGTTTTATGGTCAGCCGGGAATGGCTGATTACGAAGTGATTTCTTTCCACGAATATGGCCAACCAATCGAAACGATTTCAACTTTTTCCAACACTTTTTCATTTTCATCGATGACCAACTCACAGCTTTTTGATTCAATGGAGCCGGGGGCCTCCGCTGAATTGCATTGGAGGCTTGCAATGGCCCTGTTAATTCCTATCTTGGGTTTTATCGCTATTCCTTTTTCTGAGGTTAGTTCACGGGAAGGACGGTACGGGAAAGTGGTGCCAGCAATGATTATATGCTTCCTCTATATTTTTTCCTTGGCTGCGGGCAAATCCGCTCTTGCTCGGGAAGAGATACCCTCTATCTTCGGCCTTTGGTGGGCACACGCAATTTTTATAATTGTTGCTGTGCTTTTTTCTCAAAAGGATAGAATTTTTCCATTTTTAGTCTTCAAATTCAATTTTCCTAAGAAGAACAACTCTGGTTCCTGACGCTCGATCGTGCCAGGTTAGCCTGTCAGGATCAAAAAGCATCCATATGAAACCCAGTCCTAGCATTGAAACTGAAACAAGTGCAAAGAAAAGCCTTGCAAAGCATTCTTGCCAACTCAATGTTTGCAAGCTTGGGCTAACCAATTTGATTTTCCAGACTTGCATTCCAAGGGTCTGTCCACGCAATCGCCAAAAGTACGAATAAAAAAGGCACGCCTCAAAATATAATCCGAACTGGAACAGAGGTCCCTGCAACGCAGTCCCGTCATTTATAAACGCGACAAGCAGCAGTGTAGTGATTATCCACATGGCAATGATAAGCAGTGAGTCGTACAATATTGCAGCTAGTCTTCTGAAGAGGCCAGCTGATTGATACTCTTTATCCATTAAATTCTCAAATTAAAAGGTTGATGATTATACTATGAGAAAACACATCTCGATCATTTTGCTTATTGCCGTCGTCGACGTTTCTTTATCATCAGTTTATGCACAAAGCTTTAAGGAGTACCTGGTTTTTGTTCGTGAGAAAGCGATAGAGGCTGGGATTTCAGAAGCAATAATTAATCAAGAGCTTTTTCAGCTAAAACCTGACCCTAGAGTCTTAGCGTTAGATAGAAAACAACCTGAGTTTATTCAAACCACCGAGGATTATCTTAATGCACGTCTATCTGACAAAAGAATTAGCGACGGAAGGAATTTAAGACAAATACATAACAAAGACCTATTAGCCGTCGAACGGACTTATCAAGTAGATGCTAATTATATAGTCGCTTTTTGGGGTTTGGAGACAAACTTCGGGCGTTACCAAGGAAAATACTCAGTCATTCGCTCCTTGGCAACGCTTGGTCATGATCCGAGAAGAAATACCTTTTTCACCCGAGAATTAATAAGTGCACTAAAAATACTCGATGAGGGACATGTTAAATCTGGATCATTTGTCGGAGCTTGGGCTGGAGCGATGGGACAAAGTCAGTTTATGCCAAGCAGTTTTTTTGGTTATGCGCAGGACTTTGACGGTGACGGCAAGAAAGATATCTGGAATTCTGAATTAGATGTGTTTGCGTCGATAGCTAATTACTTAAGAAAAAACGGTTGGGTTTATTCGGATCTATGGGGCAAGAAAGTAAACGTTTCGAATGAAATTTACGATCGCTTCCCACCTACATCAGGGAAAAGTGGTTGCCGAGCCATGAAACAGCACTCTGCCCCATTCCCGTTGAAGCATTGGATAAACCTGGGGATTGATCCTGGGAAACTTTCTGAGGATAAAACCTATGCGCTTTTGCGTCTGAGCGATACTTCTGATCAGACTTACTTGGTTGGGAAAAATTTTGAAACCATTTTGCATTACAATTGCGCGAACAAATATGCCGTTTCTGTAGGACTGCTAGCTGATTATCTCGCCAATATTTAGTTGGCATTCATAAAAAATCCTTCCGTTTCGGCAAAGATTTGGTCTCCCTCGGCCGAGCGAATAATCCCTTTCATCTGCGTCATTCTCCCTTTCTGTTTTAAAAGATGTCCCTCGACTTGAGTTTCTGATTCGCACGGCAGCTCTGCAAAGTAACGAATGCTGCATTTAGCGGTGAAAGCTTTTTTACCCTTTAGGAAAAGCCAATTTCCCATCACATCGTCAAGAACAGTAAATATAATTCCACCGTGAACTATTCCATTATATCCGCATAAGTTTTTTCCTGGTTTGAAGTCTGCGACGCAAACATCACCCTTAAGTCGGAATTTTAGTTGCAGTCCGACAGGATTATGCGGCCCACACACGAAACAGTTGTTAGCGTCGGATAAAAGTTTATTCAATTAGGAAAACTCCCTTCTTGTAACGTCACGTTATATAATAATGCAATGCACCTTGAAACACATAAAACATATTGTCCTCACTGTGGTGAGAGAATTGAATTAGTTGTTGACCCGTCGGTAGATCAAGAATACATCGAGGACTGCCAAGTGTGTTGTAACCCCTTTGAGTTGAGAGTTGTCAGTAATGCCAATGGTACGTCGATAGAGATATTTGGGAATATATAGATTGGTAAACATTTTTTAGGAAATAGTCTTGGGTGTTTTAGCTATGAAAAAAAAAGAGGTAGTAGACTTTGTCGAAGCGGCTGAAAAGCTGAGGCACGCTCGAGCAGAAATAAAGCTGGAAAGAATGCAAGATGCTTTCAGAGAAGCGCGCGGAGAAAAAAACAACGAAGATAAAAAGAAGCGGAAGAACAAAAAAAAAGGAAAAAACAAAAACAAATAGTTTTTAAACGCATTCTGCGTTCTGCGCCTCGATTTTTTTGATCAAAGATTTACGGATGATCTCTCTGGTCTCAAAAGTTATCTCATTAAGATCGGTTTCCGATTTGATTTCAACGGGGCGATGAATTTCCATTAGAACTTTACCAGGTCTCCAATCAATCGAGTCTGTTGCTAAGACGTGGTGAGTGTCGTGGAGAGTGATTGGAACAATAGGAAACTCTAGATCCTTTGCCATGCGAAAAGCTCCTTTTTTGAAAGGGCCTAAGTTCCCGTCTCTAGATCTAGTGCCCTCAGGAAAAAAGACGATGCAATCGCTTCTCGCTAAATTATTCTTCGCTTCTCGGAGTGCTTTAAGATCGAATTCCGTATTCCTCCGATCCACAAATATATTTCCCATTGCTACACAGGCTTGTCCTAAAAAGGGAATGAATTTTAATTCTTTCTTCATCACCCATTTTAGGTTTTTGTCAAGAAAGCCGTACAAAATATAGATATCTATCAGACTCAAATGGTTGGCAACTAAAATGTAGCATTGGTTATCGCGCAAATTTTCGAGGCCAGTAATTTCAAGCTTTATTAAGCAGACCTTTGCATTAATTCTTGCCCAAAATGAGGCGAGCTTCTGCGAACAAGCTGCTGGAAATCCAAAAATGGATATCACAACAATACAGCTTCCAATTATAATGGTTGTCATCAGGAGTGCTGGAAGGATTATGAACCATTTATAGAAGTTTCGAGCGAGAAGGGTTAGCGGTTGGTTATCCTCGTTTTTTTGGAAATTTAATTTTCGTTTAGTCGTGTTAAGCAATTTGAATAGCACCTTTAGACCTGCCAAAGTTTGCCGGAGTATCTCCGGCCGTCGTTATTCTCCACATCTCTCTGCGGTGTCCTGCGTAATCTGAAGACGCTGAGTGTTGGGTGCATCTGTTGTCCCACATTACGAGACTGTTTCTCCTCCAATTAACTCGGCATGTAAATCTCTCTTCAGTAATCAAATCATTCAGATAATCAAGCAAGGGTTGGCTTTCTTGATCAGTCATCCCGTCGAATCTTATTGTATAAGTTGGATTTATCCAGAGCGAAGGCTTGCCCGTAACTGGGTGCTTCCTGATTACGGGGTGGCTCTCAAATCCGGGTTCTTCCTTTTCGTTTGCAATAGTCATATTTTCTAAATGATTTTTTAGGCTTGCATCAGGGCCGTAGGAACGAATTGAACTATGAAGTGCTCGGAGCCTGGACAAATTCTCCTGCATGTCAGTCGATAATGATTCATAAGCGTCCTGGAGGTTTGCGAAAAGAGTATCACCGCCTTTTGGTGGCACATCTAAGGCATAAAGTAATGTTCGCGCAGGAGGTGTCTTTTGAAATGTGAAATCAGTGTGCCACCCAGATCCGAACGTGTGTTGAGACTTTTCATTTGCCTCCTTTATTATCGGGACAACATCTGGGTAGTCTTCCAATCCTGAAAGATAAGGCGTCTCGCCAACCCCTCCAAATTTTCTAGCTAAATTCACAAGATCGCCCGGAACGAGCTGTTGATCCCTAAAACATAAGACGAGATAACGTGAAAATGCTTTTTCGATCAAAGAATATGTTGTTACGTCCATGTTAACGAGCTGAGCACCAATTACTTCGGCGCCTAAGGATTTGGCAATGGGGATGATTTCCATAACTCTCGTACCTATAAAAAGAGCTTTGTTTATCATAACTCAGAAAGTTCTTCGCAAGCCAAGACTAAAGGTTACATCGGGAGCTGTATTTGCAGCGATGTCTTCGGTAAGGGAGAGATCCAAGACAAACGACTCGCTTACTTTGATGGTGCCCCCCAGAACTAGTTGGACACTCGCGTTTCCGAGTTGCTTTAAATCACTTGAATAAAAAGAAGTGTGATAGTCGAACTGCAATTTGAGATCTAATCTTTCTCTGACTTTCCTGCCGACTTGCGACGACCCAAAATACACTAAATTTTTTACTTTTGTTTCAAAAAGGTCGGCGGCGTTATTTTTCAAAACCCCGAGGGTTTGATTAAAATGCCACTTGGGGAATCTTAAGATATACAGATTGCTGTAATGAGCCATAGAAAAAAAACTAGTAAATTCTGATCCAGATAAATCGGAAAATTTTCCTGAAGGCAATTTCACACCTGCAGAAACCTTCCATAGCTGGTTTTTTCTATCTGATAAGTTTTTAGAGAAAATAATAGAAATGTCCCCGAGGGCACCGTTGGAATCAGGGCCTAGTGCAAAAGACTCTCTACCATTATTTTTCACTTGATATAGCAGGCGGTTTTTTGGGCTATGACGTCGACCACCATCGGGCAAGTCAAAAAAAGAATGCCAGTTTTCGATGAATCCATCCAGATTGCCGCCACTGTGTTTTGAGTAAGGCAGCACTAGTGAAAGTTCTGCTTTGTTGCCAAGTCCGTAGTCAATAAGGAGCTCTGTATTAAGGCTTTCCCCATCTAGCAGAATAGATTGCTGTTCGCCCAGACTTTCGCTGAAATTGTTCGAAAGGGAAGCTTGTATCGTTCCTCTCAGGCTCCCCTTAGTCATTATATTCGCTGATCTTGGTGACGGTAATCCGTGAATTTTTACGAGCGGACTAAAATTTGAAACAGCGAAAGGAACAGAGGTCGAGATTTCTGCTCTCGCTGATCCCGAGCTAATGAGCAAGACAATGATCGCTGTTTTGAGTAGATTTTTGCTTTGCATATTATATTGAGCTTGACCACAAGTCCCAGCAGGCAAACCTTTCGGGGTTTTATGGAGGAACCCCTAAAATTTAACTGGTCTTTCTCATCTTTTCTCTGTCGTATAACGGATCCTTTGGCTTCCGCGCACCTAAGATCATGGGAGAATTCTTAAACCAGGTGTCGGCTGCTGGATCGTCTCTTACCCAATCAACAAGCTCGCTTCGGTAAGCGATTCTCCAAATCTCGTCTCGTTTTTCATAGCGATCAACGTAACGCCCGCTTATAAAAACGTCACGCTGATTATCGTTAGCATCTTTTGTGCGATGGAAAGCCTGATAATAAACTTCACCAAAAGCTTCGTTATTCTCTATTTCAATATTTATCTGTCCAAGAAAATGATGGTTGGACAGATGTGATTTTAAAGCAGACTGGCAGTATTCCACGAAGCCCTCCGGACCACCTTCATAAGTTCCATAAGAACAATACGCATCGTCCCAAAAAACCGAGCGTTCTAGGGTTCCGTCTAGCCTGTCAAGCCCTCGCATATAGTTTGAGGATAAGTCTATGATTTCAAGCTTATCTGCAGCTGCTAACAGCCTTTTTAACTGATTTTCGCCCGCCTCAAGTTTTTTTTTGTCAGCCAAACGACCCTCCTTTTTGCTTCATAATGTGATCAACTAAATTCCAGAACAGATCTTGCTACCTCGCCTGCCTTCATCGACCTAAAAGCTTCATTGACGTCTTCAAGCTTAAGTCGACGGGAAACTAGGCTTGTTAGGTCAAGTCGATCTTGCAGATAAAGATCGATCAGTTTTGGCATGTGCTCTCTGAAACGGGTAGATCCATACATGCATCCGATTAACTTTTTCTCTTGCAAAAAATGAGGTCCTGGCACTCTGATTTCAGAGCCCAAAGGATGCATGCCTACAATGATAGCCGTGCCACCAGGTCTTATTATGTTAAAAGCTTGAGTTGCGGCTTCAGGAACGCCGATTGCTTCAAACGCGTATTCTACTCCGGCGCCTTTCGTGATTTCTTTTATAGCTTCGTCGAGATTTTCTTCTCTAGAATTAATTGTGTGGGTTGCCCCAAAGCTAGTGGCCATTTCTAATTTTGAATCCATGAGATCGATTGCGATGATATTAGCGGCCCCCGCTATTCTGCATCCTTGGATTATGTTGAGACCAACACCGCCGCAACCTATAACCGCTGCGGTTGCTCCGCCCTCGACTTCTGCCGTGTAAAGGGCCGCTCCAACGCCTGTCGTCACTCCGCAACCTATAAGAGCAGCCTCCGCCATTGGCATTTCCTCTGGTATTTTGACTAGGCCATTCTCACTCGTCACCATCAACTCAGCGAAGGATCCAACCGAGCTAAATTGCAGTAACGGCTTTCCTTTCCAAGACAACCTGCTTGCGGCGGCTGCGTCAATTTCGGGCGCGGTGCAGAGACTTGGCTTCCCGCCGAGGCAGTAGTAGCATTTGCCGCAAAACGGACGGAAACTCATTATTACTCTATCTCCTGGCTTCACGTACGTGACCCCTTCCCCAATCGCTTCGACCACTCCCGCTGCTTCATGGCCAAGAACACAAGACATTGGGACTTTCCAAAGCCCTTCAATAAAGTGAAGGTCAGAGTGACAGACCCCCGAGCAACTTGTTCGAACTAACACCTCGCCTTGCCTAGGATCGATGATGTCAACGTCTTCAATGGTTAACGCTTTATTTGCTTTTTCGAAAACAGCGGCTTTCATGCGATATCTCCTTGTTAGTCAAATGATACGTCGTTTAGTTGGGTCGTTATTTCCCGGTTAATTTCTTAACAACCGGGGCAAAGGATTCAAGATTATCAGTGCCCACTGTGACATATGAAATCCCAAAAATTTCTCTGCGCCTTTCAAGCTCATCGCAAATTTCTTCCGCGGAACCAAAGAGAGCATGAGGGTGTTCTTTCATCTGATCTTCGGGCATCCCAAATATTTTAGAAAATTCGCCAACTATTGGTGCTGGGTTGTCTGTAACAAACGTGAAGTATGCCCCTATCTCTATTTCTAAATCTTTAAATCGATCGCCCGCTCCTTCTTTGATCCACCCGATTTTTTTTTGCGTTTGTTCTGCCGTTGATAGGCCAACCCCATCTGGTCCAATTGCTCCTGAACGGTTATTAAAATTTAGTGATACTATGTCTGCCTCTTTTCCAGCCAATCTCAGGACTCTTGGAGAACCGCCTCCTATCATAATCGGCGGCCTCCTTTTAGGCTTTGGGATACCTGAGAACCCGGACCACTCGAGCGTGTCGTTACTTATGTCTGCTGGCCCGTCGCTACAGAACGCTTTTATTCCCGAAACGACATCGCCCATTCTGTCAATACGTATTTTTGGTTCGTCCATTTTTATGCCTAGGGCTTTGTACTCTTCCGAAATCCAGCCGGCCCCAATCCCGAACTCTAGTCGACCCTCTGAGAGCATGTCTATTGTCATCGCAGACTTGATTAAGACGATGGGAAGGTGGTAGTCCACACAAAAGACCCGACATCCAATTCTTATTTCTTTCGTAACGGCTGCAGCATAGGCCATGGCAGGAATAGCAGCCATGTTCTGCTCAGGATGGTTGGCTTTTTCTAAGGCTGGACCCGCGCCTAGGATGTGGTCAGCGAGATGAAAAGAGGAGTAACCAAGATCTTCAGCTTTTTTTGCCTGATCAGCCCAGTCTTTTGCCCCCTTTGCATTGAAAGTTTGAAATCCAAATCTGAAAGGTCTGCTCATGAGAGTTCTCCAAAATCATATTTTATACCCGTAAGTTTTTCAGATAGATCCCAAAGTCGTTCGGCATTATCTTGGTCTCGCGAAAAGGGGTCCGTGCTTACCTTATGGGCCGAATGCGCCATTTCGCCCCATTTCATTGGCCCGAAATAATCGCTGCCTGACACCTCACCATGCGTTGCTGCCATTAATGTCGGTAGAGCGCCTTCCGCGGAGCTGTTCATTATCAGGGAGAGAGGCGCAAGGAGAATACTGAAAGCCAAGGGGATATGTCTTCCGAGCTCGGTTGCTGATCCGCCAGGATGGCATGCTACCGAAATGGTGTCGTTCGAGGTTTTCTCTAGTAGTCTCTGCAAATGATAAGTAAATAAGATGTTTGCGAATTTGCTCATCTGATATCTTTTTATGCGGCTGTATTTTTTTTCTGCAGTTAGATCCTCATAGAAAATTTCTCCTCCCTTATGAGCATTACTGCTTACATTTACTATCCTGGCTTTAGCGGTGCTCATTAATTTCTGAAGGATTTGCCCTGTTAACGCGAAATGGCCAAGATGATTCACACCGAATTGGAGCTCAAACCCGTCCCTGGTTAATGTCCTCGGTGGCACCATGACGCCAGCATTATTGACAAGTATGTCTAGAGCCGGTTCTTTATTAATGTTTTCAGCCGCAGCTTTGATTGAAGATAGGTCTGCAAGGTCTAATTCAATCCATTTTAAATCTGCATCAGGAGTTTCTTCCTTGATCTTACTAATAGCCGCAAGGGCTCTTTCTTCGGTTCGGCAGCCGATTAACACTTTTGCTCCTCTCTCGGCTAATACTCTGGCTGTGTCATAGCCAATTCCAGTATTTGCGCCGGTTACGAAAGCGGTTTTACCGGTTTGGCTGGGAACGTCGGCTTCGCAATAATCCGCCATTTGATCTTCTCCTTGTATCTTTAATAGACCGAGGCATCTGGAAAATATCTTCCCTTGCCGGCCGAGTCAAAACTAATTTCTAAATTTTTTAGACCTCTGAGAAAGCTGCTGGGGACATGCTCGAACGTTTCCTTTGGATTGGTCGCTCTAATATTTTCTACCCTACGCAAGAAAATAGTAAAGGCAGAATACATTTCTTGCCTTGCAAGAGCGGCTCCAGGGCAGTGGTGAGGACCCGATCCAAATGCAAGGTGGGCCCCCGCTTTCTTCCTTTCTATGTCGAAAAATTCAGGATCATCGAAAATTGATTCGTCTCGGTTGCCAGAGGCGTAGCCCAGAGCAATTCGTGATCCTTTCGGGATCTTTGTGCCATTCAATTCTGTGTCTTCAAGGGTTAGGCGCCAGAGGTGAAGAACAGGTGTCTCGAACCTAAGAGACTCCTCGATGAAATTTTTGATTAGATTTGGGTTTTCCTGCAATTTTATAATCAGTTGAGGATTTTGGAGTAGCATCATCATGCCTGAGCCGATCGCGTTAGTTGTTGTTTCGTTACCTCCTGTTAGCAATTGATCAAGTAGGTCCTGCAGTTCAAACATAGTAAGAGGGCGCTCTTCGTCATCTGGCGAGTCTTTGATTTTTGCTAAAGCTAGGCTAGTGATAATGTCGTCCTGTGGCGATTGTCGTCTTTGATCTATTACTCTTGCAAAGAAATTCTGGGCCTCGACCACTTGTTTAGCGCATTCGAGGGCTTGCTGATCATTGGTAAAGCCTCCCCCAGGGGCCAACATCGCATCTGACCAACGCTTAAGATCCCAGATTTTTTCTCGCGGCACCCCAAGCTGGTCGGCTATTACGGTGCATGGGAGCGGTACCGCGAAGTCCCACATAAAATCGCAGGAACCTTGATCGATAATGTTGTCCAGTAAATCATTGACCATAGTCTCAATATATTTGGTCATCAGTCTTATACGACGCACTGAAAAGGCTTCTTTAATCAGATTTCTGTATTTCGTGTGAACTGGCGGGTCTGTTCTCTGAAGGGTGGAAACTCGAGCCCACCCATTAGAGGTGCGGTATTCTTCGGCAATATTTTTTGAGTTTCCTCTCGAATCATAGCCCAACTTGTATATATCGTTGCTAAAGATCTCAGGATGTTTTTTTACGTACCTGATGTCTTGGTACTTGCTGACGTAAAAGGCTTGGAGTTCTGGCATGAAATAGACGGGGTTCTCTAGATCTCGAATAGATTTAAAATACTTGAAGGGACATTCCCGCGTTTCATCTTCTAGAAGATTATAGTTCAGTTCTTTAGCCATATTTTTCTTTGCTTCTTCTTAAATAGAAAAACTTTATTTTTTATCGGAAGAAAAGGCCTTGCCTCCATTTTTCAAGCTAGGCTAAAAATGATGATGAGTCAACGTACTGTCTTAATCATTAGTTTTTAATCAAAAAGTCAGGGTTGAATACAAACACAATTAATCGTGACCAAGATCATTCCCAATTGAGCGCTCATCAAAGCTCTTGTTTGCAAGAATGTGAAGGTGAAGATGGAAAACAGTTTGCCCCGCTGCTGCGCCATTATTTATTATAAGTCGGAAAGCTTCATCCACTCCGAGTTGGCGAGATATTTTGCCTGCTACCAAGAGTAAGTGGCCAAGAAGAGTTTGGTGATCCTTAGTTGCCTCACTTAACTTTGGAATTTCGTTGGTTTTTGGAATTATCAGCACATGAGTCGGCGCTTGAGGATTGATGTCTTTTATGACGATTGCTAGGTCGTCTTCGTAGATCTTCTCGGACGATATGTCGCCATCGATCACTTTTTCAAAGATTGTTTTTGGGTTCGCCATAGTTCTGCTCCATTGTAATAACCTCATTCTAACGAATTTTCTACCTATTGGGTTGACTCGCATTTCCGTGGTTGCGAGTGTTATTCTTCCAAGAATTATCGAGGTATCTCGAATTTGTTTAATTTTAAGGGAGGGCGAATTAATGGACCCATTTCGGTTAGACGGCAAAAGAGCAGTCGTAACAGGGGCAGGTAAGGGGATAGGCAGGGGTATAGCCGTTCAGATGGCTAAGGCAGGCGCTGATTTAGTGGTCGCTTCCAGAACAAAACAGGACTTAGAGAGTCTAGCTGAAGAAATAGCGTCTCTAGGCCGAAAAGTCAGCATTTTTGAGTGCGACGTGACGGACCCCGAACAGATTTCGCAGTTAGCTGCCTTTTCTACAAGAAATGATCCTTTAGACGTTTGGGTTAACAACGCAGGAGGTTTGCCGGATGCTACTCCTAGGTATCTTACTAAGACCCCTGAAGACAAATGGGATGCGCAGATGGATTTGAACCTAAAGGCAGTCTTTATATCTTGTCAGGCTGCAGCGAATTGCATTAATGAGGGAGCGATTATTAATATTTCTTCGAGTTCTGCAAAAGCCCAAGGCAATCTTAAAAATGGTCCGTACGGAGCTTCTAAAGCTGCTGTCAATAGTCTCACTCAAACGTTTGCGCTAGAACTTTCACCAAAAATAAGGGTGAACGCGGTAGCTCCTGGACCAATTCCAACCGAAAATTTTAATCAGTCCACAAATTTTCCTGAGGGTAAACCGATTGAGAAAATTATAGGCGTTCCTCTAGGTCGATTGGGAACACCAGATGACATAGGGTTTGCAACTGTTTTTATGGCTTCTCCAGCTGCCAGTTGGATTACCGGCCAGTGCCTATATGTTACTGGTGGAACGTAAGTGCTGTTTCCTCGATGTCGTGAATGCAATAATTTTTGAAACTTGAAGCAAGAGGGGTCTTAAGATGCAGGTCGATCCAAACTCCGCCGGTTTTTGTGACCATAGACTTGAAAGAATTAGCGATCATCTAGAACGAAATTACATTGTTCCCGGAAAGATTCCAGGGTGTCAGGTTTTGATAGGGAGGCGAGGACACGTGGCTTATTCTCGGTCATTTGGTTTCGCCGACAAGGAGAGAAAAGTACCTGTCTCTGATGACACTATTTTTAGAATTTATTCAATGACCAAGCCAATTACATCCATTGCGCTTATGATGCTTTTTGAAGAAGGTCGGCTGCAGTTAACTGATCCGGTTCATAGGTTTATCCCGTCATGGAAAGACCAACGTGTATGGGTAAAAGGAGAAGGTGTGGATATGGAGCTGCGCTCGCCCAAGCAGCCTGTATCTATAGCTCATCTGCTTACCCACATGTCCGGTTTGACTTATGGAGAAAGTCTTTTCCCTTCTGATCATCCTGTAGATAAGCTCTATGGACCATTGAAAGACAGTCAACCGAGTTTAACCGGTTTTGTAGACAAGCTCTCTATGATCCCGTTGAGATTTGATCCCGGAACTAATTGGTGTTACTCGCTCGCTACAGATGTGTGTGGTGCTCTTGTCGAAATTATCTCGGGCCAGTCCTTCTCCGAGTTCTTAGGCGAGCGTATATTTGAACCGCTCGACATGTCTGATACCTCGTTCACCATAAGTGATGAGAAGGTGCCACGTCTGGCCGCAAATTATGAGCGTGACCAAGATAAGAATCTCGTTCTCATCGATGATCCAGTTGAGAGCATTTATGCAGACAAAAGACGTCTTCAATCAGGCGGAGGAGGTCTTTTGAGTACAACCGCTGACTACGCGAAGTTTTGTGAGATGTTGCTTGGAGGGGGAAAGTATAATGGTTGCCGGATAATAGGTGATCGAACTCTAAAAATGATGTGTCAAAATCATTTGCCGATGAACACCGACTTAGCTTCTGTTGCGATGGGTTCATTTTCTGAGACTGCGTATGAAGGAGTTGGTTTTGGCTTAGGTTTTGCTTCGACTCTTAGCGAAGTAAATGCACACAATTTAGGAGAGGGTGATTTTTATTGGGGAGGCATGGCTTCAACCATATTTTGGGTTGATCCGAGAGAAAGTATGTTTTGTGTTTTTATGACCCAGCTAGTCCCCTCCGGGACATTTAATTTCCGAGGACAGTTAAAAAGCATCGTATACAGCTCAATCGAGGACTGAATTCTATTCTGCCGGCTTGGCAATGTTATGGCAAAACAAATTCTTTTTCTCTTCAATAAAAAACATTAAAAATAAAAGATAATCAATAACCTTCGGGTACCCAATTTCCGTGAAATCCCGCTGGAACTCGAACAGGGAGCTGGATTCGGGCAACGGGCTCCTCCTCGAATTCTTGAGCGTTAAGTATAACGATTTCGCTGGTCTCAGTTTCTGGACGAAAAACATAACTTAAAACCCAACCACTATCTTCAAGTTCATCTCCTGGATTTTTAACAAAAACTGGTTCGCTTCCTTGGCCGCCTCTAAGATTGTGGAAGGCGGAATTATTTTTCTCCAAATCGTATTTTAAAAAACCGTCGGCGAATGGTTTGCTTGGTGCGAAAGCAGCGCAGTATCCGTACTGATGCTTCAAGCCTACTTTTGAGTCACAAACCCTTGGGAAATCCGCCATGCGGTCATCTAATTGTGTCTCGGTTACAGTTCCTTTCGATCGGTCGATAACCCACCGAAATAAAAGTGGTGGAGAGCTTGAGCCCGGTTTCATCGTATCGTCCATTCGACATACGTCGATGATTATCTTGTCTCCATCCTCGTAGCTATTCAAAGGGTGAAAAACGTAACAGGGGTCGATTTCGTACCAGGTAACGTCCTGATCGCCACCATTTCTAGGCATCACGCCAAGTCTAGCCCCGTAACTCTCATCCCACAAAACAGGGAGCCCAGTCTCTGCCATACCCTCCAAATTCCAAACGGCGGGTAAGTCCATGAAAATCACATGATCACGGGTTACGTTAAAATCATGAATCATTGTTGCGCCCTTCACAGAGATTGGCTCTATTTGGACTAATTTTCCAGACGCGGATATCTGAAGATATGTGAGATAAGGAGGCG